>NZ_JAOTIK010000001.1:3305000-3605000 GCF_030116705.1 Streptomyces sp. ML-6
CCGGAGGTGCTGGTCCGGAAGACCGTGAACTCGGCGTTCTACGGCGAGCCGGATCTGGGCGCCTGGCTGAAGGGCGCGGGGGTCTCGCAGTTCGTGGTCGTGGGCATCCAGACGAACATGTGCAACGAGACGACCGCGCGGATGGGCGGGAACCTCGGGTACGACGTGCTGTTCCCGCTGGACGCGATGCACACCTTCGACCTGGCCGGGCCCTTCGGCTGGACGCAGACCGCGGAGGAGCTGACCCGGGCGACGGCGGTGTCGCTGCACGGCGGGCGGTTCGCCCGGGTCGTGACCACGGCGGACGTGTTGAAGGGCGTATCCGCCCAGTAGGGGCTCAGCCCGGTAGGGGCTCAGCCGTTGCCGGAGGCGAGTTCGCGGCTGCGGTCGCGGGCGGCTTCGAGGGCGGCGATGAGGGCGGCGCGCACGCCGTGGTTCTCCAGCTCGCGGATGGCGCTGATGGTGGTGCCGGCCGGGCTGGTGACGGCCTCGCGGAGCTTGACCGGGTGCTCGCCGCTGTCGCGGAGCATGACGGCGGCGCCGATGGCGGCCTGGACGATCAGTTCGTGGGCCTGGGCGCGGGGCAGGCCGAGCAGGATGCCCGCGTCGGTCATCGCCTCGACGAGGAAGTAGAAGTAGGCGGGGCCGGAGCCGGAGAGGGCGGTCGCCGCGTCCTGCTGGGACTCGGGGACGCGGAGGGTCTTGCCGACGCCGCCGAAGATCGCCTCGGCGGCGTCGAGGTGGCCGGTGGTGGCGTGGCTGCCCGCGGAGATGACGGACATGCCCTCGTCGACCAGGACGGGGGTGTTCGGCATGACGCGCACGACCGGGGTCCCCCCGGTGAGGCGGTCCTCGATGGAGGCGGTCGTGATGCCCGCTGCGGCGCTGATGACCAGGCGGTCGGCGGTGACGTGCGGGGCGAGTTCGTCGAGCAGCCGGCCCATGTCCTGGGGCTTGACCGCGAGGATGAGGATGTCGGCGCGGGCGGCGGCCTCGGCGTTGGTGACGGACTCGACGCCGTAGCGGTTGTGGAGTTCCTCGGCGCGCTCGGAGCGGCGGGTGGTGACCAGCAGGTTCCCCGGGCGCCAGCCTGCCCGGATCATGCCGCTGAGCAGGGCCTCGCCGATCTTTCCGGTGCCGAGGACTGCAACTGTCTGGGTCATGTGGTTCACCCTCCGGGCGGTGCTCGCGGATCTCGGTGCGTGTGCCGACGGCGACGACGTGCTGTGGCGACGGGGCGTCGTGCCGACGCCGTCATCCTCGCACCGGGGCGGCTCAGGCCGTGCGGCGGCGGAGGGTGGCGGCGCCGAGGACGAGGACCAGGACGGCGCAGCCCGCGACGACCACGATGTCGCGGACGAAGTCGCCGGTGATGTCGGCGTGGTGGCGGACCTCGTTCATGCCGTCGACCGCGTACGACATGGGCAGGACGTTCGAGAGGGCTTCGAGGGCTGGGGCCATCCGGTCGCGGGGGACGAAGAGTCCGCAGAGCAGGAGCTGCGGGAAGATCACGGCGGGCATGAATTGGACGGCCTGGAACTCGGATGCGGCGAAGGCCGAGACGAACAGGCCCAGGGCCGTGCCGAGCAGGGCGACGAGGAGCAGCAGCCATGGGGAGCCGAGGACGTCCAGGCCGAGCGCCCACACCGAGACCGCGGTGGCCAGCAGGGACTGGAGGACCGCGACGGCGCCGAACGCGAGGGCGTAGCCGGCGATCAGGTCGCCCTTGCCGAGCGGCATCGCGAGGAGGCGTTCGAGGGTGCCGGAGGTGCGTTCGCGCAGGGTGGCGATCGAGGTCACCAGGAACATCGTGATCAGCGGGAAGATGCCGAGGAGCGAGGCGCCGATGGCGTCGAAGGTGCTGGGGCTGCCGTCGAACACGTACCGGAGCAGCGTGATCATCAGGACCGGGACCAGGAGCAGCAGGGCGACGGTACGGGGGTCGTGGGCCAGTTGGCGCAGGACCCGGGCGGCGGTGGCGAGGGTGCGGGCCGGGCTCATTCGGCGGTCTCCTGACGGGTGGCGGCGCGGTCGACCAGGTGGAGGAAGGCCGCTTCGACGGTGTCGGAGCGGGCGACGGTGCGCAGTGCCTCGGGAGTGCCGTCGGCGAGGATCGCGCCCTCGCGCATGAGGAGCAGCCGGTGGCAGCGTTCGGCCTCGTCCATGACGTGGGAGGAGACGAGGAGGGTGGTGCCGTGCTCGTCGGCGAGGCGGTGGAAGAGGCTCCACAGGTCGCGGCGGAGCACGGGGTCCAGGCCCACGGTCGGTTCGTCGAGGACCAGGAGTTCCGGGGCGCCGAGCAGGGCGACGGCCAGGGAGACGCGGGTGAGCTGGCCGCCGGAGAGGGCTCCGGCGAGGGCGTCGGCGCGGTCGGCCAGGTCGACCTCGGTGAGGACGCGCGCGACGTCGGTGCGGCGGGCATCCCGGTGCCGGCGTCCCGGCCGGAGGATCGCCGCGAAGTGATCGAGGTTCTGCCGGACGGTCAGGTCGGTGTGGACCGACGGGTTCTGGGTGACGTAGCCGACGCGCGGGCGGAGGGTGGGGTGGCCCGCGGGGCTGCCGAGCACGAGGAGGGTGCCGGTGACCTTGGCCTGGGTGCCCACGACGGCACGCATCAGGGTGGATTTGCCGCAGCCGGAGGGGCCGAGGAGGCCGGTGATCCTGCCGGGCCGGACGGTGAAGTCGAGGCCGCGGAGGACGGTGCGGTTGCCTCGTACGACGGTGAGGCCACGGGCCTCGACGGCGACGCCCGAAGAATTCATCATGCGATGAATTTTTCTCCCGGCTCATCCACCCGTCAAGGAAACGAACAGGACAGGACGGGGCCGGGCGGAGTCGGGGCAGGACCAGGGGAGGGCCGGGCGGAGGGCGTGCGGGGGTGCGAAGGCACGGGCGGCGGGAGCGCGGAAGCGCGGAAGCGCGGGCGGCGGGAACGCGGGGGTCCAGCAGTGCGGAGGAAGGGAGGCGGAAGCGCGGGGTTACTTGCGCTTGGGGCGCTTGCCCTTGGTGTTCTTGCGGGCCGCCGGGTTCCCGGTGCGGGCCGAGCGACGCTTCTCGTAACGGGCCAGGGCCGTCTCGTACTCCGTGCGGTGCAGCCGCTCGCCCGGTGCCTCCCGGAACGTACGGAGGAAGTACGCGAGCAGCGAGCCGACGAAGCCGATCGTCTTGAGGCCGCGCAGGTTGGCCTCGCGCACCGGGTCGGTGGGGCGGCGGTTGAACCCTTCCCACGTCTTGCGGAAGGCGATGGCGCTGCAGATGGCGAACATCAGGACCACCAGCATGCCGACGAAACCGCCCACGTCGGCGATCTCCAGCCCCTGGTAGGCGAAGCGGAGCACGAAGCAGGCGGCGACCGCCGCGACCAGGGAGCCGATCGAGACCCCGACCCGGCGCAGCCCGTAACCCCCGCTGTGGTCGACCCAGGTCGTACCGAAGAAGCGCAGGGGCTCGGGCTGCGGGCCGGGGGTGGAACCGGGCGCGGTGCTGCCGGGCGCGGGGCCGGAACCGGGGGCTTCGCTGTTCTCGCTCACGAGGTCGATTATCCCCGCGCCGTCGCCGCCCCTGCCGCGATCCCCGTCACGCCCGCGCCCGTCCCCGTACCCCGCGGTGCCCCGTATCCGCCGGGCGTCGTCAGTCGCAGCGCGGGGCGATGTAGCCGTCGCTGCCGGTGTGGACGTAGGCGTCCGAGACGAACTGGCCGTTGGCGATGTTGTCCCAGAGGTTCGAGGTGCCGTACGGGCCGGTGACCCGCTCCCCCGGCTTCTGGCAGTAGACCGGGACCCGCATTCCGTACGGGAGGGTCCTGACGATCCCGTACTTGGTGCCCGGTCCCCGGCGGACGTTGACGCGGTAGCCGGGCGCGATCGGGTACCTGGGGACGTCGCCGGAACCGGCGAGCGCCTCCACCTCCTCGGCGCCGTCGGCGGCGGTGGCCGTGACCGTGGCGGTGTCGTCGGCGTGCTCCCCCGTGCGCTCTTCCACGCGCTTTTCCGTGTGCTCTTCCGTGCGCTCTTCCGTGGCCATGTGGCCCTCCCCCGTTGAGAGTTGGGTGTACGACGCGCAGGCTACATAGCTCCCCCCGGATCTCACGCACCATCGACTAGGCTCCGTGCGTCGCGCTTGCGGACGAACACACGGGGGTGGGCGATGCCGCCGCTGCGAGGGACCGGGACCGATCCGGAAGCGGAGCATCCGGAGTACGCCGGGCAGTACTGCCTCGAGGCACGTCTCGGCGCGGGCGGCATGGGCGTGGTGCATCTGGCGCGCTCCGCCTCCGGCCTTCAGCTCGCCGTCAAGGTGGTGCACCAGCAGTACGCGGCGGATCCCGAGTTCAGGGCGCGTTTCCGGCAGGAGGTCGGGGCCGCCCGGCGGGTCAGCGGCGCCTTCACGGCACCGGTGGTCGACGCCGATCCGGACGCGGTGCTGCCCTGGATGGCCACCCTCTACGTACCCGGCCCCACCCTCGCCGACCAGGTGAAGCGGAACGGGCCGATGGCCCCCGCGGAACTGCGCAGGCTGACGGCGGGGCTCGCCGAGGCGCTGCGCGACATCCACCGGGCCGGGGTGATCCACCGCGACCTCAAGCCGAGCAACGTGCTGCTCTCCGACTCCGGCCCCAAGGTCATCGACTTCGGGATCTCCCGGCCGTACGACAGCGATCTGCGCACCGAGACGGGCAAGTTGATCGGCTCGCCGCCGTACATGGCGCCCGAGCAGTTCCAGCGACCGCGCGAGGTCGGGCCCGCCGCCGATGTGTTCGCCCTGGGGGGCGTGCTCGTCCACGCGGCGACCGGCCGGGGGCCCTTCGACTCGGCCAGCCCGTACATCGTGGCCTACCAGGTGGTGCACGACGAGGCCGATCTGACGGGCGTGCCGGAGGACCTGGTCCCGCTGATCGGGCAGTGCCTGGCGAAGGACCCCGCCGGGCGGCCCACCCCGGACGAGATCATGCGGGCGCTGCGCCCTCCGTCGTACGAGGCCGCCGCGTTCATACCGTCGCAGCGGCGACCGGCGGCGGCCTTCGAGCCGACGGCTGCGGTGTCGGCGCTGGTGCCGGGGAACGTGCCGGGGAGCGACGCGGAAACCGCCCCGGGCCCGGACGCTGACACGCACGTGGGTGCGGGTGCGTCGGGCAGGAGGGAGCGGACCGGCGGGGCGGCGGGGAAAGGGTCCGGGCGGCGGTGGCTGGCGGCCACCGCGGCGCTGCTGGTCGTGGGGGCCGGTGGGGTGTGGGCGGCCGGTGCGGTGGGCGGCTCGGGCGGTTCGGGCGGTACTGGTGAGTCGGGTGGGACCGGCGGGGCCAAGGGGGTGGCGGATGCGTTCGCGCCGTGGCGGACGTCGCTGCGTACCGCCGGAAGCTCGACGCCGGTCTGTTCCCCGGCGGGCGGGGTCGATGGGGCGGAGGCACCGGGCGACTCCGGGGGGACGGAAGGCGACGGCGGCGGTCCCGTCGCGCTGTACTGCGCGGCGGGCGGTGTCGGGGTCGCCCGGCTGGACCCCTCGGACGGCCGGGTGCTGTGGTCCCGTACCGCTGCGGCGGCCGATGCCGAGGCCGAGGCCGATTCCGGCACCGATGCCGGTGCCGGTGCCGGCGACGTCCCGGCGGTCGGTGTCGTGTCGGTCTCCGGCGGTCTGGTGCACACGGCGGTGCCGGGCGGGAGGCTCCGGGCGTACGACCCCGCCCGGGGCGAGCAGGTCTGGGACACGGACCTCTCCGCGTACGTGGGCACCCCGTTCGCCGCGGGCGACTCACTGCTGCTCGTCGCCGAGGACGGCACGACCGAGGCGCTCGACGCGGCGACCGGGGTGTCCCTGTGGCGGCATCCGCTCACCGGCCACCAGCGCCCGGACTACGCGCTGTACGACGGGACGACGGGGCTGGCCTACGCGTTCGAGCACTCGGCCTACGGGTCCACCACGCTGATCACGGCCGTGGACGCGAAGACGGGGCGCGCGAGGTGGCAGCGGCGGCTGGACGGGATGCTGACCCCGGTGGGGTCCGCCGCCGGCGCGCTCGTCCTGACCGCCATGAACGGGGACGCCCAGACGGTCGGGCTGGTCCGCTACGACCCCGGGCGGCGGCACGTCGAACGGGTGGCGCTGCCGTTCCGGATGAACGAGCCGGAGGTCGTGGTGGGCGGTGACACCGCCTATCTGCTGGCGCACGGCGGCACCCTGGTCGCCGTCGACACCCGGGCCGGGGGCGAGAAGGCGGTGCGCTGGCAGCTGGAGACCGCCGCCGGACGGACGTCGGCCCCCGTGCTCGCCGCCGGGAACCGGCTGTACTTCTCCGCGGCGGACGGGCGGCTGCTCGCCGTGGACACCGAGCGCGGCACGTTGCTGGGCCAGACGGGCCCGCGGCTGCGGGGCGGGAAGCTCACGTACTCCTCGCTCCTGCCCGCCCCCGTGGCCGCCGAGCGGACCGTCTTCGGGACGGCGCCCGACGGGTCGGTGTTCGCCGTGGACGGGAAGGACCCCGCCGGCTGGTGAGCACGGGGCGAGCGGGATGAGCGGGGCGGGTGGAGCAGACGGGGCGGGTGGAGCAGACGGGCGGCGGCACCGGACCCCGGGAGCGCTCGTGGGAGAGGCCCGGACCCCGGGTGGAAGCGGGGCCGGGCCTTCCCGGTCGATGAGTCGACGGGCCGTGAGGCCGTGAAGGGCGTCGGCGAGCCGTCGGCGGGACGTCAGCCGAGCTTGGTCACGTCCCGCACCGCGCCCCGGTCCGCGCTCGTGGCCATCGCGGCGTACGCGCGCAGCGCCACCGAGACCTTGCGCTCGCGGTTCTTCGGCGCGTACACGCCGTTCAGCGCCTCGCGGCGACCGGCCAGCTCGGCCTCGGGGACCAGCAGCTCGATCGAGCGGTTCGGGATGTCGATCCTGATCCGGTCGCCGTCCTCGACCAGCGCGATCGTGCCGCCCGACGCGGCCTCCGGCGACGCGTGGCCGATGGACAGGCCCGACGTGCCGCCGGAGAAACGGCCGTCGGTCACCAGGGCGCAGCTCTTGCCGAGGCCGCGGCCCTTGAGGAAGGAGGTGGGGTAGAGCATCTCCTGCATGCCGGGGCCGCCGCGCGGGCCCTCGTAGCGGATGACGACGACGTCGCCCTCCTTGATCTCCTTGCGGAGGATCTTGTCCACGGCCTCGTCCTGCGACTCGCAGACGACCGCCGGGCCCTCGAAGGTCCAGATCGACTCGTCGACGCCCGCCGTCTTCACGACGCAGCCGTCCACCGCGAGGTTCCCCTTGAGGACCGCCAGGCCGCCGTCCTTGGAGTACGCGTGCGCCAGGTCGCGGATGCAGCCGCCGGCGGCGTCGAGGTCGAGGGAGTCCCAGCGCTCGGACTGCGAGAAGGCGGTGGCGGAACGGACGCATCCGGGGGCCGCGTGCCACAGCTCGACGGCCTCGGGGGACGGCGAGCCGCCGCGGACGTCCCAGTTCTTCAGCCACTCGGCGAGGGAGTCGGAGTGGACCGAGTGCACGTTCTCGTCGAGCAGTCCGCCGCGGTGCAGCTCGCCGAGGATGGCGGGGATGCCGCCGGCCCGGTGCACGTCCTCCATGTAGTACGTGCCGCCGGGGGCCACGTTGGGCGCGACCTTCGCCAGACAGGGGACGCGGCGCGAGACCGCGTCGATGTCGGCGAGGTCGTAGTCCAGCTCGGCCTCCTGCGCGGCGGCCAGCAGGTGCAGGATCGTGTTGGTGGAGCCGCCCATCGCGATGTCGAGCGCCATCGCGTTGTCGAACGCGGCACGGGTGCCGATGGAGCGGGGCAGGACCGTCGCGTCGTCCTGCTCGTAGTAACGCCTGGTGATCTCGACGACCGTGCGGCCCGCCTCCTCGTACAGCGCCCGGCGGGCGGTGTGCGTGGCGAGGACTGAGCCGTTGCCCGGCAGGGACAGGCCCAGGGCCTCGGTCAGGCAGTTCATCGAGTTGGCGGTGAACATGCCGGAACAACTGCCGCAGGTGGGGCAGGCGTTCTCCTCGATGCGGAGGATGTCCTCGTCCGAGATGCTCTCGTCCACGGCGTCGCTGATCGCGTTGACCAGGTCGAGCTTGCGGACCGTGCCGTCGACGAGGGTGGCCTTGCCGGCCTCCATCGGACCGCCGGAGACGAAGACCGTCGGGATGTCGAGGCGCATCGCGGCCATCAGCATGCCGGGGGTGATCTTGTCGCAGTTGGAGATGCAGATCAGCGCGTCCGCGCAGTGCGCCTCGACCATGTACTCGACGGAATCGGCGATCAGGTCGCGGGAGGGGAGGCTGTACAGCATCCCGCCGTGGCCCATCGCGATGCCGTCGTCGACGGCGATGGTGTTGAACTCGCGCGGCACGGCGCCCGCGGCCCTGATGGCCTCGGAGACGATCCGGCCGACCGGCGCCAGGTGGGTGTGGCCGGGGACGAACTCGGTGAAGGAGTTGGCGACCGCGATGATCGGCTTGCCGATGTCCTCGCTCGCTACGCCCGAGGCCCGCATAAGGGCGCGGGCGCCCGCCATGTTCCGGCCGTGGGTGACAGTGCGGGACCTCAGCTGGGGCATCGTCTCTCGCTCCTTCGACATCAAAGACTGTTTCCGAGCGTACGCCCCCGGCTCCAAGATCTGGACACATCGTCCGCCATGCGGGACGGGGTGCTCGGTGGGTGGTCGGTACGGAAACGCTACGGGACCGGGGGCGGGGCGGGCGACCGAGCAGGTGGGAGCGGGGGCCGCGCCGTGGGGGTGGGCCGCGGGGCTCAGGTCTCCGTCAGATAGCGCTGGAGCGTCGGCGCGACCATCCCGACGATCTTCTCGGGCGGCGCCGAGGCCAGCGGCTCCGTCCGGAGCACGTAACGCATCATCACGATCCCGATCATGTGCGAGGCCGCCAGTTCCGCGCGGAACGTGGGGTCCGGTACGTCCAGCGTCTCCGCCACGCGCTCCAGGAGCCGGCGCAGCACGAAGCCCCGCAGCACCTTCGCCGCCGCCTCGTGCGTCAGCGCGGACCGCATGATCGCCAGCAGCGGGGCCCTGGACGCCGGGTTCTCCCACACGGAGAGGAAGTAGCGGGCCAGCCGTTCCCCCAGGCCGTCCGGGCCCTCGCCCAGGACGGCCGGGATCACCAGGGCCGGTTCGAAGGACAGCTCGACGGCGGCGGCGAAGACCTCGTCCTTCGTACCGAAGTAGTGGTGGACCAGGGCGGCGTCCACGCCCGCCGCCCTGGCCACGCCCCGGATCGACGTCTTGTCGTAGCCGCGCTCCGCGAATTCGGTGCGGGCCGCGTCGAGGATGCGGGTGCGCGCGTCCGGGCCGTCGGGACCGGTGGTGCGGGAGGGGCGGCCGCGGCGCTTGGGGCCGTCGGTCACGGGCGCGGCGCCCGGTCCGGGGACGACGCCAGGTGGAGCCGGGTGAAGGCCAGGGCCTCCGCCAGGTCGGCCTCGCGTTCGGCGGTGGACATGGCGCGGCGGGTATTGACCTCGATGACGACGTGGCCGTCGAAGCCGGTGCGGGCCAGGTGCTCCAGGAGTTCGGCGCAGGGCTGGTCGCCGCGGCCGGGTACGAGGTGCTCGTCCTTGTTGGAGCCCTTGCCGTCGGCGAGGTGGACGTGGGCGAGGCGGTCGCCCATCCGCCCGACCATGGCCATGCCGTCGGTGCGGGCCGTCGCGGTGTGCGAGAGGTCCACGGTGAAGTGGCGGTAGTCGTTGTCGGTGACGTCCCACTCGGGGGCGTACGCGAGCATCTCGCGGTCCCGGTAGCGCCAGGGGTACATGTTCTCGACGGCGAACCGCACGTCGGTCTCGTCGGCCATGCGCCAGATCCCGGTGACGAAGTCGCGCGCGTAGTTGCGCTGCCACCGGAACGGCGGGTGGACGACCACGGTCGTCGCCCCCAGCTTCTCCGCCGCGTTCCGGGCCCGCTGGAGCTTCACCCACGGATCGGTGGACCAGACGCGCTGGGTGATCAGCAGGCAGGGCGCGTGGACGGCGAGGATCGGTACCCGGTGGTGGTCCGAGAGCCTGCGCAGCGCCTCGATGTCCTGGCTGACCGGATCGGTCCACACCATGACCTCGACGCCGTCGTAACCGAGACGCGCGGCGATCTCGAAGGCCGTCGCCGTCGACTCCGGGTAGACGGAGGCCGTCGACAGGGCGACCTTCGCATCCGGGATGCGCACCACTGGTTCTGCCACTGGAACAGCGTACGGGCAGCCGTACGCCGGACCGAGGGTTCCGGGCGGAAAGTGAGCAGGGCCATGTGGCGGATTCCGGCCGCCGCACGACCCCCGGACCGCCTCCCGCCCGGCCCCGGCCGGCCTCCCGCCCGGTCCCGACCGGCCCTTCCGTACGGCCCACGACCGGCCTTTTCGTACGGGCTCGGCACGTCCCGTACGACCTCCGGGGCCGCCTCGCGTACGGGCCCGGCGTACCCCGCGCACTCGGCACGCCACCGCGCGGCTCGGCGCGCCCCCGCTCAGCTCAGCGCGGCCCGCTCCGCCGGCAGGTGGTCCAGGCGGCGCAGGATGACGCCCTCGCGCAGCGCCCAGGGGCAGATCTCCAGCTCCTCGACCTCGAACAGGTCCATGGCTCCCTCGGCGACCAGCGCCCCGGCGAGCAGCTGGCCGGCCCGGCCCTCGGAGACGCCTGGCAGGGTGCTCCGCTGCTCGACGGTCATCGTCGCCAGCTTCGGCACCCAGTCCTCCAGCGCCTTGCGGGTGAGGCCGCGCTGCACGTACAGGCCCTCGGTGGAGCGCGCGGCGCCCGCGATCCTGGCGAGCTGCTTGAAGGTCTTGGAGGTGGCCACGACGTGGTCCGGGCGGCCGAGGCGGGTGAACTCCCCGACGCTGCGGGCGATGCCGGCCCGCACGTGGCGGCGCAGCGCCTTCACCTCCGCCGGGTCCGGCGGGTCGCCCGGCAGCCATCCGGCGGTGAGCCGGCCGGCCCCGAGCGGCAGCGACACCGCGGCGGCCGGCTCCTCGTCCATGCCGTAGGCGATCTCCAGCGAACCGCCCCCGATGTCCAGCACCAGCAGCCGCCCCGACGACCAGCCGTACCAGCGGCGGGCGGCGAGGAAGGTGAGCCGGGCCTCCTCCGCGCCGCTGAGGACGGCGAGTTCGACGCCCGTCTCCTCGCGCACCCGGGCCAGCACCTGGTCGACGTTGCTCGCCTCGCGCACCGCGGACGTGGCGAACGGCAGCACGTCCTCGCAGCCCTTGTCCTCGGCGGCCTGGAGCGCGTCGGTGATCGTCGCCACCAGCCGGTCCACGCCCTCGGGGCCTATCGCCCCGTCCTCGTCGAGGAGTTCGGCCAGGCGCAGTTCCGCCTTGTGCGAGTGCGCGGGCAGGGGGCGGGCCCCGGGGTGCGCGTCCACCACCAGCAGGTGCACCGTGTTCGAACCCACGTCGAGGACTCCGAGTCTCATACCCGGAACGCTACCGGCCCCGCGGACTCAGGCCGACCGACAATCGGGAGGCGGCGTCGCGGGGCCGGGCACGCACATCTGCGGCGTTGTCGTCAATCAACAACGCTCCGCGTTGCCTCAATCCTCCGCCTTGCATCTGCACGCACCCAGCTCCGCTCCTTCTCCCACCCCCCAATTGCCGGTCGGCCTTACCCTTGGCGCGTGCCAAAGACGAAAAAGGCGAAGCCGGGCAAAAACACGAAGAAGCAGAGAACGAAGCAGGAGATGCGGCAGGAAGTGAACGGGCCGGACCGGGCCGGGGACCGGGTCGAGGACGAGAAGGGGATCGATTTCGCACGCGCCTGGGTCGAGTTCCCGGACCCCGCGGACGACGAACAGATCTTCCGCTGCGACCTGACCTGGCTGACCTCCAGGTGGACCTGCGTCTTCGGCAGCGGCTGCCAGGGCATCCAGGCGGGGCGCGCGGACGACGGGTGCTGCACGCTGGGCGCGCACTTCTCGGACGAGGACGACGAGGAGCGGGTGGCGGGCCACGTCGCACGGCTGACCCCCGAGCTGTGGCAGTTCCACGACGTCGGTACGGAGACGGGCTGGGTCCAGGTCGACGACGACGGGGAACGCCAGACGCGGCGCTGGAAGGGCTCCTGCATCTTCCAGAACCGCCCCGGCTTCGCGGCGGGCGCGGGCTGTTCGCTGCACATCCTGGCACTGCGGGAGGGCCGGGAGCCCCTGGAGACCAAGCCGGACGTCTGCTGGCAGCTGCCGATCCGGCGCACGTACGACTGGATCGACCGGCCCGACGACACCCGGGTGCTCCAGGTGTCGATCGGCGAGTACGACCGCAGGGGCTGGGGCCCGGGCGGCCACGACCTGCACTGGTGGTGCACGTCGGCGACCTCGGCGCACGGGGCCGGGGAGCCGGTCTACGTGTCCTACCGCCCCGAACTCGTCGAGCTGATGGGCAAGAAGGCGTACGCCCGCCTGGTCGAGCTGTGCGAGGAGCGGCTGTCCGCGCTCCTGCCGATGGCCCCGCACCCGGCGGACCCGGTCGATCCGGCGTAACGGCATGACGGCATGACGGCATGACGGCATGACGGCATGACGGCATGACCGTACGGGCCCGAGGGCACGACCGGCCCGGGGATCCGGACGGGCCCCAAGGGTCCGGGCGGGCCCGGCGTCCTCAGTCCGGTGGGGTGGAGCCGCCCGGGCCGGTGGGGGTCGGGGGGTGGGACGGGTCCGGGGACGACGGGCCGGTCGGGCCCGGGTCCGTCGGTGACGGCGCGGTGTCGCTGGGGCCGGGGGTCGGCCCGGTCGACTGCGTGGGCCGCGGCGAGGAGGCGGGCGGGGCGGACGGGCGGGGAGTGACGGAGGGTGCGGCCGGCCCGGGTTCGCCGGGCGCCGGCTCCGCCGCCCCGTGCCCCCTGATCACCACCGCGGCCCCCGACGGGGCGAGTCCGACGCGCGCGCTCCACGGGCCGGACGGTTCCCGCCGGTGGTCCACGAGGACGCGGACCGTGACGCTCTCGCCCGCGGCGAGCGTGCCCGAGCCACGGCTCAGGCCCAGCCAGGACGCGTTGGCGCGGGCCGACCAGGCGACGGGGGCGCCGCCCGACGCGGTCAGCCGGATCAGGGTCGTGCCGCCGGACGAACGGGCCTCGACGGTGAGCCCGCCGGCGCCGTCCCGGCCCGCGCTGACCACCTCCGCCGAGACGTCCGGGGCCCGGCCGTCCCCGAAGCGGGCCTCGGGCCGGGGCCGGGCGTTGCCCGTGTTCTCGTAATGACCGTCCGAGGCGCCGTCGTGCTCGTGCCGGGTGTCGGTCTCGGTGGCGGCGACCGACGAGCCCTCGCGGCCCCCACCGGCCTGCGGCGCGCCCCGGTAGGCCGTCCACAGCGCGATCATCGGGGCCGCGACGACCGTCGCGACCACCGTCGTCGTGACGACCCCGGCCCGCAGCCGGTCGCGGCGCGCGGCGTGGTCCTTCGGGTTCATGGGGAAGCCCGCCCGGTCGAACCGGGGGCCGCCCGAGCGGTTGCGCCGGGCGTGCGCCAGCGCGACGTACGCGGAGGGCCGGGGCGCCTCGACGACCGGCAGCGCGGCGGCCGGGGCGACCGCGGCGCCCGGCCACGGCCCCCGGGCGCCGGCCCGCTCGGCGGCCCCGCGGCAGCGGGGGCAGTCGTCGACGTGCCGGACGAGCTCGCGGCGCAGGGTGGTGGAGAGCAGGACGCGGCGGTCGCCGGTGAGCCGGGCGACGAGCGGACAGTTGCCGGTCTCGGCGACGGCGAGGGCGGCGCGGGTGCGTTCCACCTCGCAGGACGCGGCGGCCAGGAGCTCGCGGGCGGCCGCCGGGGCGAGGCCCAGCACGGAGGCGACGGCGGCCGGGGCAAGGCGGTGGCGCACCGCCAGTTCGAGCGCCTCGCGCTGTTCGGGGGTGGTGCCCGCGGCCTCGGGCCAGGCCAGCTGGGCGAGTTCGCGGCGGTGCGCCTCGGCTGCGGCCTCGGACTCGGGGGCGCACCCCGGACCGCCCTGCGCACCGGCCTGCACGAGAGGGGCGGCGGGGGTCTTCGCGGCGGCGGTCGGGGACGCACGGCGTCCGGTCCGCGACCCCGGGGCGGCCGTACCGCCCGGCTGCCTGGCCGAGGGACCGCCCGGGGAGCCGCCCGGCTGCTTGCCGGGCGGGCCGCCCGCCCCCTTGGTCTCCTGCTGCACCGGCAGCCGCCCCGGCCGCTTCCCGGCCTTGTGCCGGTGCGGCCTGCTGCCCTGCTTCTGGTCGGCGAGCCTGCGCATGCACATCCACCTGGCCAGGGCGTACAGCCAGGATTTACGTTCCTCCTCGCCCGGCGGGCACCGGCCCTCCTGTCGTTCCGCGATCGCGAGCACCCCGCCGAGCGCCTCGATGGCGGCGTCGTGGTCGCAGAGCACGGAGAGGCAGTAGGTGAACAGGCCGTCGAGATGTGGTTCGTAACGAGCGGGCGGGCGGCATGGCGAGGAGTGCGTCGAGAGGTGGGGCGCACCGTGCCTCGCCCGGTGTGCGCCGGTGGTGTGCGTGGGTGGCTCCAGACTGCTGCTCGTCACCTTGCGACCGTAGGCAGCGCAAGGCACATCTTTGGCCATCCTTCGGCAGTTTTAAGCCTTACGGGTGAACGTATCCCTCGAAAGGGGACAGGAATACCTCATTCCGTCGAAGCCGAGCGGGCTCCGGGGCGCGCCCCCGTCCGCTCCGGCGCGCACATCCACCCGCGCGGGGCGGCTCTGGGCGGCCACGGACAGCTCCGGACGGCCTCCCGGACGGCCTCCGGACCGGCGGGCACCCGGCGGCACCCGGCGGCACCCGGCGGGACTGTCGGACCCCACCTATACGGTTGCGACATGGCTGCCCGTACGAAATCCGCGAAGGACCGGCCGTCTTACCGCTGCACCGAGTGCGGCTGGACGACCGCCAAATGGCTCGGCCGTTGCCCCGAATGCCAGGCGTGGGGGACGGTCGAGGAGTTCGGCGGCGCCCCCGCCGTGCGGACCACCGCGGCGGGCCGGGTCAGTGCCGCCGCGCTCCCCATCGGCCAGGTCGACAGCCGGCAGGCCACCGCCAGATCGACCGGCGTCGGCGAGCTGGACCGGGTGCTCGGCGGCGGCCTCGTGCCCGGGGCCGTGGTGCTCCTGGCGGGCGAGCCGGGCGTCGGCAAGTCGACGCTGCTGCTGGACGTCGCGGCGAAGGCGGCGAGCGACGACCACCGCACGCTCTACGTCACGGCCGAAGAGTCCGCGAGCCAGGTGCGGCTGCGCGCCGACCGGATCCGGGCGATCAACGACCACCTCTACCTCGCCGCGGAGACGGACCTGTCCGCCGTCCTCGGTCATCTGGACGCGGTCAAGCCCTCGCTCCTCATCCTCGACTCCGTGCAGACCGTCGCGTCGCCCGAGATCGACGGGGCGCCGGGCGGCATGGCGCAGGTCCGGGAGGTCGCCGGGGCCCTCATCCGGGCCTCCAAGGAGCGCGGCATGTCCACGCTGCTGGTCGGTCACGTCACCAAGGACGGGGCGATCGCGGGCCCCCGGCTGCTGGAGCACCTCGTCGACGTGGTGCTGTCCTTCGAGGGCGACCGCCACGCCCGCCTGCGGCTCGTGCGCGGCGTCAAGAACAGGTACGGCGCGACCGACGAGGTCGGCTGCTTCGAGCTGCACGACGAGGGCATCACCGGCCTCGCCGACCCCTCCGGTCTCTTCCTCACCCGGCGCGACGAGCCCGTGCCCGGCACCTGCCTCACCGTCACCCTGGAGGGCAAGCGCCCGCTGGTCGCCGAAGTGCAGGCGCTGACGGTCGATTCCCAGATCCCCTCGCCCCGGCGCACCACCTCGGGCCTGGAGACGTCCCGGGTGTCGATGATGCTCGCCGTGCTGGAGCAGCGCGGCCGGATCAGCGCGCTCGGCAAGCGGGACATCTACAGCGCGACGGTCGGCGGCGTGAAGCTCTCCGAGCCCGCGGCGGACCTCGCGGTCGCGCTGGCACTGGCCAGCGCGGCGAGCGACACCCCCCTGCCCAAGAACCTCGTCGCGATCGGCGAGGTGGGCCTCGCGGGCGAGGTCAGACGGGTCACGGGCGTCCAGCGCAGGCTGGCCGAGGCGCACCGGCTGGGCTTCACGCACGCGCTGGTCCCGACCGACCCGGGCAGGGTCCCGGCCGGTATGAAGGTCACAGAAGTCGCCAACATGGGTGATGCGCTGAGGGTCCTCCCGCGCCGACCCCGCGCACAGGCCCCGCAGGAGGAGAACGCGCGCCGGTAGACTTTGCCCTGGTCTCGACCGTCCGTACGAACGGAACGAGGGACGCAAGGGCACCGCGAACCTGTGACCGGAGGAGTGCAGTGGCAGCCAACGACCGGGCAGCAGCGCCCGGAAAGTCCGGCCAAGGCACCGGTAACGAGGCGCTGATGCGCACCTCGCTGAGCGCCGTCGCGCCCGGAATGGCGCTGCGGGACGGCCTGGAGCGCATCCTCCGCGGCAACACCGGCGGGCTGATCGTGCTCGGCATGGACAAGACCGTCGAGTCGATGTGCACCGGCGGATTCGTGCTGGACGTGGAGTTCACCGCGACGCGCCTGCGTGAGCTGGCCAAGCTCGACGGTGCCCTGATCCTCGACAAGGACATGACCAAGATCCTGCGGGCCGGCGTGCAGCTGGTCCCGGACGCCTCCATCCCCACCGAGGAGACCGGCACCCGCCACCGCACGGCGGACCGGGTCTCCAAGCAGTGCAACTTCCCGGTCGTCTCGGTCTCGCAGTCGATGCGCCTGATCGCGCTCTACGTGGACGGGGAGCGCCGGGTCCTGGAGGAGTCCGCCGCGATCCTCTCCCGGGCCAACCAGGCGCTCGCGACCCTGGAGCGGTACAAGCTCCGGCTCGACGAGGTCGCGGGCACGCTCTCCGCGCTGGAGATCGAGGACCTGGTGACGGTCCGGGACGTCACGGCCGTCGCCCAACGGCTCGAAATGGTCCGCCGGATCGCGACCGAGATCGCGGAGTACGTGGTCGAGTTGGGCACCGACGGCCGGCTTCTCTCGCTCCAGCTCGACGAGTTGATCGCGGGCGTCGAGCCGGAGCGCGAGCTGGTCGTGCGCGATTACGTGCCGGAGCCGACCGCGAAGCGCTCCCGCACGGTCGCCGAGGCGCTGACCGAGCTCGACGCGCTCTCCCACACCGAACTGCTCGAACTCCCGGTCGTGGCACGGGCGCTGGGCTACAGCGGCTCGCCCGAGACGCTGGACTCGGCGGTCTCGCCGCGCGGTTTCCGGCTGCTGGCGAAGGTGCCCCGGCTGCCCGGGGCGATCATCGACCGGCTGGTGGAGCACTTCGGCGGCCTGCAGAAGCTGCTCGCTGCCAGCGTGGACGACCTCCAGACCGTGGACGGCGTCGGCGAGGCGCGGGCCCGGAGCGTGCGCGAGGGCCTGTCCCGGCTGGCCGAGTCGTCGATCCTCGAACGGTACGTGTGACGTCGCGCGCGTACCCGTACGTCGCGCGCGTACCCGTACGTCGCACGCGTCTCGTACGCCGCGCCCGTACCCGTACGACGCGCGCGTACCCGTACGTACGTGCCGTGAACCCGTAGCCCCCGTGCCGTGAACCCGTGCGCGTCGTGAACCCGTAGTCCCCCGCGCCGTCCGGGAGTTCGTCCCGGACCGGGCTCCGTCGGTGCCGGTGGTCAGTCCTTCGCGAGGACGAACGAGGCGCGCTGCACCGGCTCGCCCGGCGCCTTCGCCTCGACCAGGTACGTCCCCGGGCCCACCGTCGCCGCGGACGGCGTCGCGCACTTCGGGGAGCTCTTCCGGCGGTCCCACTCCACGACGTGCACGACGGTCCGGCCCGCCGGGACCTCCAGCAGCAGGCTCCCGTCGCCCGGGCAGTCCGCGGAGGACCACACCTGGTTGTCGTCGCCACCTGCCTCGGTGACGGTGAGCACCGTGCTCTTCGGGCCGAGGTCGGCCTTGCATGCGGTGGCCGAGGTGTTCTTGGCGATCAGCCGGAACTCCGGCTTCTCGCCGGGGGCGTAGTCGAGTTCGGTGCGCAGGCTCAGCTGGAGTGCCGCGGGGACGCAGTCGGGGAGCGGGGAGGACGCGGGGACGCGACGGCCGGCCGTCGCGCCGTCGCCGCCCGTACCGCCGGACCCGGCGTCCGTGCCGTCGCCGGTGCCCGTACCGCCGCTGCCGCCGGAACCCCCGGTCGTGCCGTCGCCGGAGCCCGCGGACGCACCGCCGTCGCTTCCGTCCGACTCGTCCGGCTCGTCGCGTCCGCCCGGCTGTTGGGTGATGGCCGGGCCGGAACCGCTCGGTCCGGGCGTGATCGCATGCGCGGGACCCGAGCCGCTCGGCCGCGAGTCGTCCTTGTCCTCCTTGCCGCTGCCGGAGGTGACGACCCACACGATCAGCAGGGCGAGCAGCGCGACCAGCGTCGCCGCCACCGCCCTCCGCCGCCAGTAGATGCTGGAGGGAAGCGGCCCGATCGGATTACGCAAAGATCCCACGGCTCAAACTGTACGAGAGATCGGCGGGCTCTCCCGCCCACCCACCGTCCCGAATCCCAAGTTTTACGGATCATCATCCCGGGATGGCCGGTTCTCGCCCCTGAGTTCGACCGACCGGAGCCTCGAACTCCACTACTCGGAACCCCTGTCTCCGCCGGTCGGAGCCCTTGCGCCCGCAGACCGGAGCGCCTGCCTCCGTCGCCCGACGCCTCTGCGCCCGTCGGGCGGAGCCCCTGATTCCCGTGCTCCGGAGGCCCGGATGTCCTCGTCCCCGGGCCTTGTCCGACGGCCCCGGTCGGACTCCCGTTTCCACTCACTACCCTCTGTGGACATGGATAGTTCAGTTACCGCCCCGCTCTACCGGGACATCACCGACTTCGCGCATGACATGCCGTCATGGGTCCAGCACCTCGCCGAGATATGGACGGAGCTCGGGCTTCTGGTCTTCGGTGTCCTGTTCGTCACCGGATGGTGGCGGGCCCGCCGGCAGGGGGACGGCGCCCTGGCGCTGGCGGTGCTCGCCCCCGTCGCGACGGCCTTCGGCTACGTGTGCAGCGAGGCGCTCAAGTCGGTGGTGGACGAGGAACGCCCCTGCCGGACGGTCGCCGGGGCGGCGGCCTCGCTGGTGACGTGCCCGCCGACGGGCGACTGGTCGTTCCCCAGCAACCACTCCGCGATCGCCGGGGCGGCGGCCGTCGCCATCGCCGTCGCCCGGCCCCGGCTGGCCTGGCTCACCGCGCCGCTGGCCCTGCTGATGGCCTTCTCCCGGGTCTTCGTCGGGGTGCACTACCCGCACGACGTGGCCGTCGGCCTGGTGCTGGGGGCCGTGGTGGCGGCCGCCGTGATCGCCGTGCTGAACCGCCCGGCGCGGGCGCTCGCCCGGACCGTACGGGGCAGTGCCGCACCGGTTGCCGCCTGGGCGTCGGGGCCCGGCGCGGGCGGCACGGACGGGCGTTCCCGGCGACGGCACGGGCGGAGCTGACACCCCCGGAGCGGGGCGGCCGGGGAGGGGCGGAAGCCGGCGGAAAGCGGCCGGCGGGAAGGTGGCGGGAAGGCGGGCGGAGCGGCTTGGGCCGGTTGGCCGGAGCCGTTTGGGCCGGTTGCCGGACTTCGGGGCGCGGATGGGTGGCGTTATCACCCCAAGGGCCCTCAGGCAGGGGCGACACCACCGTACGCGGAACCGTCTTCCGTTCTTCCGTGCCAGGATCGACAGTGCGATGACTGCCATGACTGCGACACAGACGCCCCCCACTTCCCTCCACTCCCCCGTGATCGGGTGGTTCGAACAGCACGCCCGCGATCTGCCCTGGCGCCGCCCCGAAGCGGGCGCCTGGGGTGTGATGGTGAGCGAGTTCATGCTGCAGCAGACCCCCGTCAACCGGGTCCTCCCGGTGTACGAACAGTGGCTGGCCCGCTGGCCCCGCCCCGCCGACCTGGCCGCCGAACCGCCCGGCGAGGCGGTCCGCGCCTGGGGCCGGCTCGGCTACCCGCGCCGGGCGCTGCGGCTGCACGGGGCCGCGCAGGCCATAACGGAGCGGCACGGCGGCGACGTACCGAGCGAGCACGGCCAGCTGCTCGCCCTGCCCGGCATCGGCGAGTACACCGCCGCGGCCGTGGCCTCGTTCGCGTACGGGCAGCGGCACGCCGTGCTCGACACGAACGTCCGCCGGGTGTTCGCACGGGCCGCGACCGGCATCCAGTACCCGCCGAACGCGACCACGGCCGCCGAGCGCAAGCTGGCCCGCGCGCTGCTGCCCGACGAGGACGAACGGGCGGCCCGCTGGGCCGCCGCGACGATGGAGCTCGGCGCCCTCGTCTGCACCGCCAAGAACGAGGACTGCGCCCGGTGCCCGATCGCCGCGCAGTGCGCCTGGCGGCTGGCCGGGAAGCCCGCCCACCAGGGGCCCCCGCGGCGCGGCCAGACCTACGCCGGAACCGACCGGCAGGTGCGCGGACGGCTGCTCGCCGTGTTGCGCGAGGCGGTGACACCGGTGCCGCAGTCGGCGTTGGACGCGGTGTGGGACGAACCGGTGCAGCGCGCCCGCGCGCTGGACGGCCTGGTCGCCGACGGCCTGGTCGAACCGCTGGCCGGCGGGCTGTACCGGTTGCCGATGACCTGAGCCCCGTCCCCGTGCGACCCGTGACCAGCGTCTCCTGCGAACCCTGATCCGTACCCCTCGCGTTCCCGGACCCGTACCCCCTCATGTTCGTGTTCCGGGGTTCGTACCCCCACCGGGCCGGCACTGTTACACAACCGATGGACAGCCGTGCGTCGGCGTATGGCTGCTCCGCACAACCTCGTGACAACAGCTCCGTAGCGTCTTCGACGTCAGCCCGACCGAACGATGGCTGACGGCGGTTCGACGGGGATACACGGGGACGGAGGCGGTTGGAATGGCGCACGGCGAGGTGCTCGAATTCGAGGAGTACGTACGCACCCGGCAGGACGCGCTGCTGCGCAGCGCGCGTCGGCTGGTGCCCGACCCCGTGGACGCGCAGGACCTGCTGCAGACCGCGCTGGCCCGCACGTACGGCCGCTGGGACGGCATCGCCGACAAGTCCCTCGCCGACGCCTACCTGCGCCGCGTCATGATCAACACCCGTACCGAGTGGTGGCGGGCCCGCAAGCTGGACGAGGTCCCCACCGAGCAGCTGCCCGACGCCAGCGTCGAGGACGGCACCGAGCAGCGTGCCGACCGCGCCCTGCTGATGGACGTGCTGGGCGTGCTGGCTCCCAAGCAGCGCAGTGTCGTCGTGCTGCGACACTGGGAGCAGATGAGCACGGAGGAGACGGCCGCGGCGCTCGGCATGTCGGCCGGTACGGTGAAGAGCACCCTGCACCGCGCGTTGGCACGGCTGCGCCAGGAACTGGAGAGCCGTGAGGCGGCGAGCAGGGAGGACCGGCTCCGCGAGGAGCGGGCCAGGACGGCCGACCGTGCTCCGGCCGCCGGCACCCCGGCACGTGCGCGGGAGACCGCGCGGGTACGGGCGCAGGCGGGCAGGCGTATGGACGAACGGGGGCGGGAGCGGTGCGCGGCCTGACAGCCAGCGATGACAGCGGCCACGGTGACGACCGTGGCGGCGGGAGAGACAACGGTGGCCGCACGGCCACCGGCAGACGGAGCCGGTCGCTGACCGGCCGGGCGGCGAGTGCCACGACCCTGGTCGGGCTCGCCGCCCTCGGGCTGTTCACCGCCGGCTGTTCCACCGGCGGGACCGGCACCCGGGACGAGGGCCCGGCCGGCACCCAGCCGATCATGCAGGCCACCCCCAGCGCCGACGCCTCGTCGCCGGCCCGGCCCCCGCGGGTCGACGCCGTGGCGCTGCTCAAGGGCGACCCCAAGGTCAGCGAGCGGGTCAGGACGGACCTGAAGCCCTGCACCGGCTCCGAGTACCCGGTGGACACCTCGTACGGCACCATGACCGGTGGCCCCTCGGCCGATGTCGTGGTGAACGTGATGACCTGCGGGGACTCGGTGGGCGTCGGCACGTACGTGTACCGCTCGCGGGGCAGCGGCTCGTACGAGAACGTCTTCGCCATCGAGCAGCCCGCGGTGTACGGCACCATCGACCGCGGCGACCTCGTGGTGACGACGCAGGTGTACGGGCAGAAGGACTCGGTCGCCTACCCCTCCGGCGAGGAAGTGATCACCTACCGCTGGACCACCAACCGCTTCACCGAACACGACCGGGTGCACAACGACTTCAACCGAGCCGTCGGCAACGGGGACCCCGGGCTCTCCGCCGAACCGGCGGAGAACTGAGAGCTGTTCGATGGCCGAGACCCACGTCCTGTTCGTCGAGGACGACGACGTCATCCGCGAGGCCACCCAGCTGGCGCTGGAGCGCGACGGCTTCGCGGTCACCGCGATGCCCGACGGACTGTCGGGCCTCGACGCGTTCCGGGCGAACCGCCCGGACATCGCCCTGCTCGACGTGATGGTGCCGGGGCTGGACGGGGTCAGCCTCTGCCGCCGCATCCGCGACGAGTCGACCGTCCCCGTGATCATGCTGTCGGCCCGGGCCGACTCGATCGACGTGGTCCTCGGCCTGGAGGCCGGCGCGGACGACTACGTCACCAAGCCCTTCGACGGGGCGGTCCTGGTCGCCCGCATCCGGGCCGTGCTGCGCCGCTTCGGCCACGCGTCGGGCGGGCAGCCGGGCAACGGGGAAGCGGAGTCGCAGGCCGTGGGCGGGGTGCTGGTCTTCGGCGACCTGGAGGTCGACACCGAGGGCATGGCGGTGCACCGCGGCGGCGAGCGGGTGTCGTTGACGCCGACCGAGATGCGGCTGCTGCTGGAGTTCTCCGCGGCGCCCGGCACGGTCCTCTCCCGCGACAAGCTCCTGGAACGGGTCTGGGACTACGGCTGGGGCGGTGACACCCGGGTCGTGGACGTCCATGTGCAGCGGCTGCGCACCAAGATCGGCCAGGACCGGATCGAGACGGTCCGCGGCTTCGGCTACAAGCTGAGGCCATGAGGCTGCCGACGCTGCGGACCGGGGTCCGCTGGAAGATCAGCATCGCGATCGCGGCGGTCGGCGCGCTGACCGCGGTCGCCCTCAGCTTCGTCGTCCACAACGCCGCCCGGGTCTCGATGCTGGAGAACGCCCGCGAGGTGCAGCTGGAACGGCTGACGCACGCGCAGTTGCTGTACGAGGCGACGAAGCCCCGCAAGGCCGATCCCCGCTTCGGTGCCAAGCTCAACGACCCGACGATGCCGCGCAGCCTGCGCGCGGAGACCAACCGGAACCGGCGCGCCACCCATGTCGAGGAGCTCGGGAACGGCACCCCCGACGTGTGGGCGGCCGTGCCCGTCGGCAACGGCAACGTGCTCTCGCTGCACACCCCGTTCGCGGACCGCAGCGCCACGATCATGAGCGACCTCGACCGGGCGCTGATCATCGGTTCGGTCTCGGTGGTGTTCGGCGGCTGCGCGCTGGGCGTGCTGATCGGCGGGCAGATCTCGCGCCGGCTGCGCAAGGCGGCGGCCGCGGCGGGCCGGGTCGCGCAGGGCAACACGGACGTACGGGTCAGGGAGGCCGTCGGCGGGGTCGTCCAGGACGAGACCGATGAGCTGGCCGGTGCCGTGGACGCGCTGACCGACGCGCTGAACGAGCGGATCGAGGCGGAACGGCGGGTCACCGCGGACATCGCGCACGAGCTGCGCACCCCGGTGACGGGTCTGCTGACGGCGGCCGAGCTGCTGCCGCCGGGCCGCCCCACGGAGCTGGTGCGGGACCGGGCGCAGGCGATGCGGACCCTCGTCGAGGACGTGCTGGAGGTGGCCCGGCTGGACAGCGCGTCGGAGCGGGCCGAGCTCCAGGAGATCGCGCTGGGCGAGTTCGTCAGCCGGCGGATCGCGCTGCTGGACCCGGACGTGCAGGTACGGGTCGTCCACGAGTCCTGGGTCAACACCGACCCGCGCAGGCTGGAGCGCATCCTCGGCAATCTGCTGGGCAACGCCGCCAAGCACGGCGCCACCCCGGTGGAGGTCACGGTCGAGGGCCGGGTGGTGCGGATCCGCGACCACGGCACCGGGTTCCCGGCGGCGCTGCTGCGCGAGGGGCCGAGCCGGTTCCGTACCGGGAGCAGCGACCGGGCCGGGCGCGGGCACGGCCTCGGGCTGACGATCGCCGCCGGTCAGGCCCGGGTCCTCGGGGCCCGGCTGACCTTCCGCAACGCGGCGCCCGAAGGGGCGGCGCAGGGCACGGGCGGGGCGATCGCCGTGCTGTGGCTGCCCGAACACGCGCCGACGAACACCGGCAGCTTCCCGATGCTCCCGCTGGCCGAGCAGCGCAAGTCCGATGAAGACGACGGGACCGACGGGACGAGGACGAAGAGGACCGGCAGGGCAGGCAAGTCGATCAGGGCGATCAAAGCAGGTAAGGCGGGCAGGAGCGGCAAGGAGCCGGCCGGCCGGAAGTCGCGGTCCGGCGGCTGACCCGGAGCCGGACGCCGGGCATCTGTCGCCTGTCGTCTGTTGCCGGGCGCCGGTCAGGGGCCGTACGACGGAAGGAGGCTCCCGGGGCGTGCCCCGGGAGCCTCCTCGTACGACCCGTCACCGGTCTCCGCGCCCGCGCGCGGTGGCGGTCGTCAGACGGACTCGGCCTGCCTGGCCCCGGCGGGCGGGACGTCCGCCGGCGACTTGGCCTCCGGGCCCGCCCCGCGCAGCGGCACCTCCTTGACGAAGACCGAGGCGACCAGCGCGATCACACCGACCGAGGCGGCCACCAGGAACGCGATGTGGGTCCCGGACGAGACCGCGAACTGGTAGGCCTCGCGCACCGCCTCCGGCAGCTTCGCCAGGCTGTCCGCGTCCAGCTGCGCGGACTGCTGGGTGGCCGCACCGCCGCCGCGGGCCACCATCTCGTCCTGCACCCGGCCGGTGAACAGCGCGCCCATGATCGCGACGCCGAAGGAGCTGCCGAGCGTGCGGAAGAGGGTGGTCGCGGAGGAGGCGACGCCCATGTCCCGCATCTCCACGCTGTTCTGCGCGACGAGCATCGTGATCTGCATCAGGAAGCCCATGCCCGCGCCGAGCACCGCCATGTAGACGCCGGAGGTGAGCCGCGTGGTCCCGACGTCCATCCGCGAGAGCAGGAACAGGCCGGCCACCATCAGGGCGGAGCCCGCGACGGGGAAGACCTTGTACTTGCCGGTGTTGGTGGTGATCCGCCCCGCGACCAGCGAGACGACCATCATCGCCAGCAGCATCGGCAGGAGCAGCAGGCCCGAGTTGGTCGCCGACGCGCCCTGGACGGACTGCTGGTACAGGGGCAGGAAGAGCACCGCGCCGAACATCACGAACCCCGAGATGAAGCCGAGGACGGACATCAGGGTGAAGTTGCGGTTGTGGAAGATGTGCAGCGGCATGATCGGTTCGGCCGCCTTCGTCTCGACGAAGAGGAAGCCGACGAGCGAGGCGACGCCGATCGCGATGAGCTCCATGATCACGGCGGAGTTCCAGTCGTACTCCGAACCGCCCCAGGTGGTGACCAGTACGATCGCGGTGATGCCGATGGTCAGCAGCGCCGCGCCGAGGTAGTCGACCTTGACCTCGGTGCGCTCCCGCTTCGGCAGGTGCAGCACGGCGGTGACCATGGCGAGGGCGACCGCGCCCAGCGGAAGGTTGATGTAGAAGCTCCAGCGCCAGCCGAGGTGGTCGGTGATGGTGCCGCCGACCAGCGGTCCGCCGATCATGGCGATGGCCATGACGCCGGCCATCATGCCCTGGTACTTGCCGCGCTCACGGGGCGGCACGAGGTCGCCGATGATCGCCATGACGCCGACCATCAGGCCGCCCGCGCCGAGCCCCTGGACCGCCCGGAAGCCGATCAGCTGGCCCATGTCCTGGGCCATCCCGCTCAGCACCGAGCCGATCAGGAAGATCACTATGGACGTGAGGAAGATGCCCTTGCGTCCGTACAGGTCGCCGAGCTTGCCCCAGATCGGGGTGGCGGCGGCGGTGGCCAGGGTGTACGCGGTGACGACCCAGGACAAGTGCTCCAGACCGCCGAGGTCGCCGACGATGGTCGGCATGGCCGTGCCGACGATCAGGTTGTCCAGCATGGCGAGCAGCATCGTGATCATCAGGGCGAGCATCACCACCCGGACGCTGCGTTGCGGCGCCCCGGGCTCCCCCTCCGGACGGTCGGCGCCTGCCGCCTTCCCGTCGGCCGCCTTCTTCAGATCGGTCATTCGGTCCCCACTCCCCCTGCTCCCCTGCACCGGCCCACGGACTTACTTGCCGACCGGCTAGTTGACTACACTGGGGAAAGTAGACTCCTGACTAGCCGGGCGTCAAGTAAGTTTTCGAGGGAGAGCTTCATGGGCAGCACGCCGCAGCCGCGCCGTGGCAACACGCGTCAGCGCATTCAGGACGTTGCCCTGGAACTCTTCGCCGAACAGGGCTACGAGAAGACCTCGCTCCGGGAGATCTCCGAGCGGCTGGATGTGACGAAGGCCGCACTGTATTACCACTTCAAGACCAAGGAAGACATCCTGATCAGCATCTTCGAGGACCTCGACCGTCCGCTCAGGGAGCTGATCGCCTGGGGCAAGGAGCAGCCCCGCACCCTGGAGACGAAGAAGGAGATCCTCCAGCGCTACAGCGAGACGCTGAAGGGCGCCGCCCCGCTCTTCCAGTTCGTGCAGGAGAACCAGGCGTCCGTGCGGGAGCTGAGCATCGGCCGGACCGTCAAGAAGCGCGTCCTGGACCTGGCCGAGCTGTTCGTGGACCCCGGCGCGTCACTGGCCGACCAGATGCGCTGCTTCACCGCGCTGCTGGCGATGCACTCCGGCATGTTCGCCCTCAAGGACGTCGAGGGCAGCGCCGAGGAGAAGCGCGCGGCCGTCCGCGAAGTCGCCTTCGAGCTGATCACCCGGGCGCACTCCCCGGAAGCGGGGGCCGGGGAGTAGCGCGGGCGAGGGGCGGGCCCGGGGGTACGGCGCGGAGGATACGGGGGCCCGAGCCGACCCGGAAGGTACGGCCCCGGAGGTACGGGGCCCGAGCCGACCCGGAAGGTACGGCCCCGGAGGTACGGGGCCCGAGCCGACCCGGAAGGTACGGCCCGGGAGGTACGGGCCCGGTGGGCCCAGCAGGCCGGGCCGGGCCGGCCCCGGGTCAGACGTTCACGCCCTTCTTGTTCAGGAAGCCGACCGGGTTGACCGCGGAGCCGTAGTCGGCGGTGTGCCGGATCTCGAAGTGCAGGTGCGGGCCGCTGGAGTTGCCGGTGTTACCGGAGAGCGCGATCTTCTCGCCGGTCTTCACGGCCTCGCCGACGCGCACCTCGATCTTCGACAGGTGGGCGTACTGCGAGTACGTACCGTTGGCGTGCTTGATCACGACGGCGTTGCCGTACGCGGGACCGTCGCCGCCGCCGTTCGGGCCGGCCTTCACGACGGTGCCGCCGTGCGCGGCCCCGACCTCGGTGCCGACCGGCACGGCGAAGTCCTGGCCGGAGTGCTTGTGGGCCCAGCGGCTGCCGTCGTTGCCGAAGCTCGCGCTGAGCTCGTAGCGGTCCACCGGGGCCGACCAGCCGTGGGCCTTCTTCAGGTCGGCCTTCTTCGCCGCGGCCGCCTTCTTCGCCGCCTCCTTGGCCGCGGCGGCCTTCTTGGCCGCCGCCTTGCCCTGCACGGCCGCCTGCTCGGCGACCGACGCGGCTGCGGGGGCGCCGGTCAGCTCCGCGAGGTTCAGCCCCGGGGCACCCGCCGTGCCGGCCGCGAACGCAGCGCCCGCGCCGAGGACCATCGACGTGCCCAGACCGGCCACCACGACGGCACCACGGACACGGGACAGGGACGGGCGGCGGGAGTGCTGGAACGGGACGCGCTTCGACATGGGCGGGAATCCTCCAGGAACGACTGGTCCCGGCGCTCCGGCCGGGCTGGCCATCCCTTGGTAACCCCCACCCCCACTTCCACTCAAACACCCCATCTACGAACAAAAGCCGTATGTGGCACATCGGAAATTCGCCCGCACCCGCCGGGCCCACCCCCCGCTCGCGACCGTCGAAAGCCTTGCCGCGAACAGGTTCGGCCTCCACTTCCAAACCGCCCGAACGGACGGATGCCAGCGATCCGGCCCCCTGCCCCTCCGGGGTCGGACACCCGCGCCGCCCCGGCCCCGAAGCCCCCCGCCCCGGACCCGGCGCCTCCTCCTACCGCCGCTAGTAGGCCCGGAACGGGCTGTGCGCCTTGTCACCGCCGGTGGGCCGGAGGCCTGTCCGTTTCAGGACCTTCGGCCCGGCCCCTGGCTGGGGTGACGGAACCAGCTCGGTTCCACCAGGGGGAACAGGACCATGACCCGTGACACCGCAGGCACCAGCGACTCCGGCGGGTCCGCGAACGGAACGGCACACCCTCCCGCGCCCGCCCGGCCCTCGGGGCCCGGCCGACGGTCGGCCGGGCCCCGAGGGCCGGGTGGGCCGGATGCCGGAGTCCGGCCGGGCCCTGCTGCTGGTCGACGACCTGGCCGAGGTCCCGGCCGAGGGCCGCGAGCAGGCGCACCAGCGGCTCCCCCGCCCCCTGACCCCGCCCCACGCCGGAAAAGGGGCTGCCCCGCCCCACGCCGGAAAAGGGGCTGCCCCGGACCGTTCGCACGGTCCGGGGCAGCCCCCTTCAGTCGCTCAGCTCGGCTCGGCGGCGGAGCCTCACACGTCCTTCGACATGTTCGGGCCCGTGCCACCGGCGGCCTGCTCGATCGGCGGGACGTCGGGCAGGGCCGACTTCTCCTCGCCGCGGAAGGTGAACTTCTTCTCCTCACCCTCGCCCTCGGTGCCGACGACCACGATGTGGCCGGGACGCAGCTCGCCGAAGAGGATCTTCTCGGAGAGGACGTCCTCGATCTCGCGCTGGATCGTCCGGCGCAGCGGCCGGGCGCCCATCACGGGGTCGTAGCCCTTCTTGGCGAGGAGCGTCTTGGCCTCCGCGCTGAGCTCGATGCCCATGTCGCGGTCCTTCAGGCGCTCGTCCACCTTGGCGATCATCAGGTCGACGATCTGGATGATGTCTTCCTGGCTGAGCTGGTGGAAGACGACCGTGTCGTCGACACGGTTGAGGAACTCGGGGCGGAAGTGCTGCTTCAGCTCTTCGTTGACCTTGTTCTTCATCCGCTCGTAGCCGGTCTTGACGTCGCCCTGGGCGGCGAAGCCCAGGTTGAAGCCCTTCGAGATGTCCCGCGTCCCGAGGTTGGTCGTCATGATGATGACCGTGTTCTTGAAGTCCACGACCCGACCCTGGGAGTCGGTCAGGCGACCGTCCTCCAGAATCTGGAGCAGGGAATTGAAGATATCGGGGTGGGCCTTCTCGACCTCGTCGAAGAGGACGACGGAGAACGGCTTGCGGCGCACCTTCTCGGTGAGCTGCCCGCCCTCTTCGTAACCCACGTAACCGGGGGGAGAACCGAAGAGCCGGGAAACCGTGTGCTTCTCGCTGAATTCCGACATGTCGAGGGAGATCAGCGCGTCCTCGTCACCGAAGAGGAATTCGGCGAGCGTCTTGGAGAGCTCCGTCTTACCGACACCGGACGGGCCGGCGAAGATGAACGAGCCACCGGGGCGCTTCGGGTCCTTCAGACCGGCCCGCGTACGGCGGATCGCCTGCGAGAGGGCCTTGATGGCGTCCTTCTGCCCGATGACGCGCTTGTGGAGCTCGTCCTCCATGCGCAGCAGGCGGGAGGACTCCTCCTCCGTCAGCTTGAAGACCGGGATGCCGGTGGCGGTGGCCAGGACCTCGGCGATCAGCTCGCCGTCGACCTCGGCCACGACGTCCATGTCGCCGGCCTTCCACTCCTTCTCGCGCTTGGCCTTCGCCGCCAGCAGCTGCTTCTCCTTGTCGCGGAGGGAAGCCGCCTTCTCGAAGTCCTGGGAGTCGATGGCCGACTCCTTGTCGCGGCGGACGCCCGCGATCTTCTCGTCGAACTCGCGGAGGTCCGGCGGCGCGGTCATCCGGCGGATGCGCATCCGGGAACCGGCCTCGTCGATCAGGTCGATCGCCTTGTCCGGCAGGAAGCGGTCCGAGATGTACCGGTCGGCCAGCGTCGCGGCCTGGACCAGCGCCTCGTCCGTGATGGAGACGCGGTGGTGGGCCTCGTAGCGGTCGCGCAGACCCTTGAGGATCTCGATGGTGTGCGGCAGCGAGGGCTCGGCGACCTGGATGGGCTGGAAGCGGCGCTCCAGCGCGGCGTCCTTCTCCAGGTGCTTGCGGTACTCGTCGAGCGTGGTGGCGCCGATGGTCTGCAGCTCGCCGCGGGCCAGCATGGGCTTCAGGATCGAGGCCGCGTCGATGGCGCCCTCGGCGGCACCCGCACCGACCAGCGTGTGGAGCTCGTCGATGAACAGGATGATGTCGCCGCGGGTGCGGATCTCCTTGAGGACCTTCTTCAGGCGCTCCTCGAAGTCACCGCGGTAGCGGGAGCCGGCGACCAGCGCGCCGAGGTCGAGGGTGTAGAGGTGCTTGTCCTTGAGGGTCTCGGGCACCTCGCCCTTGACGATGGCCTGCGCCAGGCCCTCGACGACCGCCGTCTTGCCGACGCCGGGCTCGCCGATGAGGACCGGGTTGTTCTTGGTACGGCGGGACAGCACCTGCATGACCCGCTCGATCTCCTTCTCGCGCCCGATGACCGGGTCGAGCTTGGATTCGCGGGCGGCCTGGGTGAGGTTCCGGCCGAACTGGTCGAGCACCAGGGACGTGGAGGGCGTGCCTTCCGCGGGGCCGCCCGCGGTCGCCGCCTCCTTGCTGCCCGAGTACCCGGAGAGCAGCTGGATGACCTGCTGCCGCACCCGGTTCAGGTCGGCGCCCAGCTTCACGAGGACCTGGGCGGCGACGCCCTCGCCCTCGCGGATCAGGCCGAGCAGGATGTGCTCGGTGCCGATGTAGTTGTGGCCGAGCTGGAGGGCCTCACGGAGCGAGAGCTCCAGGACCTTCTTGGCCCGGGGCGTGAAGGGGATGTGCCCGGACGGGGCCTGCTGGCCCTGGCCGATGATCTCCTCCACCTGCTGGCGGACCGCCTCGAGCGAAATCCCGAGGCTCTCCAGGGCCTTAGCGGCGACACCCTCACCCTCGTGGATAAGGCCCAGGAGGATGTGCTCGGTGCCGATGTAGTTGTGGTTGAGCATCCGGGCTTCTTCCTGAGCCAGGACGACAACCCGCCGCGCGCGGTCGGTGAACCTCTCGAACATCGTTAATCGCTCCTCAGAGCGGTCAGGCAGTTAGGGGTCGGTCCCCTCCCTGTCCTTCCGCAGCTTAGTCCCGCAAGCGGGGACCGCTCATTCCAACTGCCGACACCGTCCTTGGCCTCCTGCCCCGAACGCCGACAACTTCTCCAACCCGATGGTGCGAGACGATGTTCCCGCAGGCCAGGCAGATACCCCTTTCGCCAGTACGCCGATGGCGAACGTGAGACGCCCGAACCTGCGTGTCGTCCCTCCCCACTAGGGATGTCTTACCCGCAATTACAGACAGTCCATGCGGCGCGTGCCGGTTCCCTCCGCTACGGGCGAACATCTTCGCGCTCCCGAATACGCCCCTACGCCCCCATCCCGGACACATTGCGCACCCGGCGGTGAACTCTGCGTAACCCCCGGGGCCTCCGGGCCGTTCTTCCGGCATGGCCCTCACCGTCCCGTCTCCCCCGCCGTCGGTCAGCGGCGGGCGGGAGATCCATGGCGACCGCGCCCGGTGGGCGCAATGGTACGAACGAGAGCTCGGCTGGGCGACGGCGGGCACCGAGCCGGTGCGCCTGCTGACCGGGCTGCGGTTCGACGTGCTCCAGGTGCCCGCGGCCGTCGGCCACGCGGTGCTGCGGCGGGTGGACCGCACCGGGCCCGTGGCGCTGTCGGGGGCGCGGATGAACCTGCTGGTGGCGGCGGGGAGCGCCGAGGAGCTGCCCGGGCTGCTCGATTGGCTGGAGTGGGGAGGCGTCGCCCTCTCGCTGACCGTCTTCGGCGCGGGTGGCCGGATCACCGCCCCCGCGCCGCCGGGACGGGCGGCGGGCCGGCCGGGGGCCGCCGTGTGGCTGCGGCCCCCCGGGCTGCGGCACGAGGAGGGGTCGGGACTCCCGGCCCTCACCGGTCTCGGGAGCAGGGGCGGGAGTGCTCCCGATCTCGTGCGGCTGGTGGACTCGGTGGCCACGGAATGCCACCGCGCCCGGTTGTTGCGTGCCCGAACGGGGCGGTCGACCGATGGATCGGCCGCTCAGCCGTTGGCCTTCTCGTAAGCTTCGCGGATCTCCGCGGGAACACGGCCACGGTCATTCACGTTGTGGCCGTTCTCGCGGGCCCACTTACGGATCTCCGCGGTGTCCTTGTTGCCGCCCGTGGCGGCGCGGCCCTTGCCGCGACCGGACGCCGCACGGCCACCCGTCCGCCGGCCACCCTTGGTGTACGGCTCGAGAAGGCCACGGAGCTTGTCCGCGTTGCTGGTGGTGAGGTCAATCTCGTACGTCTTGCCATCGAGGGCGAACGTGACCGTCTCGTCCGCCTCGCCGCCGTCGAGGTCATCGACAAGAAGGACCTGAACCTTCTGTGCCACTGGATTCCCTTTCATCGAAAATGCAGTACGCGGAAAGGAAACCGCTTTTCCCCGAAAAACACAAACCCCCGGGAGAGGTTCAGGATCCCGGGGGCACGGGAAACGTGCGCGATTCGGACATAGGGTTCCGGCTTCTTGTGGTGCTCGCAGATGGCGCTCACAGATGCAGAAGCATCCGGCTGTTGCCCAAGGTGTTCGGCTTCACTCGTTCGAGCCCCAGGAACTCCGCTACGCCCTCGTCATAGGAACGCAGCAGCTCACTGTAGACATCTCCGTCGACCGGCGTCTCTCCGATCTCCACGAAGCCGTGCTTCGCGAAGAAGTCCACTTCGAAGGTGAGGCAGAAAACCCTGCGCACACCCAGCCAGCGAGCGGTCTGCAACAACTTGTCGAGCACTTGATGTCCGACTCCGGCACCCCTGATGCTGTGATCCACGGCGAGAGTACGCACTTCGGCGAGGTCTTCCCACATGACGTGCAGTGCGCCGCAGCCGATGACCCGGGCGTCCTCGTCGCGTTCCGCGATCCAGAACTCCTGGATGTCCTCGTAAAGCGTCACCGTCGCTTTGTCGAGCAGGATCCCTTCGCGTACGTACCCGTCGAGGAGACGGCGGACCGATGCCACATCACTGGTCCTGGCGCGGCGGACCGTGACGGCTACGTTTATGGCGGACGGTTCGGTACGGGAATCGGCCGAGGGAAGCTCTGAGGACATACCCCCGACGCTATCGCCCGGCCTCCGCGCCCGCCCCATCGGCCGGATCTCCGGACGCCGTACCGGATGCCCCTGCGGCCGGGGCCCCGTTCCGGCCCCCGTTGTTTCCGCCGGCCGGTCCGGGGGCGGTCGCGCCTTCGCGTTCCCCGGCCCGTCCGCCCTCGTCCGCCGGTTCGTCCGCGGGTGCGTCCGCGGGTGCGTCGCCGGGTTCACCGGCCGACGCGCCGGAAGGTCCGGCGAGATCGGGAAGAATGATCCGCATGGCGTCCTGAAGGGCCTCGCGCTGCTCGGGGGACATCATGCCGAAGAAGGCGACAAGAGCAGCCGCCGGGTTGTCACTGCGCGACCATGCTTCGTTCATCAGTGCGGCCGAGTAGGCGGCCCGGGTGGAGACCGCCGTATATCTATATGCGCGGCCGTCCACTTCCCTGCGCACCCAGCCCTTCTGATGGAGATTGTCCATTACCGTCATGACGGTGGTGTAGGCGATGGAGCGTTCCTGCTGAAGGTCCTCCAGGACTTCCCGCACGGTGACCGGACGGTTCCATTGCCAGACCCGTGTCATCACGGCGTCTTCGAGATCTCCCAATTGGCGGGGCACAATGTCACTTTAGTGCCATACGCCCGGAATGACCGGTTATTCGTGCGACAAAAGGCGCACGGCTCAAGACGAGCCGTGCGCCTTTCGGGTGCTGCGGGGTGCGGGACGATCAGTCGCTGTCGCCCGCCGAGGACTGCCGGGGCGATCCGACGCTCCCGGCCGCCGCGTCCACGATCGCGTCCTCCTTCGTCTTGTTGGGACCGCCCTGGCTCTTGACGATCGTCACGACGAGGCCGATGAAGAAGGCGGCCATCACCACGGGGGGCACGAGCGCGGCTACGTAGTCCATGGCATCCAGAGTAGCGAGGCGGGGGCGGGCCGCCCGCGCACCCCCTCCCGCGTCGCGGCCCTCAGCCCGCGACGCGCCGGCCCACCGGCGGGACCGGGCGGCGGCGGGGCGGGAAGACCTCCGAGGGCTTCGGCGCGGGACGCTCGGGCGGCACGGCGGGACCGGGCGGCGCGGCCGGGGTCTTCGGCCGTTCGGGTTCGCCGTCCGCCGCCCGGCCGCCCGGCAGGGCGAGCAGCCGCCCGCGCGGCGCGGGGCCGGGACGGCGCGGCCGGCGAGGCGGGAGCGCACCGACCGTTCCGCGGCCGTCCGGCAGCGTTCCAGGAGCGCCGCGGCCACCGGCCGGTGGCGCAGGGCGCGCAGCGCGGCGAGGTCGTCGGGAACCGGGTCGTACCCGCCGGCCAGGGCGTCCTGGAGGAGCTCCAGGTAGCCGGCGGCGGAGCCGGGGAGGGCGCCCCGGTAGCGGGCGAGGTCGGCGAGGAGGAAGGCGCGCATCCGTCCCGCCTCGCCGACCGCCTCGTCCACGGCGCCGGCCAGGCGCAGGCAGTCCTGGACGTCCTCGTCGGGCAGGGGCATGGGGTGGAGGACGGTGGCGAGGGCGCGTCGGAGCACACGCAGCTCGTCCGCGCCGAACGCCATGCCGCCCCGTGTTCCGTAAGGCGTGGGCATGAAGCGACAATACGTGCTAAATGGACAAAATCGGCTTAACGGGTCGTCGGCGGCGCGGCGGCGGCATCCCGCCCCGCGCCGCGTTCCCGCAGGTACGACCCGTTTCCGCTACAGCCGGGAGGCGTTGCGCTCGTACACCAGGCGCAGGCCGATGAGGGTCAGCCAGGGCTCGTGCTCGTCGATCACGGAGGACTCGCCCAACACCATCGGAGCAAGGCCCCCGGTCGCGATGACGGTGACGTCCTCGGGGTCGGCCGCCAGTTCCTTCTTCATCCGGGTGACGACGCCGTCGACCTGGCCGGCGAAGCCGTGGATGATGCCCGACTGCATCGCCTCGACCGTGTTCTTGCCGATCACGCTGCGCGGCCGGGCCAGCTCGATCTTGCGGAGCTGGGCGCCCCGGACGCCGAGCGCCTCGACGGAGATCTCGATGCCGGGCGCGATGACGCCGCCGGTGTACTCGCCCCGGGCGGAGACCGCGTCGAAGGTGGTGGCCGTGCCGAAGTCGACGACGATCGCCGGACCGCCGTACAGGTCGACGGCGGCGACCGCGTTGACGATGCGGTCCGCGCCGACCTCCTTCGGGTTGTCCATCAGGATCGGCACCCCGGTCTTGATGCCGGGCTCGACGAGGACCGCGGGGACGTCGCCGTAGTAGCGGCGGGTCACCTCGCGCAGCTCGTGCAGCACGGTCGGGACCGTGGAGCAGATCGCGATGCCCTCGATGCCGTCGCCCAGCTCCATGCCCAGCAGCGGGTGCATGCCCATCAGGCCCTGGAGGAGGACGGCGAGCTCGTCGGCGGTGCGGCGGGCGTCGGTGGAGATCCGCCAGTGCTCGACGATCTCCTCGCCGTCGAACAGGCCGAGGACGGTGTGGGTGTTGCCGACGTCGATGGTGAGCAGCATCAGGCGTCGGCCCCGTCGGTGTCGGTCCCGTCGGCGTCGTCGTCCGCGTCACGGAAGTCCAGGCCGATGTCGAGGATCGGCGAGGAGTGGGTGAGCGCGCCGACGGCCAGGTAGTCGACGCCCGCCTCGGCGTAGGCGCGGGCGTTGTCGAGGGAGAGCCGCCCGGAGGACTCCAGGACCGCGCGCCCGGCGACCAGGGCGACCGCCTCGGCCGTCTGGAGCGGCGTGAAGTTGTCCAGCAGGATCAGGTCGGCGCCCGCGTCGAGGACCTCGCGGACCTGCTGGAGCGTGTCGACCTCGACCTCGATCGGCACCTCGGGGAACTCGTCCCGCACCCGCTTGAACGCCTCGGCCACGCCGCCCGCGGCGACCACGTGGTTGTCCTTGACCAGCGCCGCGTCCGCGAGGGACATCCGGTGGTTGACGCCGCCGCCGCAGCGGACCGCGTACTTCTCCAGGGCGCGCAGGCCCGGGGTGGTCTTGCGGGTGTCGCGGACCTCGGCCTTGGTTCCTTCGAGCGCGTCGGCCCAGGCGCGGGTGGCGGTCGCGATGCCGGAGAGCCGGCAGAGCAGGTTGAGCGCGCTGCGCTCGCCGGTGAGCAGGTCGCGGGTGCGGGTGGTGACCGTCAGCAGCTTCTGGCCGGGGACGACGCGGTCGCCGTCCTCGACGTGGCGCTCGACCTCGAACTCCTCGGTGCAGACGATGGACAGGACGGCCTCGGCGACGCGCAGCCCGGCCACCACGCCCGCCTCGCGGGCGGTGAAGTCGCCGGTGGCCATGGCGTCCTCGGCGACCGTGGCGACGGTGGTGACGTCCACCCCGCCGTCCAGGTCCTCCTCGATCGCGACGTGCGCGATGTCCTCGACCTCCACCGGGTCCAGGCCCGCGTCGGCCAGCAGCCGCGCGAGGGCCGGGTCCAGGCCGCACTCCATGGCGTCGGGCCCGTAGGACTCGTCGCCGCCGCAGCCGCAGCCGTCCCCGCAGCCGCCCTCGGAGGCTGCGGACGCGCCGATCTGGATCAGCGGTACGTCCACGGGGGTGGGGTGCGGGTTCTCTTCGGGCGTGCTCACGGTTACGGCTCCTCGGTGACGTCGGCGGGGTGGGTCTGGGGTGCGGCCGCGCGGTCTGGTTCCCGCGCGGAATCTACGGGGCCGAAGGCCTCGGTCCGGGTCGTGGTGAGGACCGGCCGGCGCCCCGGGGCGATCCGGACGACGACGTGGCGGCGCCAGTTCTCGTCGTCGCGCTCGGGCAGGTCCTCGCGCCAGTGGCAGCCGCGGGTCTCCTCGCGCCGCAGGGCGGCGGCGACCAGGACGCGCGAGACGAGCAGCAGGTTGGTGGCCTCCCACGCCTCGACGCCGGGCACCGCGACCTTGGGCTCGGCCGTCTCCACCGCCGAGGCGGCGCCCTCGTGCAGGGCCTCCAGCTCGGCCGCGGCGGCGGTCAGGCTCGCGGCGGAGCGCAGCACCCCGGCGCCCCGGGTCATGATCCGCTGGATCGCGGTCCGGGACTCGGGGGTGATCAGCGGGGCGGGGGCGGAGCCGGACCCGGTGACCGGGGCGCCCGCGCGGGGCCGGTCCGCGACGATGTCCGCCGCGATGCGCTCGGCGAAGACCAGCCCCTCCAGGAGGGAGTTGGACGCCAGCCGGTTCGCGCCGTGCACCCCGGTGCAGGCGACCTCGCCGCAGGCGTACAGGCCGGGCACCGTCGTACGGCCCCGCAGGTCGGTGCGGACGCCGCCGGAGGCGTAGTGCGCGGCGGGGGCGACCGGAATCGGTTCGGTGACCGGGTCGATGCCGTGGGCGCGGCAGGCGGCCAGGATCGTGGGGAAGCGGCGCTCCCACATCTCGGCGCCGAAGTGGCGGGCGTCGAGGTACATGTGCTCGGTGCCGCGCAGTTCCATCCGGCGGGTGATGGCCTTGGCGACGATGTCGCGCGGCGCCAGCTCCGCCAGTTCGTGCTGTCCGAGCATGAAGCGCGTGCCGGACGCGTCGACGAGATGGGCGCCCTCGCCCCGTACCGCCTCCGACACCAGGGGCTGCTGGCCCTCGGAGTCGGCGCCGAGGAAGAGGACCGTGGGATGGAACTGGACGAATTCCAGGTCGGAGACCTCCGCGCCGGCCCGCAGCGCCAGGGCCACGCCGTCGCCGGTGGAGACCGCCGGGTTGGTCGTGGCGGAGAAGACCTGGCCCATGCCGCCGGTGGCGAGGACCACCGCGGGGGCCCGGACCGCGCCGACGCCGTCGTGCTGGCCCTCGCCCATGACGTGCAGGGTGACGCCCGCGGTGCGGCCCTCGGCGTCGGTGAGGAGGTCCAGGACGAGCGCGTTCTCGACGGTGTGCAGGGCGGCCGCGCGGACCGCGTCTACCAGGGCGCGGGAGATCTCGGCGCCCGTCGCGTCGCCGCCGGCGTGGGCGATGCGGTTGCGGTGGTGGCCGCCCTCGCGGGTCAGCGCGATGTCGCCGCCGTCCGTGGTGTCGAAGCGGGCGCCCGTCGCGATCAGCCGGCGCACCGCGTCGGGGCCCTCGGTGACCAGGGTGCGCACCGCGTCCTCGTCGCACAGCCCGGCGCCCGCGACCAGGGTGTCGTCCAGGTGCTGCCGGGGGGTGTCGCCCTCGCCGAGGGCCGCCGCGATGCCGCCCTGCGCCCAGCGGGTGGAACCGTCGTCGAGGCGGGCCTTGGTGACGACGACGGTGGCGAGGCCCGCGGCGGCGCAGCGCAGTGCGGCGGTGAGACCGGCCACGCCGGAACCGACCACCACGACGTCGGCGTCGATGGACCAGCCGGGGGCGGGGGCGGTCAGCCGTATTCCGGTCACGGGGTGGCTCCGAAGGTCAGCGGGATGTTGTCGATCAGGCGGGTGCGGCCCACCCGTGCGGCGACCGCGAGGATCGCGTCGCCGGTGGTCCGGTCGTCGGGGATCTCGGTGAAGTCGGCCGGGTCCACGAGCGCCAGGTAGTCCAGGACGAGCGGCGGCTGGGCGGCCGCCGCGTCCTCGAGGACGAGGGACGCCGCGGCGCGCACCGCCGACGGCCCGTCGACCGGGCGGGCCAGGGCCACCGCCTGGGTGTCGGCGGCGGCGCGGGCCTCGCCGAGCGCGGTGAGCGCGGCGGCCCGGCCGGTGGTGGCGGTGGTGATCTGCGCGCGGGCGTGCAGCGCCTGCTGGGCGGCGAGCCGGTCGCGGGCCGCGAACAGGGCCCGGGACAGGGCCAGGGCGGTGCGCCGCTCCGCCGCGTCCAGGAAGCGGTTGCGGCTGGAGAGCGCGAGGCCGTCCGGCTCGCGGACCGTCGCCACGCCGACGATCTCCACGGGGAAGTTCAGGTCGCGCACCATGCGGCGGATCAGTGCCAGCTGCTGGGCGTCCTTCTGCCCGTAGAACGCGAGGTCGGGGCGGGTCAGGTGGAGGAGCTTGGCGACGACGGTGAGCATCCCGTCGAAGTGGCCGGGGCGCGAGGCCCCTTCGAGCCGCTCGCCCATGGGGCCCGCGGAGATCCGGACCTGCGGTTCGCCGCCGGGGTAGACCTCGTCGACGGACGGCGCGAAGACCACGTCGGCCCCGGCGGCGCCCGCCACGGCGAGGTCGGCGTCCAGGGTGCGGGGGTAGCGCTCCAGGTCGGCGGCCTCGCCGAACTGGAGCGGGTTGACGAAGACCGTGACGACGACCTGGCCGTCCGGGCCTGCGGCCCGCCGGGCGGCGCGGATCAGCGTGGCGTGCCCCTCGTGCAGGGCGCCCATGGTCATGACGACGGCGCGCGGCCCCCGCAGGGGGGCGAAGGCGCCGAGTTCGGCGGCGGTGCGGAGCAGGGCGGGCGCGGGGGCGCCGGTCGTTCCGGTCGTGCCTGTCGTGCGGGTCATCGGGACTCCTGGGGGCCGGTGCTGCCCGTGCCGTCGGCCAGGACCCCGAGCAGGGCCTCGGCCGGCTCCGGCTTGAGCATGCCGTGGGCGAGTGCGCGGTCGGCGGTGGCGCGGGCCATCGCCACGTACCCGGCGACGGTCTGCGGCGCGTGCCTGCGCAGCTCGTCGAGGTGCGCGGCGACCGTGCCGGCGTCGCCGCGGGCCACCGGGCCAGTCAGGGCGTCGTCGCCGGAGCGCAGGGCGTTGTCGAGCGCGGCGCCCAGCAGCGGGCCGAGCATCCGGTCGGGGGCCGAGACGCCCGCCGTGCGCAGCAGCTCCATCGCCTGGGCGACCAGGGTGACCAGGTGGTTCGCGCCGAGGGCGAGCGCCGCGTGGTAGAGCGGACGGGACTCCTCCGCGATCCACTCGGGTTCGCCGCCCATCTCGATGACCAGCGCCTCGGCGGCGAGCCGCAGCTCCTCGGGGGCGGTCACGCCGAAGGAGCAGCCGGCCAGTCGCTGGACGTCGACGGGGCTGCCGGTGAACGTCATCGCCGGGTGCAGGGCCAGCGGCAGGGCCCCGGCCCGCAGCGCCGGGTCCAGGACCCGGGTGCCGTACCGCCCCGACGTGTGGACGATCAGCTGGCCCGGCCGTACCGCGCCGGTCCCGGCGAGGCCCTCGACCAGGCCGGGCAGGGTGTCGTCGGGAACGGTCAGCAGGACCAGCTCGGCCCGCGCGAGGACCTCGGCGGGCGGCACCAGGGGGACGTCGGGGAGCAGGGCGGCGGCCCTGCGCCGGGAGGCGTCCGAGACGCCCGACACGGCGACCGGCCGGTGCCCGGCGAGCTGCAGGGACGCGGCGAGGGCGGGGCCCACCCGGCCCGCACCCACGACGCCGACGGTCAGACGGGCGGGGCGGTCCCTCGCGTCGAGGGGTTCCTTGGGACCTGTTGCATTCACGCGGCGATGGCCTTCCGTTCCAGTCCGCAGGGGGTACCGGACGATTTCTTTGCATGCTACGCCAGCGTTTTCACCGGATCCCCGGCCGTCCACAGCCTGTGGGAAACTCCGGGGCGTCCGCCGCCCGGGCCGATGGCCGGTGACCGCGGAAACCAGGTGATTCCCGCCGGGTCCTGCGTGAGGATCCTCCCATGACCGAGACGGACGAGCAGGCACGGCAGCGGCGGGAGCAGGGGCCGGAACAGGGGCCCGAAGAGGGACGGGAGCGGAGTCCGGAGCAGGGGCGGGACCAGGGGACGGAGCCGGAGACCGGACAGGACCCGGAGGACGCCCAGCGGCTGCGCAGGCTGACCGCCTGGCGGACGGCCGAGCGGTCCCTGGCCCGGCTCTCCTCGGACCTTCCGCTCGGTGAGCGGCTGGCCGGGCTGGCGGCCGGGGCCGGTACGGTCACCGCGCTCGACCGGTCCACGGACTTCTACGGCGACGGCGTCGTCGCCGACCTGGAGGAGCGGGTCGCCGGCCTGCTGGGCACGGAGGCCGCCGCGTTCTTCCCGACCGGGACGATGGCGCAGCAGGTCGCGCTGCGCTGCTGGGCGGGGCGGACCGGCAACTCCGCGGTGGCGCTGCACCCGCTCGCCCACCCCGAGGTGCACGAGCGCGGGGCGCTGGAGGCGCTGAGCGGGCTGCGCACCGTCCACCCGACGCACGAGCCCCGGCTGCCCACGGCGCAGGAGGTCCGCGACTTCGCCGAGCCGTTCGGCACCCTGATGCTGGAGCTGCCGTTGCGCGACGCCGGTTTCGTGCTGCCCACCTGGGACGAGCTGGAGGACGTGGTGGCGGCCGCGCGGGAGCGGGACGCGGTGGTGCACTTCGACGGCGCGCGGCTGTGGGAGTGCGCCCCCCACTTCGGGCGGGAGCTGCCGGAGATCGCGGCGCTCGCGGACAGCGTGTACGTGTCGTTCTACAAGACCCTCGGCGGGATCTCCGGGGCCGCGCTGGCCGGTACCGCCTCCCTGGTCGAGGAGGCCCGCACCTGGCGCCACCGGTACGGCGGCCAGGTCTTCCAGCAGTTCCCGGCGGCGATCGCCGCGCTGATCGGGCTGGACCAGGAGCTTCCGCGCCTGCCGTCGTACGTGACGCAGGCGCGGACGGTGGCCGGGGCGCTGGCCGAGGGCTTCGCGGCGGCCGGCGTCGGATGGTTCCGGGTGCATCCGGAGCCGCCGCACACGCACCAGTTCCAGGTGTGGCTGCCGTACGGGGCCGAGGCCCTGACGGAGGCGGCGGTACGGCAGGCGGAGGAGACGGGCGTCTCGCTCTTCCGCGCGTGGTACCCCGCGCCCTCCGGCCCGCCCGGCCTGTCCTTCACCGAGGTCACGGTGCGGCAGGCGGGGCTGGAGTGGACGACGGGGGACGTGCGGGAGGCGGTGGGGGAGTTCGTGAAGCGGCTGGTCTAGCGGGCGCCCCGGGCCCGGGCGGTAGGTCACCGGGGCGGCCCGGGGTTCCGCCCCGGGCCGGGCGGGTCCGCAGCAGCGCCCGCAGGGCCGCCCGCAGTCGGCCGCGCGCCGGGCGGCCCGCGATCACCGCCTCGAAGCGGCGGTGGTCCCGGATGCCGCGCGCCACCGCCCAGTCGTGCCGTCCCGGTTCCGGCGGCGGCGCCTGCCCCAGCCGGGCCGCGCGGTAGCTGTCGAACATGTGCTGCTGAATGGCGTCCATGGCCTCAGCGTCGTCCGGGCCGGCCGGGACGGCCCCTCACTTGACGAGCCCCGTCAAACGACCGGGGCACTTGCCCGGGCACCCCGCACCATGGAGGGGTGAGCGTGCACATCGACATCGCCGGGCTGGCGCCCGAGCACATCGTCTTCCGGACCTCTCCCCTGGCCGAACTGGGGCTTGCCCTGCACGCCCTCGCCGAGCCCGGCCACCACCCGGGGCTGCACGGCTGGGCGACGGCGACCGCCAGCGCGCTGGAGCCCGACCTCGCCGACCGGCTCCACGAGGCCGAGTTCCTGTGGCGCAACACGTTCTCGGACGTCTTCATGGCGTTCGCCGGGGTCCCCGGCAGCGGCGGCAGGACGGGCGCGACCCTCGCCGAGGACCTGGACATCCTCGACCGGATGGACGACGAGCGGTTCGTCGCCGCCGCCCTGGAGTTCACCTGCTCCCGGCGGTACGGGGAGGGCGCGCCCTCCCCGCTGGGCGACGCGACGATGCGGGCCCGCGCCCTGGACATGGCGGCGGCGCGCGGCCCCCGGCAGGTGGAGTTCACCCAGCAGCTGCTGGCCGGCCCCGCCCCCGTGCGCCGCTGGATCCGGCGCCTCTTCGAGGACTGCGACCAGGCGTTCTTCGCCGAGACCTGGCAGCGGGTGCGGGTCCAGCTGGTCGCCGACGCCCGGCACAAGACGGACCTGCTGCGGCGCAAGGGCATCGGCGAGGCGATGGCGGCGGTCTCCCCGGCGCTGTCGCTCGACGAGACCGGGACCCGGATCAACGCCGACAAGCTGATCGAGGGCCGGACCAGCGCGGTCGACCCGGCCACCGGCCCCGGGCTCACCCTCATCCCGTCCACCTTCGGCTGGCCGCACCTGAACCTGCTGCACGCGCCGGGCTGGCGGCCGGTGATCCACTACCCGGTGCACCAGCCCGAGCTGCCCTCCCCCGCCTCCGTGGAACTGCTCCAGCTGCGCATGGAGGCGCTGGCCCACCCGATGCGGATGCGCCTGTGCCGCCACCTCGCCCGTTCCCCGTACACGACCGGGGAGCTCGCCGACACGCACGGCATCACGGCGCCCGAGGTCTCCCGGCACCTCGCGGTGCTGAAGAAGGCGGGTCTGGTCATCACCCGGCGGCGCGGCCGGTACGTGCTGCACCAGCTGGACCTGACCTCGGTGGCGCGGCTCGGCAGCGACTTCCTGGAGGGCATCCTGCGCTGACGGCCGACGGCTGACGGGGCGGGTACGAGCCCGGGCCCGCGGGACCGCATCCGGAGCCGCCGGACCTCACCCGGCTCCGGGCCCGCCGGACCCTGTCCGCACCCGGCCCCGGCCCCGCCGGACGGCCCGTGGTTCATCCCGTCCAGCTCGTTCAGCCCGCCCCGCCCCCGGCCCGGACCAGTCCCGTCTCGTACGCGAGGACCACGACCTGCACCCGGTCGCGCAGGCCCAGCTTGGTGAGGATGCGGCCGACGTGCGTCTTCACGGTCGCCTCGGAGAGCACCAGACGCGCCGCGATCTCGCCGTTCGACAGGCCCTGGGCGACCAGCAGCATCACCTCGCGCTCGCGTTCGGTGAGCCTGGCGATGTCCTTGTGCTGCGGCTCGCTGTTGCCGGTCGGCAGCAGCGCGGAGAACCGGTCGAGCAGCCGGCGGGTGGTGGAGGGGGCGACGACCGCGTCGCCGCTGTGCACGGAGCGGATGGCGGTGAGCAGTTCGGCGGGCGGCACGTCCTTGAGCATGAAGCCGCTCGCCCCGGCCTTCAGCCCGGAGAACGCGTACTCGTCGAGGTCGAAGGTGGTCAGGATGAGCACCTTGGGGGCGTTCGGCTGCGCGCAGATGCGGCGGGTGGCCTCGACGCCGTCCAGCCTCGGCATCCGCACGTCCATCAGCACCACGTCGACGGCGGTGGCGCGGAGGTTCTCGATCGCCTCCGCGCCGTCACCGGCCTCGGCCACGACCTCCATGTCCGGCTGGGCCGCGAGCACCATCCGGAAGCCGGTGCGCAGCAGCACCTGGTCGTCGACGAGCATCACGCGGATCGCCATGAGGTGTCCTGTCTCCTGTCTGTCCCGCGGCCCGGGGATCGGGCTCGCGGTGGGGCTCGCGGTGGCGCACGGGCCGGGCCCGTCGTGCGGTTCCATGGTCCGGGGTCGGGCTCGCTGTCCGGTCCCGGGGGCGCGGTCCGGTCCCGGGGCCGGCCGGGACGGGAACGTCTAGTGGGCCGGTTTCAGCGGCAGCAGCGCGCTGATCCGGAAGCCGCCGCCCGGCCGTGGCCCGGCGTCCAGTGTGCCGCCGACCATGCCGACCCGCTCCCGCATGCCGATCATGCCGTGCCCCGCGCCGTCGGCGCCGCCGTCCGCGTACAGCTCGTGCGCCGCGCCCCGTCCGTCGTCCTCGACGAGCAGCCCGAGCCCGTCGTCGAAGTAGACCAGCCGCACGCTGGCCCCGGCGTCCGGGCCGCCGTGCTTGCGGGTGTTGGTCAGGGCCTCCTGCACGATGCGGTACGCGGTCAGCTCGACGCCGCTGGGCAGCGGGCGCGGGGTCCCCTCGACCTTGAAGTCGACGGGCAGGCCGGTCTGCCGGACCTGTTCGATCAGGTCCTCGATCTGCTCCACGTCGGGCTGCGGGACGTACTCCCCGCTCTCCGGGGCGTCACCGGTCCGCAGCACCCCGAGCAGCCGCCGCATCTCGGCGAGCGCCTGCCGGCCGGTGCCGGAGATCGTCTCCAGGGCCTGTTTGGCCTGGTCGGGGGCCACGTCCATGACGTACGCCGCGCCGTCGGCCTGCACCACCATCACCGACACGTTGTGCGCCACGACGTCGTGGAGCTCGCGGGCGATCCGGGCCCGCTCGGCCGCCACCGCGACCTTCGCCTGCGCCTCGCGCTCCCGCTCCAGCCGGGCGGCCCGCTCCTCCAGCTGGTCGAAGTAGGCCCGCCGGGTCCGCATCGAGTCGCCGAGCACCCAGGCGAGCACGAACGGCACGGTCAGCACGATGACCACGAAGACCGCCTCGGCCCAGCTGGTCTGCTGCACCTCGTCCTGCCAGCGCAGCTTGGCCAGGCCCGCCGCGCCCAGGCTGCAGATCAGCGCGAGCCGGGACGCCCAGCGCTCCCCCACGGTGGCCACGGTGAAGACGATGACCAGCATGGCGAAGTTCTGGAGGCCGGGCCCGAACCCCGTGACCAGCTGCGCCACCCCCATCGCGATGGCGAGCAGCAGCATCTTCTCCGGCGCGCGCCGGCGCAGCGCGACGACGACGCAGAGGCCGAGGATGATCGGGAAGGCAGCGGCCCGCGCCGTACCGCTCTCCCGGATGCCCACCATGGACATGCCGGAGACCCCGAAGAGGACGACGGCCCAGAAGCAGTCGACGCCCAGCGGGTGTCTGCGGAGAAAATCGTAGAGACGCTGCACGTGACCCAGCGTAGGGACAGGCGACGGGTGCCGGGGTCAGTCGGAGGGTCGATCCGGCTTCCGGGCCCGTACTCCCCAAGGTGGAGACTTGGCCCCGTGACGGATGAGTGGCGTGGGTGGCGTGTGGCGGCGGAGACCGCCCTGTACGGGGACGGGGGGTTCTACCGGAGCCCCGAGGGGCCTGCGGGCCACTTCCGCACCTCCGTCCACACGGGCCCGCTCTTCGCCTCCGCCGTGGCCGCGCTGCTGGTCCGGACGGCGCGGGAGCTGGGCACCGGCGAGGTCGACCTGGTGGATCTGGGGGCCGGGCGGGGCGAGCTGCTGACCGGGGTGCTGGCCGCGCTGCCGGCCGCGGGCGCCGGGGACCTCACCGTACGGGCGTACGCCGTGGAGCTGGCCGGCCGGCCGCCCGGCCTGGATCCCCGGATCGAGTGGCGCGCCGCACCGCCGCCGGGGACGCGCGGCCTGCTGTTCGCCAACGAGTGGCTGGACAACGTCCCGACGGAGGTGGCCGAGACCGACGCGGACGGCGTCGAGCGGTACGTCCTCGTACGGGCGGCGGACGGCGCGGAGCGGCTGGGCGCACCGGTGACCGGGGCGGACGCCGAGTGGCTGCGCCGCTGGTGGCCGTCGGCCGGGCCGGGCGGCCGGGCGGAGATCGGCCGCCCCCGCGACGAGGCGTGGGCGGCGGCGGTGTCCACGCTGGCCGCGGGGCTCGCGGTGGCGGTGGACTACGCGCACCGGCGGGAGGCCCGGCCCCCCTTCGGCACGCTCACCGGCTTCCGGGCCGGGCGCGAGGTCCGGCCGGTGCCGGACGGCCGCTGCGACCTCACCTCGCACGTGGCCCTGGACGCGTGCGCGGCGGCGGGCGGGGAGGCGGCCGGCGCGCCGCCCGAGATCCTGACCCAGCGCGAGGCGCTGCGCGGGCTCGGCATCGACGGCGGGCGCCCGCCGCTGGCCCTGGCGTCGAGCGACCCGGCCGGTTACCTGCGGGCCCTCGCCTCGGCGGGCGAGGCGGCGGAACTGACGGCCCGGGGCGGCCTGGGCGACTTCGGCTGGCTGATGCAGCGCAGGGGCTGAGAACCGGTGCCCCGGACCCGGGTCCGGGCCCGTTCACGCGATACTGGCCGCATGACGGAGACGACAGTCGGCATCGGCGGCGCGGCGGAGAGCACCGACATGGTGCTCAACATCGGCCCCCAGCACCCTTCCACCCACGGCGTGCTCCGTCTGCGCATCGTCCTCGACGGCGAACGCGTGCAGCACGCCGAACCGGTCGTCGGCTACATGCACCGGGGCGCGGAGAAGCTGTTCGAGGCCCGCGACTACCGGCAGATCGTGATGCTCGCCAACCGCCACGACTGGCTGTCGGCGTTCTCCAACGAGCTGGGCGTCGTGATGGCCGTGGAGCGGATGCTCGGCATGGAGGTCCCCGAACGCGCGGTCTGGACCCGCACCCTGCTCGCCGAGCTGAACCGGGTCCTGAACCACCTGATGTTCCTCGGCTCGTACCCGCTCGAACTCGGCGGCATCACCCCGGTGTTCCACGCGTTCCGGGAGCGCGAGGACCTCCAGGCCGTGATGGAGGAGATCTCCGGCGGCCGGATGCACTACATGTTCAACCGCGTCGGCGGCCTCAAGGAGGACCTCCCGGCGGGGTGGACCGGCCGGGTGCGGGACGCCGTCGCCGCAGCCCGGTCCCGGATGGACGTGTACGACGACCTGGTGCTCGGCAACGAGATCTTCCGGGGCCGCACCCGCGGCGTGGGGGTGCTGTCCGCCGACGCGGTGCACGCGTACGGGGTGTCCGGGCCGATCGCCCGCGCCTCGGGCGTCGACTTCGACCTGCGGCGCGACGAGCCGTACCTCGCGTACGGGGAGCTGCGGGACACCCTGAAGGTGGTCACCCGCGACGCGGGCGACTGCCTGGCCCGCTTCGAGTGCCTGCTGGAGCAGACGCACAACTCCCTGGACCTGGCGGACGCCTGCCTGGACCGGCTGGCGGACCTGCCGCCCGGTCCGGTCAACCAGCGGCTGCCCAAGGTGCTGAAGGCCCCCGAGGGCCACACCTACGCCTGGACCGAGAACCCGCTCGGCATCAACGGCTACTACCTGGTGTCCAAGGGCGAGAAGACCCCGTACCGGCTGAAGCTCCGCTCCGCCTCGTACAACAACATCCAGGCGCTCACCGAGCTGCTGCCGGGCACGCTGGTCGCCGACATGGTGGCGATCCTGGGCTCGCTCTTCTTCGTCGTCGGCGACATCGACAAGTAAGCGGCAAGTGGCCCACCCGACCGCCGGGGGCCGGGGCCGGTGCCCCGGGCCCCGGCGGTCGGTGGCCGCTACGAGATCGCGCTGCGCAGCTCCACCACGTCGAGCTGCTCGGTCTCGTCGTGCGCGGTGAGGTCGATGACCTTGCCGACGGCCCGGTCCGCGGCCGGGTCCGTGCGGTGGTCGGCCAGGGCCTCCTCGCCGACCACGTCCGCGAGGTCCTCGTCCTGCACGGACTCGATCGCGGCCCTCGCGGTCCTCGCCGCCTTCTGCGTGCCGAAGAAGTCGAAGCTGCCCTGCGGCACCGGCTGGCGGCGGGGGGCCGTCTGCGGGGCCACGGGGCTCGCGGTCGGCACGGCGGGGAGCGCGGCGGACGGCCGGGGGGCGGACGGCAGCGGGGCCGACTGCCGGGCGGCGGGCAGCGCGGCGGTGGGACGCAGGTTCTGGGCACCCGTGGCGTCCTGGCCCGGGGCCTCCCCGCCCGCCGCGTCCCGGCCCGGGGCGTCCTGACCGGTCACGTCCTGGTCCGCCGTGCCCCGGCCTGTGGCGTCCTGGCCCGGCACGTCCCGGTCCGCCGCGTGCCTGCCGGACCGATCCTCGGTGTCCCGGGCGCGCTCGGCGAGATCACGCCTCCTGGCCTGCTCGGCGGTGCGGCGCGCCTCCTGGAGCGTCCGGTTGCGCGAGAGGTCCTCCAGCGCCTGGGCGGCCCGCAGATAGGCGCCCGGCGTCGGCGTGCTGCGCGCGGCCGGGAGCTCCCGGGGCGCGGAGGCCGCCTCGATGGCGAGCCGGCGACGGCCTTCGAGCGCGCTGGCCCGCTCGGTCTCGGCGTTGGCGTACCGGCGCAGCAGCGCGGCGTGCTCCCCGCGCAGGTTCGCGAGCTCCACGCGCTTGCGGCGCAGCTTCGTCTCCAGCCGTACGCGCAGCTCCCGCGACTCCTCCAGGTCGGACTCCAGCTCGGCCAGCCGCTCCTCGGCCCGCCACTCGTCACCGGCACGGGCCCGGGTCAGCTCCGCGACCCGACGTCCCGCCTCCCGGTCCCAGCTGCGCATCAGATACGCGCCGGTCACGGCTGAAGCCGCCGCGACGCCCACCAGAGCGCGCAGGGCCAGGGGCTCGGCGAAAAGCCAGGCGCCCCCGGCGCTCAGGACCGAGACCCCGACGACCACCGAAGGCGGAAGGATTCTGTGCAGAGGTGGCGAATGGCGATGACGTCCACGTGGCATGGCCTGAAATTTACCGTGTGTGCGGGGAACTTGGGGGGCCGCCCGGCAATCTGTGCCCGGCCGGTTACCTGACGGCCCCGGTCCTCTTGCCCGACGGCCCCCGTTCTCCTCGATTCCCGCTTCCGTTCCTACTTACCGACAAGGCCCTTCGACCGCAGATAGTCCGCGGCCACATCGGCGGGTTTTGCGCGCTCCGCATCGACCTTGCGGTTCAGTTCCGCGAGATCCTCGGTGGTGAGCGCCTCGGTGAGCTTGCCGAGGGTGTCGGCGATGTCCTGTGCGCCCGCGTCCTTCGCATTGACCACCGGCAGTACGTTGTCCGCGTTCTGGAGCTTCTTGTCGTCCTCCAGGAACACCAGGTCGTAACTGTCCAGCACCGCGTCCGTGGTCGTGGTGAGGACCAACTGGTCCTTGCCGTCCTTGACGGCCTGTTTGGCCTGCGGCGTACCGACTCCCTTGGGATCGATACCGGTGACGTCGATGCCGTAGGTCTTCTTCAGACCCGGTGCGCAGAACGGCCGCACCTCGCACTCGTCGCCCGCCGCGATCTTCACCCCGATCTTCGCCCGGCCGAGGTCGGAAAGGGTCTTGAGCTTGTTCTTCCCGGCGAATTCCCGCGTCACCGCGAAGGCGTTCTGGTCGACGGCCCGGCCGGCCGGGAGCACCTTCAGTCCGCGCGGGCCGGCGAGCTTCTCCAGCGCCGCGACGGTGGCCACCGGGTCACCGGAGGCGACCGGCTTCTTCGCCGCCTCCTTCGCACCGTTCACCTTGGCATTGAGGAATTCGGCGATCGTGGCGGCGTATTCCGGGACGATGTCGATCTCGCCCTTCTCCAGGGACGGTTCGTACAGTTCCCGGTTGGCCACCGTGGTGACGGAGGTGCGGTATCCGGTGTCGCGCAGGATCTGCGCGTACAGCTCCGCGAGCACCTTGGACTCGGTGAAGGAGGCCGCGCCGACGACGAGCGACCCCTTCTTTCCCGAGCCCGAGCCCGCGGAGGCGCCGGAGGAGCCCCGGCCGTTCTTCTCCTTCTCCAGGCTGTCGCCGCCGCAGGCGGCGAGCGACCCGGCCAGCGCGACCATGCCGATGACCGCACCGGCTATGCGCGAGGTCTTGCTCATCGTTGTTGTTCTCCGTCCACAGCGACAGGGCTGTACGAGATGTGATCCGGGCAGGTCGGTGCGAGGTGTGCGGGGCGTGTGGGGTGTGCGGGGCGTGTGGGGCACGGGTGCGGGCGACGGCGGGCTGTCATCCGGCCCGTTACGCCGTCCGGCGGCGGCGCAGCGGCGACAGCAGCCGGTCCAGGCCCATCAGCACCGCCTCCACCAGCAGCGCGAGCACGGCGACCAGCAGCGCCCCGGCGACCACCTGGGGGGTGTTGTAGGTGTTGAACCCGGCGGTGATGATCCGGCCCAGGCCGCCCAGACCGGCCAGTGCGGCGATCGTGGCCGTGGCCACCACCTGGACCGCCGCGGACCGCACCCCGGTCATGATCATCGGGTGGGCCAGCGGGAGCTCGACCCGTACGAAGAGCTGCCGGCCGGACATCCCCATGCCGCGCGCCGCCTCGGTCACCGACCGGTCCACCTCCGTCATCCCGACGTAGGCGTTGGTCAGCAGGGGCGGCACGGCGAACAGCACCAGCGCGATGATCGTCGGCGCGTATCCGGCGTTGCGCAGCGGCGAGACCATGAAGAGGGACAGCACCGCGAAGACCGGGATCGCCCGCCCCACGTTGGAGATGTTGACGGCCAGTGCGCCGCCCTTCCCGATGTGCCCGAGGTACAGCCCCACCGGCAGCGCGATCGCGCACGCCAGGACGAGCGCGACGCCGCTGACGTACAGGTGCTCACCGAGCCGGTGGGACACGCCGCTCTCCCCCGACCAGTTGGCGCCGGTGGTGAGCCAGGTCCATGCCTCGCCGAGAACTCCCATGGCTTCAGACCGCCTCGGCCGCGGCGGCGGTGTCCGCCCGCGGGGTGCGTATGCGGGTCCAGGGGGTCAGCAGCCGCTGCACACCGAGCAGCAGCAGGTCCGCGGCCACCGCGAGCAGCACGCACAGCACCGAGGCCGTGAGCACCTGGGCCTTGAAAAAGCTGGGCAGCGCGTCCCCGATGAGATTGCCGAGGCCGCCCTTTCCGATGATCGACCCGACCGTCGTCAGCGCGATCGTCGAGACCGTGGCGATTCGCACCCCGGCCATCAACGCGGGCAGCGCCAGCGGGACTTCCACCTCCCACAGCAGCCGCACCGGCCCGTAGCCCATGCCTCTCGCGGCTTCCTTCGCCTCCGGCGGAACAGCCTCCAGGCCCGCCAGGATGTTCCGCACCAGGACGGTCAGCGAATACAGCACCAGTCCGGTGACCACCAGCGCGGCGGAGAGCCCGAACAGCGGCAGCAGCAACGAGAACATGGCGAGCGAGGGCACCGTGTAGAGCACCGTCGTCAGCCCGAGCACGGGCCCGGCGAAACGGCGGCCGCGGCGCGCGAGCAGCGCCAGCGGAAAGGCCACCACGAGTCCGATCAGCACCGATACCGCCGTGATCCAGATGTGCTGGACCGTCGCATCGGTCAACTCCTGGCTCCGGGAACGGAGATACTCCCCGCAGATCCAGTCGTTCGTCACCAGGCAGTTCTGTCCCGCGGCCATCGGTCCCCCTCCCGCATTACCCACTCGCACCGAACTCCGGCGAGCCTATCCTCGACCACTGACAATCACCGAGGCCCGTCGCATTTCAGCAACACGTCCTTCACGGAACACGCGCCACAATGGGGAACCATGATCCGATTCGAGCACGTCACCAAGCGGTACGCGGACGGCACCACCGCCGTCGACGACCTTTCCTTCGAGGTCGCCGAGGGTGAACTGGTCACGCTCGTCGGACCCTCGGGATGCGGCAAGACGACCACCATGAAGATGGTGAACCGGCTGACCGAACCGACCGAGGGACGGATATTCCTCGACGGGGACGACATATCCGCCATCGATCCCGTCCGGCTGCGCCGCCGTATCGGCTATGTGATCCAGCAGGTGGGACTCTTCCCGCACCGCACGATCCTGGAGAACACCGCGACCGTCCCCCATCTCCTGGGCTGGAAACGGGGAAAGGGGCGGGAGCGTGCCGCGGAACTCCTCGACCTTGTCGGACTCGATCCTTCCGTTTATGGCGACCGCTATCCGGAACAGCTCTCCGGCGGTCAGCGCCAACGCGTCGGCGTGGCCCGTGCGCTGGCCGCGGATCCGCCGGTACTGCTGATGGACGAGCCTTTCGGCGCGGTCGATCCGGTCGTGCGGGAACGCCTGCAGAACGAATTCCTGAAACTCCAGGAAAAGGTCCGCAAAACCGTGCTGTTCGTCACCCACGACATCGAGGAGGCGGTCCGGCTCGGGGACCGCATCGCCGTCTACGGGCAGGGCTCCATCGAGCAGTTCGACTCCCCGGCCACCGTGCTCGGCGCCCCGGCCACCCCGTACGTCGCGGACTTCGTCGGCGCCGACCGCGGCCTCAAGCGGCTGTCCGTGACCCCCGTCGAGGAGAGCGACCTCGACCACCCGCCGGTCGTCCGCCTCGACGACCCCCTGGCGGAGGCGACCGGACGGCTGCGGGCCGAGGGGGCGCGCTGGGCCGTCGTGCTGGACCGCGAGGACAACCTGTACGGCTGGCTCCCGGCCACCGCCACCACCCCCGCCCCCGCCCCCGGCGCACCCACCGACGGGACGGTGCGCGCCCACGCCCGCACGATGGAGGCGCGGCTGCCCCTCGGCGCCCCGCTCAAGCAGGCGTTCGCCACCATGCTCCAGCACGACGCCGGCTGGATCGCCGTCGTGGACGGGAGCGACGGCGGCCGTTTCCTCGGCGTGCTCACCCCGACCCGGCTGCACGAGGCGCTGCGCCGCTCGATCGACGCGGACGCCCGGGACGTCCCGCGCGCCGGGGTGGCGGTCGAGAGCGTGGCGAGCACCCGCTCGTCCTGAGCCCCGGCGCCCTCCCCCGGTCCCGGCCCCCCGTCAGTTCTCGCTGAGCCGGCTGCTCATCCAGTCCAGCGCCGGGGGGATCTCCCGCCGCCAGGTGTTGAAGTTGTGCCCCCCGCTGTCCAGCACGATCGACGAGACCTGGGCGGGCGGCTTCACCTTCTCGATGAACCGCTGCGTGGAGCGGTAGTTGTCCTCACCCCGCCGGGACGTGGTGACCAGGAAGGACGAGGCGGGCTGCTTCGGCAGGTGGTCCAGGCTCCACAGCAGATCGGCCCGGTCGCGCGCCCCCTGGTCGCCGTGGAAGAGGTCGCCGGTCGTCGGGTCCTCGGCCGCCTTGTAGTACGCGGAGAGCCCGGCGCTCGCGGCGAACCGGTCCGGATGGTGGAGCCCGATCTTCAGCGCGCAGTAACCGCCGGTCGAGTTGCCCATGATGCCCCAGTTGCGGGGGAGCCTGCCGACCCGGTACGTGTCCGAGACCACCCGCGGCAGGTCCTCGGCGAAGAACGTCTCGGTCTGCGGCCCGTTCTCGATGTCCACGCACTCGGTGTCCCTCGGCGGCGCCACCGTCGGCCGCAGCATCACCAGGACCATCGGCTGCGCCCGGCCGGCCTTCACCCGTTCGTACGCCGTGCGCGGGTACTTGAGGCCTTTCAGCAGGTTCTCCGCGGTGCCCGGGTAACCGGTGAGGACGACGACGGCGGGGAACTTCCGGCGGGCGAACTCCGGCTGGAAGTACTCCGGCGGCAGGTACACGTACGCCGGGCTCTCGATCCCCGACTCCCGGCCCGAGATCACGACCTTGTCGATCCGGCCCTTCCGCTCCGGCCGCGGGGCGCCCGGCACGTCCGGCAGCTGCACCCCCACCCGGACGATGTTCCTGGTGGCCAGGGTCCCGGCGGCGTGGTCCGTGACGACCCCCAGGTCCTGTTCCCGGCCGAGCAGGTCGTCCCACGAGCCGTAGAAGAGGAAGGAATTGTTGGCCAGCAGACCGACCGAGGCGAAGAGCGTCACCTGGGTCGCCAGCAGCAGACCGATCCGGCCGAGCACCGCGCGCACGCCGCGCCGGGCCAGCCGGGGCCAGAGCCAGACCGTGGCGGCGAAGAACGCCACCGCCAGCGCGGCGACCAGACCCAGGAACACATTGCTGGTGAGGCCCATGCGTGAGCTTTCTTGTCTGGAAATTTCCGGCCGACGGGTGAACCCTCACTCCGGAAGCCTCGTCCTACAGGTTGCACATCGTCCGGAGGGCTACGACCGAAGGACACAAGAATCTCTCGCGGAACCACGGGAAGCGATGTCTGTCACGCTAGATGGGGATAAATCAGGATCGGTTCCGGGTCCGGTCCGCAGGTTCGTACGCGGCCCGCGCCCCGAGTCCGTACCGGCCCTGGTCGGCACCGCCTGCACCGTCGTCGGCCTGATCGACATCGCCGCGGGTGTCTTCCCGCGCTTCCGGCACAGCCGGATGCACACCCTGGCCGAGGTGCTGCCCGGCGCCCTCGGGCCGTTCGCCGCCGCCCTCTCGCTGAGCACGGGCATCCTCCTGCTGCTGCTCGCCCACGGCCTCAAACGGCGCAAGCGGCGGGCCTGGCGGGCCGCCGTCGTCCTGCTGCCGGCCGGGGCGCTGGCGCAGTTCACCTACCGGCACTCGGTCCTCGGCACCCTCGTCTCGCTGACCCTGTGCCTGCTGCTGGTCCGGCACCGCGGCGAGTTCGCCGCCCTGCCCGACCCCCGGAGCCGCTGGCGGGCCCTGGCCAACTTCGTGCTCCTCGGCGCGGGCTCGATCGCCCTCGGCCTCGTCGTCGTCAGCGCCCACCCGGGCCGGGTCGTGGGCAGCCCCAGCATCGCCGACCGCCTCCAGCACGTGCTGTACGGGATGTTCGGCCTCGAAGGCCCCGTCGACTACTCCGGGGACACCTCCTGGACCGTGGCGTACTCCCTCGGCGCCCTCGGCCTGCTGACCGCCGTCACCACCATCTACCTCGCCTTCCGCCCCGAGCACCCGGCGGCCCGCCTCACCGAGGACGACGAGGCCCGGCTGCGCGCCCTGCTGGAGAAGCACGGCGGCCGGGACTCGCTCGGCCACTTCGCGCTCCGCCGCGACAAGGGCGTCGTCTTCTCCCCCAGCGGCAAGGCCGCCGTCTGCTACCGCGTCGTGTCCGGGGTGATGCTGGCCAGCGGCGACCCGATCGGCGACGTGGAGGCGTGGCCCGGCGCGATCGAACGGTTCATGGACGAGGCCCGGGCCCACTCCTGGACCCCCGCCGTGATGGGCTGCAGCGAGACCGGCGGCGAGGTCTGGACCCGCGAGACCGGCCTCGACGCACTGGAACTCGGCGACGAGGCGGTGGTGGACGTCGCGGATTTCTCGCTCGCCGGGCGGCCGATGCGCAACGTACGCCAGATGGTGAAGCGCATCGAACGGCTCGGCTACGAGACCCGGGTCCGCCGCGTCCGTGACATCGGCGGGGCCGAACTGGACCGCATCCGCCGCGCCGCCGCCGACTGGCGCGGCACCGACACCGAGCGCGGCTTCTCCATGGCGCTCGGCCGGATCGGCGACCCCGCCGACGGGGACTGCGTCGTCGCGACCGCCCACAAGGCCGGCGAGCACCCCGCCGACTCCCCGTACGGCGACCTGAAGGCCGTGCTCCACTTCGTCCCGTGGGGCGAGGACGGCATGTCCCTCGACCTGATGCGCCGCGACCGCTCCGCCGACCCCGGCATGAACGAACTGCTGATCGTCGCCGCCCTCCAGGCGGCCCCCCGGCTCTCGGTCGAACGCGTCTCGCTGAACTTCGCGATGTTCCGCTCGGCGCTCGCCCGGGGCGAGAAGCTGGGCGCCGGACCGGTGCTGCGCGTCTGGCGCGGACTGCTGATCTTCCTGTCGCGCTGGTTCCAGATCGAGTCGCTGTACAAGTTCAACGCCAAGTTCCGGCCCCGCTGGGAGCCCCGCTTCGTGGTCTACCGGACCGCCCGCGACCTGCCCCGCATCTCGCTCGCCGCCATGCGGGCGGAGGGCTTCGTGAACGTCTCGCTGCCCCGCCCCCTCGCCCGGCGTTTCCCGGCCCCGGCCCCCCGGCCCTGCGCCCACGCCCCGGCCTCCGGGCAGGAGCAGCACGTACGCGCGGCGTAGCACCGCGCCGTACGGGGCCTACGCTGGTCGCATGAGTACGTTGCGTGGACGAGGCACGGTCCGGGGCCTGCCGGAGTGGGACCGCTGTGCGGTCATGGGTGTCGTGAACGTCACCCCGGACTCCTTCTCCGACGGGGGCCGCTGGTTCGACACCACGGCCGCGGTCAAACACGGCCTCGACCTGGTCGCCGAGGGCGCCGACCTGATCGACGTCGGCGGCGAGTCCACCCGCCCCGGCGCCAGTCGGGTGGACGCCTCGGAGGAGCTGCGGCGCGTCGTCCCGGTGGTCCGGGGCCTGGCGGCCGAAGGGGTCACGGTCTCCGTGGACACCATGCGGGCCCGGGTCGCCGAGGAGGCCGTCGCGGCCGGGGCCGCCCTGGTCAACGACGTGAGCGGCGGCCTCGCCGACCCGGACATGGTCCCGGTCGTCGCCGCGTCCGGCGCCCCGTTCGTGGTGATGCACTGGCGCGGCTTCAGCGAGTCCATGAACAGCCGGGCGGTGTACGGGGACGTGGTCGCCGAGGTCGTCGCCGAGCTGCGGGAGCGGATGGACGCCGTGGTGGCGGGCGGCATCGCGCCGGAACGGATCGTGATCGACCCCGGTCTCGGCTTCGCCAAGGAGGCCGCCCACGACCTCGCCCTGGTCGCCCACCTCGACGCGCTGCGCGCCCTGGGCCGCCCGCTGCTGGTCGCCGCCTCCCGCAAGCGGTTCCTCGGCCACGTACTGGCCGGCGAGGGCCTCGCGCCACCGCCCGCCCGCGAACGCGACGCCGCCACCGCGGCGGTCTCCGCGCTCTCCGCCCACGCGGGCGCCTGGGCCGTCCGGGTCCACGAGGTACGGGCCACCGCCGACGCCGTACGGGTCGCCCGCGCCGTCGAGGGAGCCGCGTGAGCGGGGGCCGCGACGAGCACGCGGAGGCGGCCGCCGACATCGCGGCCGTCGAAGAGGCCAACACCGCCTTCTACGAGGCGGTGGAACGCGGCGACTTCGAGGAGCTCTCCCGGCTCTGGCTGCCCGGCGAGGACCTCACCGTCTCCTGCGTCCACCCCGGCTGGCCGGTGCTGACCGGGCGCGGCGAGGTGCTGCGCAGTTACGCCCTGATCATGGCGAACACCGAGTACATCCAGTTCTTCCTGACCGACGTCGTGGTCGCCATGACCGGGGACACCGCCCTGGTGACCTGCACCGAGAACATCCTCAGTGGCGGCCCCGCGGAGGACGGCAACGCGCTCGGCCCGCTGGTCGGCCAACTCGTCGTGGCCACCAATGTGTTCCGTCACACACCCGACGGCTGGAAACTCTGGTCCCACCACGGCTCGCCCGTGCTGGCCGAGACCGGCGAGGAGGAGGGCGAGGAGTCCTCCTCCTGACCCGGAGAACCCCGTGTCCCCGGCCGGAAAACGCCCCTCCGGCGGGGGACGGCCGGACGGCCGCGCCCCGGAAAGCGGTTGGAATCCGGCGAGGTGGGTATACGCGGCTACCAGCCCCGTGAGGTCCTGCCCACGGCCCCCACGGGCGGGCACTGTCGGTGCCCGCAGGTAGATTCGAAAGAGGGCACCTCGCCGTCCGCACGCGGCCCCGTGTCTCTACGCCCAACGACAGCAGGAGTGATTCGCGTGGATCGTGTCGCGCTGCGCGGCCTCAAGGCCCGTGGACACCACGGCGTTTTTCCCCGGGAACGGGAAGAGGGCCAGACGTTCATCGTGGACCTGGTGCTCGGCCTCGACACCCGCCCCGCGGCGGCCACCGACGACCTGGCCAAGACGGTGCACTACGGCATCGTCGCGGAGGAGGTCGTCAAGGTGGTGCAGGGGGAACCCGTCGACCTGATCGAGACGCTCGCGGAACGCATCGCCCGGACGTGCCTCGAGCACGAAGGGGTCGAGGAGGTGGAGGTCGTGGTGCACAAGCCGGACGCGCCGATCACCGTCCCCTTCGACGACGTCACCATCACCATCACCCGGAGTCGGACATGACCGCGTTTTCCGCCAAGGGGCAGAGCGACCCGACCGTGCAGCCGGTACCCGCCTCCGTGGTCGAGCAGGTCGACGCCGCGGACACCACCCTGTCCAACCCCAAGCTCGCCGTGATCTCCCTGGGGTCCAGCCTGGGCAACCGCCTGGAGACCCTCCAGGGGGCCGTCGACGCCCTGGAGGACACCCCCGGCCTGCGGGTCAAGGCGGTCTCCCCGGTGTACGAGACGGAGCCCTGGGGCGTCGACCCCGGCTCGCAGCCCTCGTACTTCAACGCGGTGATCATCGTGCGGACGACCCTGCCCCCGTCGTCCCTCCTGGAGCGCGGCCAGGCCGTCGAGGAGGCCTTCGACCGGGTCCGCGAGGAGCGCTGGGGACCGCGCACCATAGACGTCGACATCGTGACGTACGCGGACGTCGTCTCCGACGACCCGGTGCTCACCCTCCCCCACCCCAGGGCCCACGAGCGGGCCTTCGTCCTCGCCCCGTGGCACGACATCGACCCCGGGGCCCAGCTGCCCGGCGCCGGACCCGTCGCGGAGCTGCTGGCCGCCGTCGGCCGGGAGGGCGTGCTGCCCCGGCCCGATCTGGAACTCCGTCTGCCCGAGTAGTCGTTAGGCTCGACGGACACGGAAAGGGTCCGCCGCGGGCGGGCCCGGTCCCGACGGCGCGACACCGCGCGGGCCGGCCGGGACCGGCCACCGGCACACGGACCACTGCGGCGAAGGGCGGACCACTCGGTGAAGCAACTACGGCTCGGGGTACTGGCGGGCCTCTTCGCCGCGGCCGGGGTGCTCTCCTGGAGCGGCGCCCGGCTCTGGGACTCCCTGGGCACCCTGCCGAGCGTGCCCCTCGCCGCACCGATCGTGCTCGCGGTGATCGCCGTCATCCTGCTGGCCACGGCGTTCTCGATCCGCTCCCGGCTGCGCGCCCAGCGCGAGCGCCGACCGGGAGCCAAGGGCGTCGAACCCCTGATGGCCGCCCGAGCGGTCGTCTTCGGCCAGGCCAGCGCCCTGGTCGTCGCCCTGGTCTCCGGCATGTACGGCGGCGTCGGCGTCTTCCTGCTCGGCTCCCTCGACGTACCGGCCCGCCGCGACCAGGCGATCTACGCGGGCTTCTCGGTCCTGGCCGGCATCGCGGTCGTCGCCGCGGCCCTCTGGCTGGAACGCATCTGCAAGCTCCCGGACGACGACGACCACGACGACGGCGGCAGGGGCTCGGCGGCCGCGTAGGACCCTCTCCGGCCGGGACGGGCCACCCACCGAGCGGGTCCGAGCCCGAGCGGGTCCGAGCCCCGGACGGCCCTGCGGGCGGGTGCCCTCGGCGCCCGCCCGGCCGCTCCGGGTCAGCTCGCCATGATCAGGCTCATGGCCTCGGCGCGCGTCGCGGGATCGCGCAGCTGCCCGCGCACCGCCGAGGTCAGCGTCTTCGCCCCCGGCTTGCGGATGCCGCGCATCGACATGCACATGTGCTCGCACTCGATGACGACGATGACCCCGCGCGGCTCCAGGATCTCCATCAGGGACTCGGCGATCTGGGTGGTCAGCCGCTCCTGCACCTGCGGACGACGGGCGTAGACGTCGACGAGCCGGGCCAGCTTCGACAGACCGGTGATCTTCCCGGTGGTGGCCGGGATGTACCCGACGTGCGCGACGCCCCGGAACGGCACCAGATGGTGTTCACAGGTCGAGAACACTTCGATGTCCTTGACCAGGACCATCTCGTCGTGACCCAGGTCGAACGTGGTCGTGAGGACGTCCTCGGGCTCCTGGTACAGGCCCGCGAATATCTCCTTGTACGCCCGCGCCACCCGCCCCGGCGTCTCGCGCAGTCCCTCGCGGTCCGGGTCCTCGCCCACCGCGATGAGGAGTTCGCGTACCGCCGCCTCGGCCCGCTTCTCGTCGAACTCGCCGATCGAGCCCTGGCCGTCCAGCGTCACCGGGTCGGTCATCTGTGCCTCGTTCCTCTGAGCTGTCACTCGCGCACGTCTCCGCACGGTTGTACGGAAAAGCCGCGCCCCCACAGGCTAGAACCTGTGGGGGCGCGGCTTCCATTCCGGTCCCCGAGCGGCTCCGTGAGAGGGGCCACACCGGGGGACGGGTCAGACCTCGGGACGCTCCTCGGGGACCGCCTCGGTGCTCGGGGCGGTGTCCGTGGGGACGGCCGAGCCGTTCGCCGTGGTGGCGCCGTTGGTGAGGGCGAGCTCCTTCGGCGAGAGCACCGGCGGGCGCGTCGACGGGGTGCGCCGGGAGGAACCGGTCCACGCCGGGCGGGCCGGGCGCTTCACGATCGGGGCGAAGATCTCGGCGATCTCCTCCTTGCCGAGCGTCTCCTTCTCCAGGAGCTGGAGGACCAGGTTGTCCAGCACGTCGCGGTTCTCGACGAGGATCTCCCACGCGTCGTTGTGGGCGGTCTCGATGAGCTTCTTGACCTCTTCGTCGACGAGCGCCGCGACCTCTTCCGAGTAGTCGCGCTGGTGGCCCATCTCACGGCCCACGAAGGGTTCGGTGTTGTCGCCGCCGAACTTGATCGCGCCGAGCCGCTCCGTCATGCCGTACTGCGTGACCATCGCCCGGGCCGTCGCGGTGGCCTTCTCGATGTCGTTGGCCGCGCCGGTGGTCGGGTCGTGGAAGACCAGCTCCTCGGCCGCGCGCCCGCCCAGCATGTAGGCCAGCTGGTCGAGCATCTCGTTGCGCGTCGTGGAGTACTTGTCCTCCTCCGGGAGCACCATCGTGTAACCGAGGGCACGGCCGCGGGAGAGGATCGTGATCTTGTGGACCGGGTCCGCCTGGGGAGAGGCCGCCGCGACCAGAGCGTGTCCGCCCTCGTGGTACGCGGTGATCTTCTTCTCCTTCTCGGACATGATCCGGGTCCGCTTCTGCGGGCCCGCCACGACGCGGTCGATGGCCTCGTCGAGCATCTTGTTGTCGATCAGCTTCTGGTTGCCGCGCGCCGTGAGGAGCGCCGCCTCGTTCAGCACGTTCGACAGATCGGCACCGGTGAAGCCGGGCGTGCGGCGGGCGACGGCGCCGAGATCGACGTCCTTCGCGACCGGCTTGCCCTTCTGGTGCACCTTGAGGATCTCCAGACGGCCCTGCATGTCCGGCCTGTCGACCGCGATCTGCCGGTCGAAGCGGCCCGGACGCAGCAGCGCCGGGTCGAGGATGTCCGGCCGGTTCGTGGCGGCGATCAGGATGACGCCGCCCTTCACGTCGAAGCCGTCCATCTCGACGAGCAGCTGGTTGAGCGTCTGCTCGCGCTCGTCGTGACCGCCGCCCATGCCGGCGCCGCGGTGCCGGCCGACGGCGTCGATCTCGTCGACGAAGACGATCGCCGGGGCGTTCGCCTTGGCCTGCTCGAAGAGGTCGCGGACCCGGCTGGCGCCGACACCCACGAACATCTCGACGAAGTCGGAGCCGGAGATCGAGTAGAAGGGAACGCCCGCCTCGCCGGCGACGGCGCGCGCGAGCAGCGTCTTGCCGGTACCGGGAGGCCCGTACAGCAGGACGCCCTTGGGGATCTTGGCGCCGACGGCCTGGAACTTCGCCGGCTCCTGGAGGAACTCCTTGATCTCCTGGAGCTCCTCGACGGCCTCGTCCGACCCCGCCACGTCGGCGAACGTCGTCTTGGGGGTGTCCTTGGTGATCAGCTTGGCCTTGGACTTCCCGAACTGCATCACCCGGGAGCCGCCGCCCTGCATCTGATTCATCAGGAACAGGAAGACGACCACGATCAGGATGAAGGGCAGCAGCGTCAGGAGGATCGAGATGAACGGGGACTGCTTCGACGGCGAGACGGTGTAGCCCTCGTCGATCGCGCCGCTCTCGAACTTCTGCTGCAGCGTGTCGGCGAGGTCGACGCCCTGGTTGCCGATGTAGTTCGCCTGGAACTTGCTTCCGGACTCGCCCGGGAGCTTCTGGCCCTTCTTCAACTCGATCTTGATGATCTGTTCGTCACCGGTGGTCAGCTTGGCCTGCTCCACCTGGTCCTTGCTGATCGCCTGGATCACCTTGCCGGTGTCCACCGATTTGTAGCCGCCCGACGAGCCGACGACCTGCATCAACACGACCACGGCGAGGACGGCCAGCACGATCCACATGACCGGCCCACGGAAGTATCGCTTCACGTCCATCCATACGGGGCGAAGCCGCCCCGTCCCTCCTGCCCGTAGGTAAATGCTGCTGTGAGAAAAGACTGTTTCTTCGGACGGTACCCCAGCATTGTCACTCGGGACCGCCGGGTACGTCTGTCAAAACCCGCCTTCCAGAGCTCAACGACGGGAATCCGGTGAAAGGTTCCCCGCCGGTCCCGGCCGGTCCGGGCGTCCGGGCCGGGCGAGGGTGGGAGGCCGGGCGACGGCGGCCGGTCCCGCGGACGCGCGGGGTGCGGGCCGCCGGGGACGCGCGGGGCGTCAGCCGCCGTAGACGTGCGGGGCGAGGGTGGCGACGAAGGGGAGGTTGCGGTACTTCTCCGCGTAGTCCAGCCCGTATCCGACGACGAACTCGTTGGGGATGTCGAAACCGACCCACTTGCAGTCGAGCGCGACCTTGGCCGCGTCCGGCTTGCGCAGCAGGGTGCAGATCTCCAGGGACGCCGGCTCGCGCGAGCCGAGGTTCGACATCAGCCAGGACAGGGTCAGGCCCGAGTCGATGATGTCCTCGACGATCAGGACGTGCTTGCCCTTGATGTCGGTGTCCAGGTCCTTGAGGATCCGGACCACGCCGGAGGACTGGGTGCCCGCGCCGTACGACGAGACGGCCATCCAGTCCATGGTGACGGGGGTGGACAGCGCGCGCGCCAGGTCCGCCATCACCATGACCGCGCCCTTGAGGACGCCGACGATGAGCAGGTCCTTGCCCGCGTACTCCGCGTCGATCTTCGCGGCCAGCTCGACGAGCTTCGCGTCGATCTCTTCCTTGGTGAGGAGCACCGACTGGAGGTCGGTGCCCATGTCCTTCTCGTTCACCCGCGTCTCTTTCTCTGCCTGCCGGTCACGGGGCGCCGCCCGTGGCCTGTGCGGCCGTCCGCTGCGTGCCGACCGCTCGTGCTTCAGCTCTGCCGAATGACCAGTCTGCCACCCTGCCGCCGGGCTTCGACCCGTCCGGGCAGGTTGATGGCCTGCTGGCCGCGCCATCCGGTGATCAGCCGGTCGACTTCCTCGATGTGGCGGGCGAAGAGCGATCCGGCCGGGGAACCCGCCTCCATGACGGCCCGGCGCAGCACCCGGCGGCGCACGGCGGGGGGCAGGGCGAAGAGCTTGGCGCACTCCAGGCGGCCGGCCTCGTCCCGTACGGTCCGCTCGGCCTCGGCGGCCCAGGTGTCCAGGGCGTCCGCGTCGTCGCGGGAGAGCTGGGCCGTACGGGCGAGGGCCTCGACCACCCCTTTCCCGAGCGCCTTCTCCAGGGCGGGCAGACCCTCGTGGCGCAGTCGGGAGCGGGTGTAGGCGGGGTCGGTGTTGTGCGGGTCGTCCCAGACGGGCAGGGACTGGACGAGGCAGGCCTTGCGGGCGGTCTGGCGGTCGAGCTGGAGGAAGGGGCGGCGGTAGCGGCCGGCCGGTCCGGACGCGGCGGCCATGCCGGAGAGCGAGCGGATGCCGGAGCCTCGGGCGAGACCGAGCAGCACGGTCTCCGCCTGGTCGTCACGGGTGTGCCCGAGCAGGACGGCGGCGGCGCCGTGCCGCTCGGCCGCCGCGTCCAGGGCGGCGTAGCGGGCCTCACGGGCGGCGGCCTCGGGGCCGCCCTCCCGGCCGACCCGCACGGCCACGGCCTCGACCGGGTCGAGGTGCATGGCGGTGAGGCGGTCGACGACCTCGGCGGCGCGGGCCCCGGAGCCGTCCTGGAGGCCGTGGTCGACGGTGATGCCACCGGCCCGGATGTCGAGTTTGCGGGCCTCGAAGGCGAGGGCGGAGGCGAGCGCCATGGAGTCGGCGCCGCCGGAACAGGCCACCAGCACCAGCGGGGTGTCGGGGCGTTCGGGGAGTGCGGCGCGCTGCCTGCCCGCACCGGCTTCGGCGAGCTCGGGGTGCGGGGTGTGCCGGAGGTGTCCGGCGTTTCGGGTGTGCTCGGTGAGTACGTCGTGGAGTACGCGGCGGACCGCCAGGCGTATCGCCGCGACCGCAGGATGGGGACCCATGTCCGGTGCCCTTCGTGAAGTTTCGGGAGATGCCTCGAAGTGGCGGACGGAAGACGGGCCGTCACTCAGAGTGCGTCGATGGTGACAGAGGCAAGACGTCCATCGAGCATTGCACGCCTTCCCGTGCCCCTACGGTCCCTCGGATGGGTGATTACCGGCGCGTTCTCGTTCAGGGCGCCCACCGTCGGGCCGCGAGGCCGCAACACCTGCTGCCGGGGCCCGTCGTCGGGCCGCGCCGCCTCGGCACCTGCCGACGGGCGCCCGGCAGCGGGGACCGCGGCGTCGCGGTCCCCGCTGCCGGGCGTTCCCCGTCGTCCGCCGTCGGGCCCGTGGTGCTCACGGCTCCGCCCTGCGGTGCACCCTCGCGACCCAGTCCGCCGGTTTCGCGATCTCCGCCTTCGTCGGCAGGGTGTTCGGCGAGGTCCACACCCGGTTGAAGCCGTCCATGCCGACCTCGTCGACCACGGCGCGGACGAACCGCTCGCCGTCGCGGTACTGGCGCAGCTTCGCGTCGAGCCCGAGGAGCTTGCGCAGCGCCTGGTCGAGGCGGCCGGCGCCGCGTGCCCTGCGCTGCTGGAACTTCTCCCGGATCTCGCCGACGGAGGAGACGACGTCGGGCCCGACCCCGTCCATCACGTAGTCGGCATGGCCTTCGAGCAGGGACATCACGGCGGTGAGCCGGCCGAGGATCTCCCGCTGCGAGGGGGTCTGGACGAGTTCGACCAGGCTGCGTCCGCCGTCCTCGCCGGCCTCGCCCTCGGGGCGGCCCCCGGCCAGCGACTGGGCGGCCTCGCGGAGCCGTTCCAGGACGGTCATCGGGTCGACGTCGGTCTCGTCGAGGAATGACTGGATCTCGCCCTGGAGGTGGTCGCGGAGCCAGGGCACCCCGGTGAACTGGGTGCGGTGGGTCTCCTCGTGGAGCGCGACCCAGAGCCGGAAGTCGTGCGGGTCCACGTCGAGTTCGCGCTCGACGTGGACGATGTTGGGGGCGACCAGCAGGAGCCTGCCGCCGCCGGCCGAGGCGGGCAGCTCGCGGGTGGCGGGGGCGAAGGTCTCGTACTGGCCGAGGACCCGGGAGGCCAGGAACGACAGCAGCATCCCCACCTCGACGCCGGTCACCTTGCCGCCGACCGCGCCCAGCACGGCGCCGCCGGCGGTGCCCGCGCGCCGGTCCTGCATCTTGCCCAGGAGCGGGCCGAGCAGTTCGCGGAAGCCCGCGACGTTGGCCTTGATCCAGCCCGCCCGGTCCACCACCAGGACCGGGGTGTCCTCCGGTTCGGTCCCCTCGGGGATCATCCGGGTGAAGGAGCGGACGTGCTCCTCCGAGGCCCTGGCGTGCCGGCGCAGCTCGGCGACGACCTCACGGGCCTCCTCCCGGCTGATCTCCGGCCCCGGCCGGACCAGTCGGGTCGCGGTCGCGACCGCGAGGTTCCAGTCGACCATCTGGGCACCACCGATGCTCGTCATGCGTCAACCGTACGTGCTCGGCCCCGTCCGCGGTGCGGTGTCGACCGGCCCGGATCCGGCCGGGGCGGCCCGGCCGGGGTCGTCCGGCGGGCCCTCAACGGGCGCGGGCGACCAGGCCGGTGGCGAGCGCGTCGAGGGAGGACTGGGCCTCGGAGGGGGAGGTGGTGCCGGATGCCAGGAAGGCGAAGGCGAGCAGCCGGCCCTGTCCGTCGACGACCGTTCCGGCGAGGGTGTTCACGCCGGTGAGGGTGCCGGTCTTGGCGCGGACCAGGCCGGTTCCCGCGGACTTCCCGCTGTAGCGGTCGCTGAGCGTGCCGGTGAAGCCGGCCACGGGCAGGCCGGTGAGGACGGGGCGCAGTTCGGGGTGGGCCGGGTCGGCGGCGCGGGCGAGGAGGCCGGCCAGCAGCCGGGCGGTGACCTTGTCCTTGCGGTCCAGTCCGCTGCCGTCGGCGAGGACGGCGCCGGTCAGCGGGAGGCGGAGCTTCCCGAGCTGCTCGGTGACGGCCCGTCGGGCACCGGCGAAGTCGGCGGGCCGGCCCGCCTTGATGGCGGTTTGCCGGGCGAGCGCCTCGGCGATGTCGTTGTCGCTGTTGGTCAGGGCCCGTTCGACCAGGGCGGAGATCGGGGCGGAGAGGTGCTGGGCGACCTGCCGGGACCCGGCGGCCGGGCGGCCGTGCCCCGGCCCGGACCCGGTGTCGATCCCGGCGTCGTCGAGGAGCTTCGCGAAGGCTTCGGCGGCGTCCTTCGCCGGGTCGTCGCTGCGCGGGGCGGGTCCGCTGTCGGTGTCGTCGAGCCTGCCCTCGTCGATCATCAGGGCGCTGACCGGCGCGATGTTCTCGTTGGGGCCGATCGGGTGGCGGGCGGGTCCGGAGTAGCGGGAGGTGTCGTACGAGAGGCGGGCCCGGTCGACGCCGTGGGCCTTCAGGGCGCGCGCGGTGCCGGTGGCGAGCGCGCGCAGGCCCGCCCGGTCGAGGGTGGGGTCGCCGCCGCCGACCAGGGTGATCCGGCGGTGGTCGGGGGAGACCAGGACCTTCGTGGCGATGCGGTGGTCGGGGCCGAGGGCGCTCAGCGCGGCGGCCGCGGTGGCGATCTTGACGGTGGAGGCGGGGGTCATGGGCAGGTCGGCGCCCTTGCCGTACAGCCGGGTGCCGTCGGCGGTGTCGATGACGACGGCGGTGTGCCGGGTGCCCAGGGCGGGGGCCTTCAGCAGCGGGTCGAGGACGGCGCGGAGGTCCGGGGCCGCACTGTCGGGGGTGTGCCGGGCGTCCGGGGCGGCGTTGTCGGCGGGGGTGAGGGCGGCGAGAACGGCCGGGGCGCTGGGCGCGGGCGCGGGCCCGTCGGGGGTGCCGGTGCCGTGATGTGCGCCACCTGTGCGGCTCCGGGCGGCGGCCCAGTCCTGCTCGGCCTTACGCTGACCCGAGTCCCAGGGGCCGGCGGCAAGGACGACGCCGGCCGCGAGCACCAGGCCGAGCCCGGCGGAGACGGCGGTGAACTGTCGGTCGTTCAGTCCCTTCAGCCTGAGCACGGCACCCCGAGGGGTGAGTCGGCCCAGCCTGTCCAACGGATTGACCGACGGTCTTTTCACCGGCTCGTCCACCGTTGACCAGCCCCTTTCGCGAGCACACATCTGCGTGGGGGACACTTAATCACCAGTCGTATGTGTTGATCATGGAGGAGCCACCCGTGGAGTTCGACGTCACCATCGAGATTCCGAAGGGTTCGCGGAACAAGTACGAGGTGGACCACGAGACCGGTCGGATCCGCCTGGACCGTCGACTCTTCACCTCGACCAGCTACCCGGCGGACTACGGCTTCGTCGAGAACACCCTCGGCGAGGACGGCGACCCGCTGGACGCGCTGGTCATCCTGGACGAGCCGACCTTCCCCGGCTGCCTCATCAAGTGCCGCGCCATCGGCATGTTCCGGATGACGGACGAGGCCGGCGGCGACGACAAGCTGCTGTGCGTGCCGGCCTCCGACCCCCGGGTGGAGCACCTGCGCGACATCCACCACGTGTCGGAGTTCGACCGCCTGGAGATCCAGCACTTCTTCGAGGTCTACAAGGACCTGGAGCCCGGCAAGTCGGTCGAGGGCGCCGACTGGGTCGGCCGCGCCGAGGCCGAGGCCGAGATCGAGGCCTCCTACAAGCGTCTCGAGGCGCAGGGCGGCGCGCACTGACACCGGCTCGCGGCCGGTGTCCGGCCGCGGCGCGCGGGTCCGGCCGCACGGGTTCGTACGAACGGGCCCGTGCGCATGGGCCGGGTGCGTGAGCCGAGGTACGCGAGCCGACGTGCACGAGCCGGTGCACGTGGGCTTCGGCGCGTGAACCGAGGCACGTGACCGAAGTACGCGACACGGTTCCGTTTGCGGTTCCGTACGGGAACGGGCGGTACTCCTTCCATGGGAGTGCCGCCCGTTCCGCGTACCGCCCCGCGCACCCGGTCCGCGGGTGCGCCGGGTCCTGCGGGCCGGCTCCTGGAAGGCCCCTCCCGGTCCCGTTCCGGATCTTCTGGCGTCCGCGGGCTTGTCCGTGGCCATACTGGGCACAAGCGCAGCCATGGACGCGCGGTAGTGACGAGGAGCGAGGGTCAGTGGTGGCGGAACCGGGCGGTCCGGAGGACCAGAAGCCCCAGTCCGACGAGGCGCGCAGCGCCTTCGTCCCGCCTGCCGGGGTGGAGCAGCGCGCGCCCGGGCCCGAGGACGACCATCCGACGTCGGAGTTCGCCCTTCCGGCCGGTCTGGCGGACGCCCCGGGGACGGGCACCGGTTCCGCTTCCGGTTCCGGTCCGGGTTCGGGGCAGGGCTCGGGACAGGACACGATCGGCTCCGCCTTCGCCCCGCCGAGTACCTACGGCGACCGGCACCCGTCGCCCGCCTTCACCCCGGCCCAGGGCATACCGATGGTCCGGCTGACCAAGGAGGCTCCCTGGCAGGACCGGATGCGCACGATGCTGCGGATGCCGGTCGCCGAGCGCCCGGCGCCCGAGCTGGTGCAGAAGTCCGACGAGGCGGGGCCCGCGGTGCCGCGCGTGCTCGACCTGACGCTGCGCATCGGGGAGCTGCTGCTGGCGGGCGGCGAGGGCGCCGAGGACGTCGAGGCGGCCATGTTCGCGGTGACCCGCAGCTACGGCCTGGACCGCTGCGAACCGACCGTCACCTTCACCCTGCTGTCGATCTCGCACCAGCCCTCGCTGGTCGACGACCCGGTGACGGCGAGCCGTACCGTGCGCCGGCGCGGCACCGACTACACCCGGCTGGCCGCGGTCTTCCGGCTCATCGACGACATCACCGCGGAGGACGTCGAGGTCTCCCTGGAGGAGGCCTACCGGCGGCTGGCGGAGATCCGCCGCAACCGCCACCCGTACTCCGGCTGGGTGCTGACGCTGGCCGCCGGCGGGCTCGCGGGGGCGGCCTCGGTGCTGGTGGGCGGTGGTCCGCTGGTGTTCGTGGTGGCCGCGGTCGGCGCGATGCTCGGCGACCGGCTCGCCTGGCTCTGCGCCGGGCGGGGGCTGCCGGAGTTCTACCAGTTCGTGGTGGCCGCGATGCCGCCCGCCGCGATGGGCGTGGCGCTGACCCTCACCCACTGGTCGGACGTACGGCCCTCGGCGGTGATCACCGGTGGGCTGTTCGCGCTGCTGCCGGGGCGGGCCCTGGTGGCGGGCGTGCAGGACGGACTGACCGGTTTCTACATCACCGCGGCCGCGCGGCTGCTCGAAGTCATGTACCTGTTCATCGGCATCGTCGTCGGCGTGCTGCTCGTGCTGTACCTGGGGCTCCAGCTGGGTGCCCAGCTGAACCCCGAGGCCAGGTTCGTCCCCCACGACCGGCCGGTGGTGCAGATCCTGGCGTCGATGGCGCTCTGTTTCGCCTTCGCGATCCTGCTCCAGCAGGACCGGTCCACGGTGCTCGCGGTGACCCTCAACGGCGCCGTGGCCTGGGTGATCTACGGGGCGATGGCCAGGACCGGCGGCATCTCGCCGGTGCTGGCGACCGCGACGGCGGCCGGACTGGTGGGCCTGTTCGGGCAGCTGTTCTCGCGCTACCGGTACACCTCGTCGTTGCCGTTCATCACGGCGGCGATCGGCCCGCTGCTGCCGGGTTCGGCCACGTACTTCGGCCTGCTGGCCGTGGCCCAGGGGCGGGTGAACACCGGGCTCGCCTCGCTGTCGACCGCGGTGGCCACGGCGCTGGCCATCGCGATCGGGGTGAACCTGGGGGGCGAGATCTCCCGGCTGTTCATGCGGGTGCCGGGAGCGGTCGGCGGGGCGAACCGCCGCGCGGCCAAGCGGACGCGCGGCTTCTGACCGTTCCTGGTTCCCTGGCCCGTACGTACGGCTCGGACTCCGGCCCCGGCCCCTGGCCCGTGCGTACGGCTCGGGCCGACCCGCTCGTGTGCTGCGGATCGGCCCGGGGGTGTGGTGGCCGGGTCAGCGCTTGGCGTGGCGGCCGCGCTGGCCCGGGGCGGGGGCGTTTCCGGCGGCCGGGGCCCGGCCCTCGCCGCCGCCCTCCGCCGCTTCCTTCTTCGACTTGGAGCGGGCCCGCAGGAACTCGATCGCGATCGGCACCACCGAGATGAGCACGATCAGGATGAGGATCGCCTCGATGTTCTGGTGGACGAACTCGACCTTGCCGAGGGCCGCGCCGAGCAGCGTGACGCCGACGCCCCAGAGTATCCCGCCGATGATGTTGAACATGATGAACGAGCGGTAGTTCATCCGGCTCACACCGGCGATGATCGGGGTGAACGTACGCACCACGGGCACGAAGCGGGCCAGGATCAGCGACTTCGGGCCGTACTTCTCGAAGAATTCGTGCGCCTTCTCGACGTTCTCCTGCTTGAAGAGGCGGGAGTCCGGGCGGTTGAAGAGCGCCGGGCCGACCTTGCGGCCGAAGAGGTAGCCCACCTGGTCGCCGATGATCGCCGCCAGCGCCACCAGGACGCAGACCAGCCAGAGCGGCGCGTGCAGCTTGCCCGCGGTCACCAGCAGACCGGTGGTGAACAGCAGGGAGTCTCCGGGCAGGAAGAAACCGATCAGCAGACCGGATTCAGCGAAGACGATGACCAGCACACCGAGCAGTCCGAACTGCCCGATGAGATAGTCCGGGTCCAGCCAGCTCGGTCCGAGCGCAAGCGTATTCAAGGGTCCGGGCTCCTGGATCGATCGATGACGGCTGCGTGGCCGCCCCAAGCTATCAACGCCGGAGGAGTGCCCCGGGTTCCAGATGGCCCGCACGGGGATGCGCACCGGGTCGAGAGGGTGCGCACTCCGGGTCAACCGGGACAAAGCCGCTCCCGGAAGACGCCGTACGGCGATCTCCGCCGGTCATGGCGGCGGACCGGAGCCCGTGCCCGCCGTGCCCGGCGACGGACCGGACCGCGCGGCCGTGCCCGGCGACGGGTGCGCGGTCCGCGGCGGGACGCACGGTCCGAGACGGCCGCGCGGCCGTGTCCGGTGACAGGTGCGCGGTCCGCGGCGGGACGCCCCGGAGCGTCCCGCCGCGGACCGTGCCGCCTGGTCACATCACCCGGTCACACCACCCGCTCACGCCAGACGTGCGGCGTTGGCCTCGATCGCGTCCCGCAGGTGCTCGGCCATCCCGGGCCGTATCGCCTCGTAGTACGCGCGGAACCTCGGGTCCGACACGTACATCTCGCCGAGCCCCCGGTGCGCCTCGGGGCCGCACTCGTAGAACCGGCCGATGATGCGGCGCCGGTGCTCCTCGGCCAGATCCATCGCGCGCTCGCCGGTGGCCGGTTCGCCGGCCTCCATCAGCGCGCTGTAGGCGGCGCCCCATTCGGCGGCCTCCGCCTGCATCCGCTTCCAGTCGTCCTTGGTGTACGACGCGGCGCGGCGCTGCGACTCGGCGTACGCGTCGGTGCCGCCCCAGCGGCGCTCGGCCTCCTCCGCGTACCTCTCGGGGTCCTGGTCCCCGAAGACCTCGAACCGCTCCTCGGGTGTGAGGTTGATGCCCATCTTCCGTGCCTCCATGGCTTTCTCGACGGCCTCGGCCATCTTCCGGAGCTCGGCGATCCGGTCGGTCAGCAACCGGTGCTGGCGGTGCAGGTGCTCCTGCGGGTCCGCCTCCGGGTCGTCGAGCAGTACCGCGATCCGGTCGAGCGGGAAGCCCAGCTCCCGGTAGAACAGGATCTGCTGGAGCCGGTCGAGGTCGCCGTCGTCGTAACGGCGGTGACCGGCGTGGCTGCGCCCGCCGGGCGAGAGCAGTCCGATGCCGTCGTAGTGGTGCAGGGTGCGCACCGTGACTCCGGCGAATTCGGCGACCTGTCCCACGGAGTAGTCCACGACTCCCCGCTCCCTTCTCCGTCCCGGGTACGTCCCGATGCTGGGTCCTGACGTCGCGTGAGGTGCAAGCCGGAACCCCGTCGCGTCCGACAGCGCCGTCACGTTCGCCATCACAGTGGGCGCTATGCGGCTTTTGCGTCGTTATGGTGAGCCGGTGGTCACCGATTCTCCCCCACCCGCCGAACCGGCCCCGGGGCCCACCCCCGCGCGCCGGCTGCTGCCCGTCATCGTGCCCGCACTGGTCGTCGGGGTCGCCTCCGCCCTCGTCCTGCTCGGCGTGAGCCTGCTCGCGGAGAAACTGCAGGACGTGCTCTGGGAGACGCTTCCCGACGCGCTCTCCGTCGGCCGTCACTCCGCCTTCTGGACGATCGCGGTGCTGACCGCGAGCGGGCTGGTGGCCGGTCTGCTGATCCGGGCGGTGCCCGGTCACGCGGGGCCCGATCCGGCGACCACGGGACTGGTCGACCCGCCGCTGCCGCCGGGGGTGGTGCCGGGGCTGCTGCTCGTCACGGTGCTCACCCTGGCGGGCGGGATCAGCCTCGGCCCGGAGAACCCGATCACGGCCGCCAACATCGCGCTGGCCTTCTGGCTCGGCCGCCGGTTCGTCCCCGGCTCCTCCGCGGAGCTGTGGCTCTCCCTGGCCGCGGCCGGCACCATCGGCGCACTCTTCGGCACCCCGGTCGCCGCCGCGCTGATCCTCTCGGAGACCCTCGCCTCCCGCCCCGGGCCGGGGGCCCTGTGGGACCGGCTGTTCGGGCCGCTCGCGGCCGGCGCCGCCGGGGCGCTCACCATGACCCTGCTGGCGCACCCCAGCTTCGACCTGTCGCTGCCGCCCTACACCCGTCCGCACCGGGGCGATCTGCTGTCCGCGGTCGTCATCGCCCTGGCGGGGGCGGCGCTGGGCCTGCTGGCGGTGTACGCCTTCCCGCACGTGCACCGGGCCTTCCGGGCCCTGCGCCACCCCGTCCCGACCCTGACGCTCGGCGGGCTGCTGCTCGGCCTGCTGGGCGCGCTGGGCGGCCGTCTGACCCTGTTCAAGGGGCTCGACGAGATGAAGGTCCTCGCCGCCGATCCGACGGGCTGGTCGGCCGGGGAGTTCGCCGGCATGGCCGCGGTGAAGACGGCCGCCCTGCTGATCGCGGCGACCTGCGGCTTCCGGGGCGGGCGGATCTTCCCCGCCGTCTTCATGGGGGTCGCGCTGGGGCTCTGCGCCCACGCCCTCGTCGACCGGGTGCCACCGGCGCTCGCGGTGACCTGCGGGGTGCTGGGGGTGTTGCTGGCCATCACCCGGCAGGGCTGGCTGAGCCTGTTCACCGCGGCGGTTCTGGTCGGCGACTCGGCCGTGCTCCCGGTCCTGTGCGTCGCCTCGCTGCCGGCCTGGCTGCTGGTGACCGGACGCCTCCAGATGCAGCTGCACGAGGACGGTACGCCGCGGAGGTGAGCCCGGCACCCTGTCCAGCCCGCCTCCCTGTGCCCCGCCCCGTATCCCCTCCCCGCGCACCGCCCGACGCCTCGCCCGGCGCGCCGGATGCCCGAGATTTACGTATCGTCGCATTCGCATGCACAAGTCCTGTAAGCCCCTCCGGAGGTCTGGTCATGCCCACGCCCGTCAAGGTCGCCGTCATCTACTACTCCGCGACCGGCACCATCGCCACGATCGCCAAGGCCGTCGCGGAGTACGCCGAGAAGGCCGGGGCGGAGGTCCGGCTGCGCAGGGCCGGGGAGCTTGCCCCGCGGGCGGCCATCGACTCCAACCCGGCCTGGGCGGCCAACGTGAAGGCCACCGCGGACATCCCCGTCGCCTCGCCCGACGACATGGTCTGGGCGGACGCCGTGATCTTCGGGACGCCGACCCGGTTCGGGAACGTCACCTCCCAGCTCAAACAGTTCATCGACACCCTCGGCGGGCTCTGGCAGGCGGGCCACCTCGCCGACAAGGTCTACAGCGGCTTCACCGCCACCAGCACCGCGCACGGCGGCCAGGAGTCCACGCTGCTCGCGCTCTACAACACGATCCACCACTTCGGCGGCATCCTGGTCGCCCCCGGCTACACGGACCCGTCGAAGTTCGTCGACGGCAACCCGTACGGCACCTCGCACGTCGCCGGCCAGGGCGACATCCCGGTCGGCGAGCAGACCCTGACCGCCGCCCGGGTCCAGGCCGAACGGGTCGTGAAGTTCACCCGGGCCATCAAGGACGGCCTCGCCGCCGAGGGCTGAACCTCCGCCGCCCGTCCGCCACCTGACGTACCGACAGACGCGTGGCCCGTCCGACCCCGTCGGGGCGCCCGGGCCGCCGAGAGCCGAGAAGGGCCGTCCGCCGATGCCGCTCCACGAAGGTTCCTCCCCCACCGCGGAACCGTCCGCGAAACGCCGCAGGCTCGCCCTCAACCCGTTCTTCGGGGAGGCCGACCCGGTCGCCGGCATGGAGCTGGCGCCGCCCCGGCACCGGCTGCCCGACGGGCCCATGTCGCCCTCGACCGCGTACCACCTGGTCCATGACGAGCTGATGCTCGACGGCAACTCGCGGCTCAACCTCGCCACCTTCGTCACCACCTGGATGGAGCCCCAGGCGGGGGTGCTGATGAGCGAGTGCAGCGACAAGAACATGATCGACAAGGACGAGTACCCGCGCACCGCCGAGCTGGAACGGCGCTGCGTGGCGATGCTCGCCGACCTCTGGCACGCCCCCGATCCCGCGGCGGCCGTGGGGTGTTCGACGACCGGTTCCAGCGAGGCCTGCATGCTCGCGGGGATGGCGCTCAAGCGCCGCTGGGCGGCCAGGAACGCCGACCGCTATCCGGCGGCGGCCCGGCCGAACCTGGTCATGGGCGCCAACGTCCAGGTCTGCTGGGAGAAGTTCTGCAACTTCTGGGAGATCGAGGCGCGGCAGGTCCCGATGGAGGGCGACCGCTTCCACATCGACCCGCAGGCCGCGGCCGAGCTCTGCGACGAGAACACCATCGGCGCCATCGGCATCCTCGGCTCCACCTTCGACGGTTCGTACGAGCCGATCGCGGAGCTGTGCGCCGCCCTGGACGCCCTCCAGGAACGCACCGGGCTCGACGTCCCCGTCCATGTGGACGGGGCGTCCGGGGGGATGGTGGCGCCGTTCCTCGACGAGGACCTGGTGTGGGACTTCCGGCTGCCGAGGGTGTCCTCCATCAACACCTCCGGGCACAAGTACGGCCTGGTCTATCCGGGCATCGGCTGGGCGCTGTGGCGCTCCCCGGCCGAACTGCCCGAGGAACTGGTGTTCCGGGTCAACTACCTGGGCGGCGAGATGCCCACCTTCGCACTGAACTTCTCCCGGCCCGGCGCCCAGGTGGTGGCGCAGTACTACACCTTCCTGCGGCTGGGGCGGGACGGCTACCGGGCCGTCCAGCAGGCATCCCGGGACGTGGCCCGCACTCTCGCGGAGCGCATCGAGGGCCTCGGCGACTTCCGCCTCCTCACCCGCGGCGACCAGTTGCCGGTGTTCGCGCTGACGACCGCGCCGGACGTGGAGGCGTACGACGTCTTCGACGTGTCGCGGCGGCTGCGCGAGCACGGCTGGCTGGTGCCCGCGTACACGTTCCCGGCCAACCGGCAGGATCTGGCGGTGCTGCGGGTGGTGTGCCGCAACGGCTTCTCGTCGGACCTCGCCGAACTGCTGGTGGGGGACCTCCGGCGGATCCTGCCCGACCTGCGCCGCCAGCCGCACCCGTTGAGCCGCGACAAGCAGGTGGTGTCGTCCTTCCACCACTGATGCCGGCCACCACTGATGCCGGACCGCCCCCTGCCCTGGCCCGGTCGGGGCGGGCTCGGGCGCGGGGTCGGGCTCGGGCGAAGGGTGAAGGGTGCTACTCCTCGTCGCCGGGGTCGGGGATGCCCGTCGCGTACGGGTTCTCCTGTCCCTCGGCGAGCACGCCGACGAAGGGCTCGCCCTCCTCCCCCGCGAAGGTGTACGCGCCCCCCTCGATGCGGGCGATCAGCCCGCGCGTCCACTCCGCCCCGGCGTCCGCCGAGTGGACCCACAGGTTCATGATCTCGCCGATGTGGCCGAGCGACTCGGGGCCGGACTCCGGCAGGTAGTGGCCGGTGACCGCGTCCCGCCAGGCCGCGAGGCCGGCCACCCGCTCCTTGAGCAGCGCGACCACCTCGGCCCGCTCCAGGTCGACGATGCCGCCCAGGCCCGCCGACAGCACGTCCGGCCTCTGGTCGTACGAGGTCAGCGCGGCGCGCACCAGCGCCAGGTACTCCTCGTTGCCCGCCCCGGTGACCTCGTACTCGGTGCGGGGCGGGCCGCCGGCCGAGCTCGGGGCGGCCTCGTGCTCGACCAGCAGGCCCTGTTTCGCCATCTGCTTCAGCGCGTGGTAGATCGATCCGGGCTTGGCGTTGGACCACTCGTGGGCGCCCCAGTACTCCAGGTCGTTGCGGATCTGGTAGCCGTGCGCCCGGCCGTGCTGCCGGACGGCACAGAGAACCAGCAGCCGGATCGCGGACATCGCACGCACCCCTTCTGGTCAACTTTGACCAGAGTAACCGCCCGCCTCGGCGACCAGCTCGAACGCGGTACGGCCGTCCAGGGACTCCCGGATGATGTCGGCGTGCCCGGCGTGCCGGGCCAGCTCCTCGACGAGGTGGACCAGCAGCCACCGCATCGAGCACTGCTCCCCCTTCGGGAACCAGGGCGCCTCGGGCAGCGAGAAGGTGTCGTCCATGCTGGGCACCGAGCGGATGAACTTCTCCGTCTCGGCCGCGACGCCGTCCCAGAACTCCAGGATCCGCGGCACCGTCTCGTCCCCGACGAGCCGGAAGCTGTCCGCCCAGGTCTCCGCATCGCGGACGGTCTCGCCCAGCCGGTGCTGAGCCATCCGCAGCCAGTTCAGCTCGGTCTCGGCGACGTGCTTGAGCAGTCCGGACAGGGACAGTTCGCTGGCGCTGGGGCGGCTCGCCGCCTGCTCCTCGGTCAGTCCGAGCAGCGCGCGCCGGATGCCGCCGCGCTGGGCCTCGACGAAGGAGAGGAGAAGGCCGCGCTCGTCGCCGGGGGCTCCTGCGGGAACGTGAGTGACCATGATGTCCGCCTTGATGCTCGGTGCCGGTTCTTCCTGACACGGATCAAGCTATGACCCATCGAGGTCAGCTTCTGTCCTGAATCAGGGAAGGGGCGACGAAAAGAAGGGCACTGAAAAAACGGGCCGCCCGTGGAGGCGGGCAGCCCGAGGAGGAGACAGGAGCGAGGAAGGCCAGGAGGCAGGAGCGAGGAAGGTCGGGAGCGAGGGAAGTCGGGAGCGAGGAGGCAGGAGCAGAAGCAGGAGCCAGGGGGTCAGAAGGGGAAGACGGCCCGTTCGTGCTGGACGGAGATCCACCGCTGGGTGGTGAAGGCGTCGACGGTCGCCTCGCCGTTCAGCCGGCCGAGCCCGGAGAACTTCTCGCCGCCGAAGGCCACCAGCGGGTCGTCCTGGACGGTGGAGTCGTTGACGTGGAACATCCCGCTGACGACGCGCCGGGCGAACCGCACCCCGCGCTCGACGTCCCGGGTGTGCACGGCGCCGCTCAGCCCGTACGGGGTGTCATTGGCGATCCGTACGGCGTCGTCCTCGCCGTCGAACGTCATCAGCAGCACCACCGGGCCGAATATCTCCTGGGACGGCAGCGGGGAGTCCTCGGGGAGCCCGGTGAGCACGGTCGGTTCCACGAGGTTGCCCCGGGTCCGGCCGCGGACGAGCGCGGTCGCCCCGTCGGCGATCGCCTGGTCGACGAGCGCGGTCAGGGCGTCGGCCCGGAAGGTGTTGATGACCGGGCCGATCCGGGTCTCCGGGTCGCGCGGGTCGCCGGTGGTCAGCGCGGCCACCGCGGCGGTGAACTTCTCGGTGAACTCCCGCTCGATCCGGCGGTCCACCAGGATGCGGTTGGCGGCCATGCAGACCTGCCCCTGGTACACGAAGCGGCTGAAGACGGCCGCCTCGACCGCGTAGTCGATGTCCGCGTCCTCCAGCACCACCAGGGCGCTGTTGCCGCTGAGTTCGAGGATCGTCCGCTTGAAGTGCCCGGCCGCGACCGCGGCGACCTGACGGCCGGCCCGGTCCGATCCGGCGAAGGAGATCACCGCGGGCACGGGGTGCTCGATGAACGCGTTCCCGATCTCGGCGACGTCGGTGATCAGGACGTTGAGCAGCCCGGCGGGCAGCCCGGCGTCCTCGAAGATCCGGGCGACCAGCCCGCCGCCGACGACCGGGGCGTTCTGGTTGGGCTTGACGACGACCGCGTTGCCGAGCGCGAGGGCCGGCGCGACGGACTTCATCATCACCAGGAACGGGAAGTTGTAGGGGGCGATCACGCCGATGACACCGACGGGCAGCCGGTGGAGGCGGTTCTCCCTGCTGTCCCCCGGGGAGGGCAGGAGGCTGCCCTGCGGGCGCAGGGCCCGGTGGATCGCGTCGCGCAGGAATTCCAGGGCGGCGCGGAACTCGTACTCCGCCTTGATGCGGGTGCCGCCCAGCTCGTCGATGATCGCGTCGACGATCTCAGCGCGCCGTTCCTCGGTGATGCGCAGGGCGCGTTCCAGGACGGCCCGGCGCTCGTACGGGTTGGTGGTGGCCCAGCTCCGCTGGGCACGTTCCGCGGCGCGGTAGGCGAGGTCGACCTCGTGCGCGGTGGCGATGGGGATCTCGGCGAGTTTCTCCCCGTTGTAGGGGTTGAAATCGATGATGTCCCACGATCCGGTACCGGTCCGCCATTCACCGTCGATGTATTGGTGGGCCAGCTCGTGGAAGAAGGACATACGATCCCTTAACTCATCCGCAGACTTCCGTCGAACCGTCATGTTACTGATGAATCAGATGAGTTGGAGCAGTCCGCGGAGCAGATCGCGACTCTCTTCGGCATCCGGACTGTCCTCGTGCAGCCGCACCATGGCCTTTTCGTACTGAGCGACTTCTTCGGCCTTGTCCAGATAGAGCGCACTTGTCAGCTGCTCCAAATAGACAATGTCCGACAGATCGGATTCCGGGAATCGCAGCATCGTGAAGGAACCGCCCTCGCCGGCATGCCCGCCGAAACTGAACGGCATCACCTGGAGGGTGACGTTGGGCCGCTCCGACATTTCGATCAGATGCCGCAATTGCCCCCGCATCACTTCCCGGTCGCCGTACGGGCGGCGCAGCGCGGCCTCGTCCAGCACGGCGTGGAAGCTGGGCGCGTTCTCGGAGACGAGGGTCTTCTGGCGTTCCAGCCGCAGCGCCACGCGGCGGTCGATCTCGACGGCGGGGGCATCGCCCATGCCCCGGGTGACGACCGCGTGCGCGTACGCCTCGGTCTGCAACAGACCGTGGATGAACTGGACTTCGTACACCCGGATGAGCGAGGCCGCCCCCTCCAGGCCGATGTAGGTCTGGAACCACCCGGGCAGCACGTCGCCGTAACTGTGCCACCAGCCCGCCACGTTGGCCTCGCGGGCCAGCCCGAGCAGGGCGTCCCGTTCCGCCTCGTCCGTGACGCCGTAGAGCGTGAGCAGGTCCTCGACGTCCCTGGCCTTGAAGCTCACCCGTCCCAACTCCATGCGGCTGATCTTCGATTCGGAGGCCCGGATGGAGTAGCCCGCCGCCTCACGCGTGATGCCGCGCGAGTCGCGCAACCGCCTGAGCTGGGAGCCCAGCAGGATGCGCCGCACCACAGATCCACTCGACTCGCCTGCCGCCACCGGTCCGGTCCTTCCCTTCGCTTCCTGGGCATCGGGGCTCCCCCCGATCCCCAAGTGCCGGATTCTGCCACCAAAACGCTTCAGCCCGTACTCATTCGATTACGGAAATGGGAAGACTTCCGTAAAGCTGCAAAAATACGCAAGGGAAGAAATGACCAAGAACCGGCACGGGTTCGGACAGGTCAGGCGCGTGCACGTGCATCTGCCCTTGCATCTGCCCTGCGCATTGGGAACGATGGAGCCCGCGCACCTGCGTGCTCGTTCGTGTTGTGCCGCTGTACCCCCCGCAGTACCGATACAGCCGCGAATCCCGGGAGTGCCTCGCATGGGGACGAATGGATCGACGATGCTCGAGCCGTTAAGGCAGGGGCTTCCCCCCATCGATCCCTCAGCCGCCTCCGGGTCAGCCACCTGCACACTGCCCGCCCGCTACGAAGCCGTGAGCGGTGCGCGGAAGTTCACCCGGACGACGCTGAACGGATGGGGGCTGGGCGAGCGCTTCGACGACGTCGCACTGGTCGTCTCCGAACTCGTCACGAACGCCCTGCGGCACGCCCTGCCCGGGGACAACGCACCAAACCCCCAGGATCCGTCCGTACGGCTGCACTTGATGCGGTGGAGCTCACGCCTGGTGTGCGCGGTGCGCGACCCCAGCCAGGAGAGCCCGATCGCCTCCGAGGCGCCGGACTCGGCGGAGTCCGGTCGCGGCCTCTTCCTCGTGGAGTCCTTCAGCGACTCGTGGGGCTGGCACCCGTCCCCCGCGCCGGACGGCGTCGGACCGGACGGCTCGGCGACGTGCGGCAAGGTGGTCTGGGCGCTGTTCCGGCTCTCCGACGGCAGATGAGAGCGCCGGCCGGCCCCTGGCGGATCCGTGACGGATCTGCCAGGGGCCGGTCGGCAACGGGTCTGTCAGGGGTCGGCAGGGGCCGCCAGAAGCTGCCAGCCGCTCGGTTCCGGTTCGGCGTCGGTTCAGCGCCGGTTCGGCGTCGGTCCGACATCGGTCCGATGGATGATTGCCGGCCGACCGTCGGATGACGAGCTGACGGCGCACGCCTCTTCGGGTGTGCGCCGAGGTGCGTTCGGGCGGGATGCCACCTGCGACACGTACGGGATTTCCGTGGTGCGCTGCCGAGAGGTGCGGTGACGGGCACCCGGGTCCGGGACGGTCAGCCGCCCGCGACCAAGTGGTCGAACTCCCCGTCCTTCACACCGAGCAGCAACGCCTCTATCTCGGCCGGCGTATAGACCAGGGCGGGCCCGTCGGGGTGGCGCGAATTCCGCATCGCCACATCTCCGTCGGGCAGTTTCGCGAACTCCACGCAGGACCCCTGGGAGTTGCTGTGTCTGCTCTTCTGCCAGACGACTCCGCGAAGCTCTGTGGCCGCCATGCCGTTGTACACGTGGTGCACAGGACGCTCCCCGAGTTGCAAGGTGCAAGTGTCAACTGTCCCGGATCATAGCTCTGTTCAAATTTCCCTGCATGAGCAGATGCATGCGCGGATGCACGTGCACGCGGGGTGTTCCCACGATTACAGCTTTACTCACAGGGATAGACGCATGGAACGGCTCTTCGGCTCCGTCTGCCCCGAGATGAACGCATCACACCGGTGGAGCGCGCTGATAACTTGGCTCGGACTTTCATCGACAAGGGGGAATTACAGATGCACAGAGTCGTACGTGCCGGTGCGGTGCTCGCGACCGGAATCCTCGCCACCGTCGCACTGACGGGCTGCAGCAGCGACAGCGGGAAGAGCGACCCGGGCAAGGACTCCGCCGCGGGGCAGGAGACGCCCGGTCAGGGTTCCGGCGACAGCGGGGACGACGGCGCTTCCGCGGGCGACGCCTCGACACTGGAGGGCGGCTGGGTCGGGAAGACCGACGGCAAGTCGATCGTCCTGTCCGTGTCCTCGGGCAAGGCGGCGCTCGTCACCGAGGAACGCGCCTGCACGGGCACCGTGCAGGACACGGACAAGGTGGTGATCGCGCTGAAGTGCGTCAGCGGTGGCACCGACCGCTCCTCGGGGTCCGTCGAGTCCAACGACGGCAAGACCGTCGTGATCTCCTGGGACAGCGGGGTCAAGGACACCCTGACCAAGACCGACCCGGGCGCCCTGCCGTCGGGCCTGCCCGAGCTGCCGGAGATGCCGGAGATGCCGGAGATGCCGACGTCCTGACGAACCGACCGGCCCGGCGGCTCCGGTCGGAGCTGCCGGGCCGCCGGAGTCGTGGGGTTCCCGAGGCGCTGGAGTCGTCGAAGCCTCCGGACTCCGATGCGGCGGGCGGCCCCGCACGCGATGCGGGTGACCGCCTCACCCCGCCCGGCCACCGGGCCGATCCGAATCCGGCCCGGACCCGGGGTCGGGCTTCGAACCCGGCCCCGGTTCCGGCTTCGGCTTCGGCTTCGGCTTCGGCTTCGGCTTCGGCGATCCGTCCAGGCCCCGGGAGAATTCCTCCAGGGCGTCGAGGAGGAGGTGGGCCCCTTCCCGTACGAAGGGGTCGCCCGCCCTCCTCTCGTCCGCGGCCTGCCGCGCGTCCCATTCCGCCAGTGCCTCGCGCACCTCGGACCAGTCCGGTACGCGCCGTTCCCGCACCTCCTTCGCACCCTGTTCGGTGGCCCGGCGCAGCGCTCGGGCGAGACGGGCGGCGTCCGGTACGGGGGTGGCGTCGCCGCCGCAGGGGAGGTGGGCCTCCAGCAGCATCGCGGCCCGGCCGAGTTCGGCGAGCGCGTGCTGGGTGTCGTCGGCGGCGGCGCGGGAGAGGCCGCGGTTGCGCACCGGTTCGTGCTGGGCGATCGCCAGCGCCTCCTGCCAGGCGACCCGGGCCTCGCGGGTGTCGAGCAGCGCCGAGCGGACGTCGTCATGGCCGCGTTCGGCCGGTGCGGCGTACTGGTCGACGACCGAGGCGGCGTACCGTCCGTCCGCCTTCAGCCAGTCCCCGAGCCTGCCGCGCAGCCGCGGCGTCTCCCAGGCGGGGTAGAGCGCGTACGAGATCATCGCGAGCAGTCCGCCGACGAGGGTGAGGACGACCCGTTCCAGCACGGTCTGCGACCAGTCGTCGCCCGCCATGCCGAGCAGGAAGACCACGTACGCGGAGATGCACGCCTGGCCGACCACGTACCCGGTGCGCATCAGCAGGTACATCAGCAGGGCGCAGAGCACGGCGAGCGCCGCGGCCAGGCCCGTGCCCGGACGGGTGGCCTGGGCGATCCCCGTGGCGAGCGACACCCCGACGATCGTGCCGCCGAACCGGGCCACGGAGCGCCCGTACGTCTGGGAGAACTCCGGCCGCATCACCATGACGGCCGCCATGGGCGCCCAGTAGCCGTGCCCGAACGGCAGCGCGGTGCCGATGAGGTAGCCGACGGCCGTGACGGCGGAGACCCGGACGGCGTGCCGCAGGATCGGTGAACCGGGGCGCAGTTCGGCGCGCATCGCCTTCACCACGACGGGGATCAGCCGCAGGAGGGTGGGGCGGCGGCGGTGCGGTGCGGGGGCGGGGGTTCCGGTCCCGGAGGGGGTTCCGTCCGCGGCGGAGGAGGTTCTGCCCGCGGCGGCCTTGATCGACTCGGCGGCCCGGTCCGCCTCGGCCTTCTCCTCCTTCGTCCCCTCGCCGTCGGCCGTCTCGATGACGTCGGAGAGCAGTGCGCCGAGCCGGTCGGCGGCCCGGCGCGGCGGGCCGGTGAGCAGCGTTCCGGTGTCCGGGGTCCGCAGCACGGCCACGGCGGCCGGGGACAGTTCGACCGGGTCGCCGTGGCGGATCGCGCGGGCCGCCGAGTCGAGCACCGATCCGGCGGCGGCCAGGAGTTCGCGGACCCGGTCCCGCTCGGGCCCCTCGGACGGCACGCCCATCGACGGGTCGGCGAGCGAGGCGAGGACCGGCCGGATGCGTTCGGCGATGCCCCGGGAGCCCCGCAGTTCGGGCGGGCGGCGGCGGGCCTGCCGCGGGGTGACCGCCGCCGCGTTGCGGGCCGTCATCAGCGGCACCGGGTCGAAGGGGGCGACCGGGTCGTGGCGCAGCCGCCGGGCGTAGTCGGCCTCGGCGGCCAGCGCGTCGGCGAGGGCGTCGCGCTGGGCGCCCCATCTCCGTACCGGGAACAGGACGATCAGCGCCGCCTGCACGACCCCGCCGACCAGGATCATCACGGCGTGCACGGCCGAGTCCGCGAGGGAGGTCGGCAAGGTGATCGTGACCAGCATGATCGCCACGTTGGAGGCCGCGATGAGGCCACCGGTGGGGCCCGCCGCCCAGGCCAGGCCCGCGACGAACGTCCAGATCACCAGCAGGGCCAGGAAGAGCGGCAGCCGGGAGCCGGTGAGGTAGCCGAGGAACGTGGACACGGCGAGGCTCGCCCCGGAGACCAGCGCGAGCACCGGCCGGGGGCGCCAGCTGCGCTGGAACGTGGCGATGGCCGCCTGGAACGCGCCGAACGCGGAACTCGCGGCGACCACGGGGCCGAAGAGCGCGAGGGAGATCCCGATGACGAGGGCGAGACCGGCCGCGCCGCGGATCGCGATGAGCGGTTCGAGACGTTGCCGCTCGATCTTCAGCCCCGAGCGGGCGGTCTCCTTCAGCGCCCGGAGCCAGCTCATGCCCAGAGCCTAACCGGAATTCCCGTTTTGCCCCGAGTCAGGAGGGTCCGAATCCTCCGGGCCCGAGAAAGTCACCCGGGTCTCCGCGGCCTGGGGCCGGGGGTCGGTGGTTCCTGCCCGGCGGTCGGGGGTGGGTGGTTCCTGATCGGGGGTCGGTGGTTCCTGCCGGGCGGCCGGGGTCGGCGGTCAGCGGTCAGCGGTCGACAGGTCCTGGCGGGGTCGGCGGTCAGCGCTTTCCGCGCCGGTCGCGCAGCTCCGGACCGGCGGGCCCGCCCATCCGCGCCCGGTCCGCGGCGGCCGTGCCGTGGGTCCATCCGTCCAGGTCCGCGGCGCCCCTGACCCGGGTGGTCGTGGTCCGGGGGAACATCCGCTCGGCGGTGTCCGTGACCGCCATGTCGCGGGCGGCGAGCACCGGGAGCAGCTGCGGGTCACCGCCTCCCCCGTCCCCCGCGCCGGAACCGGCCCCCGCCTCGGCCTCGGCGGCCGCGGTGACGCGGGCGGTGTCGGCGGCGAGCCGGCTGCCCAGGCGCTGGGCGTACGCCATCAGGAAGGACTGCCGGAACGTCTTGGTCCGCTTGCGCCCGCCGGCCCGCTGGCCCGCCTCCGCCTTCGTCATCGCCACCGTGCCCTGGACCAGCAGGGAGGTGTACAGCAGCTCCACGGCGTCCAGGTCCGGTTCGAAGCCGACCACCGTGGAGAAGCCGAGGTCACTGTTCCACACCGCGCGGCAGCGGTTCGCGGAGGCGACCGCGTCGAGCAGGATCGCCTTCGCCGTCTCGTACGGCGCGTCCACCCCGACCCGGCACGCCCCGGGCGCCTCCTTGCTGTGCGTGCGGGCGGCGAGCAGGGCCTCGTCGATGGAGTGCCGGGCCATCAGCTCCTGGGCCTTGGTGGTCAGGGCCTCCGCCTCCTCGGGGAAGCCGGTCGCCTCGGCCTTGGCGAGCAGGGCCCGGATCCGGGTCAGCATCCGGGGTTCGTCGTGCGCGGGCGGCAGGCGGAGGTCGTGCGGGGAGGCGCCGGGCGGCGGACCGACCGGCTCGATGGCGGGGAGCCGGAGCAGCAGCCGGTACAGCCCGAGGACGGCGGACGCGTAGGAGAAACGGTCCGGCCGGTTACGGGGCGGGGCGTCCGGGAGCCCGTCGAGCTGGGCGCGCCAGCGCGGCGGCAGCGGTTCGTACCGCCCGGTCTCCGAGCCGATCAGCCCGGCGGCGATCCCGGCCGCGGTCTCGTCGAGCTCGCGGCGGACGGTGCGTACGACGTCGGCGGGCTGCCAGCCGCGCTCCCAGGCCCGGCGGACGAACTCCTCGCCGCGCCGGAACAGTTCCGCGTCGGCCGTCGGATCGGCGGCGAGCAGCGAGGCGCCGGTGTCGAGTCCGGCGTCGCCGTCCGAGTAGAGGGCCGCCGCGAATGCCTGGTCGATCACCGGTTCCATGAGGTCAGGGTAGGCAGGACGGAAGGGAGGGGTGGGGCTGGCCCCACCGTGCGGACGGGCCCTGGTGGTCGTGATCGCGGGGTGCGGAAACGGTTCGATCGCAGGCATGACCTCCCTGCACCCGCCCACCGCGTCGACCGCATCGACCACCTCGACCGCAGCCGCCGTATCCGCTGGGTCCGCTGGGTCCGCCCCGCTCACCGCAACGTCCATGGCCGGCGCGTCCGTGGCCGATGTGTCCGTGGCCGGTGCCGACGCCGTGCGGCTGCGTTCCCTGCGCCGGGCCTACGACCGGGTCGAGGCCCTCGCCGGCGTCGACCTCACCGTCCGCGCCGGCACCTTCACCGCCGTCATGGGCCCGTCCGGGTCCGGCAAGTCCACGCTGCTGCACTGCGCGGCCGGGCTGGACCGGCCGACGTCCGGCACCGTCGAGGTGGGCGGGACGGAACTGACCGGGCTGAGCGAGCGCCGGCTGACGCTGCTGCGCCGGGACCTGATCGGCTTCGTCTTCCAGTCGTTCAACCTCGTCCCCTCGCTGACCGCCGCGCAGAACGTCGCGCTGCCGCTGCGCCTCGCGGGCCGCCGCCCGTCCCGCGCCGAGGTGCGGGAGGCCCTGGCCCGGGTCGGCCTCGCGGACCGGGCGGGACACCGGCCCGCCGAGCTGTCCGGCGGCCAGCAGCAGCGGGTGGCCCTGGCGCGGGCCCTGATCACCCGGCCCCCGGTGCTCTTCGGCGACGAACCGACCGGCGCGCTGGACACCACGACGAGCCGGTGGGTGATGGAGATGCTGCGGGAACTAATGGACCTGGAGGGGCAGACGATCGTGATGGTCACCCACGACCCGGTGGCCGCGGCGTACGCGGACCGGGTGGTCTTCCTGGTCGACGGGCGGGTGGCGGACGATCTGACCGCTCCCGGCGCCGAGCGGATCGCGGCCCGGCTCACGACGGGACACGAACGCGCCTGGCACGGCGACGGGCACGGCCCCGGACACAACAACACCAGCACCAGCACCAGAGCCGGCACCGGAACCGGAATCAGCACCAGCACCGGAACCCGGGCCCCGGAGGCGTCGTGCTGACCGTCGCCCTCGCCTCCCTGCGCACCCGCTGGACCACGCTCATCGGCACCTTCGTCGCGCTCGCGCTGGGCGTGGGGCTGATCGCGACCATGGGCCTCGGGCTCGCCTCGACCCTCGACGCGCCGGACCGGGCGCCGCAGCGGTTCGCCGGATCACCGGTGGTCGTGATGGGCGTCGACACCCTGACCGTACGGGTGCGGCGCGGGCCGTCCACAACCGAGGTGGGCCACGGGCTCGCCCATCCACACCCTGTGGATACCGAACTCCTGCGCGAACTCCGGGCGCTCGGTCCGGTGACCCGGGACGACGGCCCGGAGCTCGTCGGACCGCCCTCCGCCACCGGCCGGGGTGCGACCCGCGGCCCGGACGCCGTGGGGGTGGACGCCCCCGCCGACGAGGTGCGCCGCGTCGTCGGCGACCGCGCCCAGGTTCTCACCGGGGACGACCGGCGCCGCGCCGACCCGGACACGGAGCGGGACGCCGAGGGGCTGGTGACCGTGAACGCCCTGCTCGGCACGGCCGGGGGCGTCACCGCCTTCGTCTCGGCCTTCGTCGTCGCGTCGACGTTCGCCTTCTCGGTGGCCCTGCGCCGCCGCGAGTTCGGGCTGCTGCGCACGGCGGGGGCGACGCCCGGCCAGTTGCGGCGGCTGCTGCTGACGGAGGCCGCCGTGATCGGTGTGCTCGCCTCCGCCGCCGGGTGCGCGCTGGGCCGCCTGGCCGCACCGGTGCTCGCCGAGCTGCTGGTGACCGAGGGCATGGCGCCGTCCTGGTTCGCGATCCGCCCGGCCGCCTGGCCGCTCCACGTCGCCTTCTGGACCGGGCAGGCCGTGGCGCTCGCGGGGGTCCGGGCGGCCTCGCGGCGGGCGGGCCGAACCGGCCCCGCGGAGGCGCTGCGCGAGGCCGACGTCGATACGGGCGTGCTCCCGCCGGTCCGCCGTCTGCTCGGCTTCGCGCTGCTCGCGGGAGCCGCGTTCCTGATGGCGAAGTCCCTGGTCACCGACCCGTCCGCGCTGCTGAAGCGGAAGACGTACATCACTCAGCCGATGGTCCTGATCACGGCCGTCGCCCTGCTCGCGCCGCTGCTGGTGCGCCTGTCGGCGCGACTGGTCAGGCTGCCCGGGGCGACCGGGACGCTCGTGTCCGCGAACACCTCGGCGGCATTGCGGCGCACGACCGCGATCGTCGCCCCGGTGCTGGTCACCGTGGGGCTGGCCGGTTCGGTGGCCGGTTCGGCGACGACGGTGTCGGCGGCGCGGGCGGCGGAGGCCCGCGAGCACACCCGGGCCGACCTGGTCGTGACGGGACGGAACCTGAGGCCCCGTCCGGTGCCGGGCGCGACGCTCTCCGCCTCGGCCCCCACCGCCGTCCACGTACGGGAGGAGGGCTCCGCCCTCGTCACGTCCGAAGCCCGCGCGGTGGACGACCCGAAGGCCCTCGCGACGGTCGGCCGACTGCCGGTGGTGGCGGGCGACATCGATGACCTGGACGACCGCTCGATCGTGGTGAACGAGGAGTGGGAACAGCACACGGTGGGCTCGACGGTACGGGTGTGGCTGGGCGACGGGCGGCCGGCGAAGCTGCGGATCGTGGCGGTGCTGGCGCTCGGGACCGGGACCAACGGGGTCTATGTGACCAGGGCGAACGCTCCGGCGGCCGGGGTGGACCGGATCGACGTGCGCCTCTCGCCGGGCGCCGACCGGGCCGCCGTCACCGCGCGGCTGCGCGGGACGGGCGGCACGGTGCGGCCGGTGGAGCGGTGGGCGGCCGCGACGCATCCCCGTACGAGTGCGCAGACCCGGTTCGGCCTGGCCGTGGTCCTGGGCATCGCGCTGGTCTACACGGTGATCGCCCTGGCCAACACGCTGCTGATGGCGGGGTCCGTACGGGCCCGGGAGCTGGACGCGCTCCGGCTGGCCGGCGCCACCCGGCCGCAGGTCCTCGCGGTGGTGGCCGGGGAGACCCTCTTCGCGGTCGGGCTCGGGGCACTGCTCGGCCTCGCCGTGACCGCGGTGAACCTGGCGGGTCCGGCCGCCGCCCTGGCCTCGCTGGCCGCGCCGGTCGAGGTGGCGGTGCCGTGGTCGCTGATGGGCGGTGCGGCGGGGGTGTGCGCGGTGGTCGCGGTGGGGGCGGCGCTGCTGCCGGGGGCGGTGCGCCGCACGCGCTGCCGGTGACCGGGTTCGGCGGCCCGGTCCGGCCGGGCCGCCGAACCCGGCCGGGCAACGTGTGTGGTCCATCCAGCGGCACTTGCTGACGGTGCATCCGCTTTCCCCTTTCGTCACGCTTTAGCGTGCTTCCTGTCCTATCCCAGAGGCCGCCGACGGAGGCGATCGAGGAATGACCGGAGACCGACAGCAGGACACGAGCAAAAACCCGGGCGGGAAGACGGACGGGGGTACGGGCGCGGGCGCACGGGCGGTCACCTCGCGACGGCGCGTACTGGCCGCCGCCGCGCTCGCCCCGGTACTGACCGCGACCGGAACCGCCGGAACCGCAAAGGCGACCGGAACCACAGGGGCGGCCGGAGCGGCCCGCACCGGGACGGCAACCGGGCACGACGAACGGATCGAGCCCGTGCGGACCACCCCGGCGGACTGGGCGGGCGTGGCACGGGCGCTGGGCCGCCCCGGCAGCATGCTGCGCGACACGGCGTACCACACGAGCTTCCCCCGGCAGGACCTGCGAGTGGTCTCCGGGGGCGTCGTCGTCACCCCGGGGCTCGCGCTGGGCACGCACGTGGCCTTCATCCGTTACGCCGACGGCAGCACGATGATGATGGGCGACGTGGCGGTCACCGAGAAGGAGCTCCAGCGGGTGACCGACGCCTGGCAGGAGCACGGGATCGAGCAGACCGCGCTGCACAAGCACCTGCTCTCCCACACCCCCGACATCTGGTGGACCCACGTCCACGCGCACGGCCACGACGCGTCGGCCCTGGCCCGCGGGCTGCGCGCGGGGATCGACCGCACCGCCACCCCGCCCGCCCGGCCGCCGCGCCCGCAGCCGCCGATCGACCTGGACACCGCCGCGATGGACGCCGCGATGGGCACGAAGGGCACCGCCAACGACGGGATCTACAAGATCCTCTTCCTCCGCCGCGAGACCGTCATGGACGGTCACCTGGTCCTGCCGCCGGGCCTGGGGTCGACCAGTGCGTTCAGCTTCCAGCCGCTGGGCGGCGGCCGGGCCGCGCTCAGCGGCGACTGCGCCATGATCGCCGACGAGGTCCCGCAGGTGTTGAGGGCCCTGCGGCGCGGCGGGATCGAACTCGTCGAGCTGCACAACCACCACCTGTCGGAGAACCCCCGCCTGTTCTTCATCCACTTCTGGGCCGTGGGCGACGGCGTCGAGCTCGCGCGGGCACTGCGCCCGGCGGTGGACGCCACCAACGTCGTACCGACCACCTGACCTCGACCGCACGGACCGGAGGAACCCGACGGGCCCGGGCAGAACCCGACGGGCCCGGACGAGTGCACGCCCCCGGTCGCCGGGCCGTATTGCGCCGGTCCAGCGACCGGGGCCGTGGATCTCTTCTGCATATGGACCAATCGCCCGGGAGCGGCGCGTGTCCGGGCCGACGACCGGGCACCCATGTCCCGTCCGGCCCGCACCCCCGCCCGGACGGAGCCCGACCCCCACCCTCCACTCCACGAACCGACTGTCAGACCCCCCACCTGGAGCTCCGCATGGAACCAGCCGCCGACGCCCGGCACTGCCCGTTCGACTACGCCGAAGCCCTTGAATTCGACCCGGTGCTCAGGGAGTTGATGAACGAGGGACCGGTGTCCCGCATCCGTCTTCCGCACGGCGACGGCGAGGCGTGGCTCGTCACCGGCTACGACGACGTCCGCACGGTGACCACCGACCGGCGCTTCAGCCGCAGCGCTGTCATCGGCCGGAACTTCCCGCGCATGACCCCCGAACCGATCGTCCAGGACGAGGCGATCAACGTGATGGACCCGCCGGGCAGCAGCCGACTGCGCAGCCTGATCTCCAAGGGCTTCGCACCCCGCCACATGGAGCGCATGCGGGTGCGCACCCAGCACGTCGTCGACGAGTTGCTGGACCGGATGGAGGAGCAGGGCTCCCCGGCCGACCTGTTCGAGCACCTGGCGGCCCCGCTGCCGCTGACCACGATCTGCGAGGTCCTCGACATTCCCGAGGCGGACCGCGCGCAACTGCGCGCCCACGCCCGGACCATGATGGACACCACCGTCGAGAACAAGGACGCGGCGATCCGCTCCAAGGCCGATCTCCGCGCCTACTTCGCCACGCTGACGGCACAGCGGCGGGCGGAGCCGGGCGACGACCTGATCAGCGCGCTGGCCACCGCCCGCGACGGGGACGAGATCCTCAACGAGCAGGAACTGACCGTCATGGCCATGGTCCTGCTCATCACCGGCCAGGACACCACCACGTACGAGATCGGGAACATCGCCTACACGCTGCTCACCAGGCCGGACGAGCTCGCCATGGTGCGCGATCAGCCCGACATGCTCCCCCAGGCCATCGAGGAGCTGCTGCGTTTCATCCCCTTCCGCAAGGGGGTCGGCATCCCCCGGGTCGCCACCGAGGACGTGGAGCTGAGCGGGGTACAAATCCGGAAGGGGGACATCGTGCACGTCTCCTATCTGACGGCCAACCGCGACGGCCGGAAGTTCGACCGCCCCGACGAGCTGGACCTGGAACGCACGGGACCGTCCCACATGACCTTCGGCTGGGGCGGACACCACTGTCTCGGCGCCCCGCTCGCGGCCACGGAGCTCCAGGTCGCCATCGGAACGCTGCTGGAGCGTTTCCCCGCCCTGAAACTGGCGGTCCCGGCCGAGGACGTGCGCTGGAACAAGACATCGATCTGGCGCTATCCCCTCGAACTCCCCGTCACCTGGTGACCGGGAAGGTCCCATAACAACGCCCGACAACGCCCGCCGACCGGACGCGCTCCGGCACCCCCGAGGACCAGGAGCGCTCCGGCTCGCGCCACGAAACCGCCGTGCACGCCCCGGACCGCCGTGCGCGCCTTCGTACGTCGTACGTGTACGGCTGTCGTACGTGTACGGCGTACGGCGCGCACGGCCGGGACCGGGCCGGACCGGGCCGGACCTGGCCGAACCTGACCAGCCGTGGCCGGAGCCGGCCGACGGCAAGCCGTCATCGATGATGCGTCCGTGACGGACGGGCGGCAACCGGAGCGTTCCGCCGTGCCCCCGCACCCATCCGGCACGCCCCGCCCGCACCTCCCCCGCCCCCCGCGCCACGCCGCGTCTCCGGCGCCCGTGCCCGCCCCGCGGTGCTCCGCCCGCCCCGCAGTCCGCGCCGCCCCGCAGTCCTCGCGGTCCTCGCCGTCCCGACATGCGACCCCGATCCGCCTGCCGTAACGTGAACCCGACGGCCACCCATCCCGTGGCGGAACAACGTCCGCCCACGAACGGCTAGAACTCAGTCTTCGACGGTCGGCCCGTCCGCGCCCGTTCCAGGGGTATCTGCACGGCGCCGGAATCCACCAGTGCTCCATCCCGCGCGACCGCGTATGCCGACGCGATGCCGCGTGCACAAAGCCGTGGTGGCCGCCTCCGGCCGCCGAACACCCCAAAAACCTTCGGGCCCGGCCGTGTGGACCATGCCCGCTAGGAGGAGTTCCATGGCGGTTCTCTGCAAGCCGGCCATCGCGGTTCCCGAGTACGTCATCACCAACGAGGAAACCCTCGATCTGGCCCGGCGGTTGCACGGTGACCACCCGCAGATCGATCTGGTTCTTCGCCTGATCGAACACACCGGGGTGCAGAAACGGCATCTGATCCAGCCGATCGAGAAGGTGTTGCAGCACCCGGGTTTCGACGCCCGCAGCGTCACCTACGAGGAGCACACCAAGGCCCGGGTGCCGGCGGTGGTGCGCCGGGCGCTCGATCACGCCGAACTGGAGCCGGATCAGATCGACTTGATCGTCTACGTCTCCTGCACCGGCTTCATGATGCCGCCGGCCACCTCGTGGCTCATCGGCGAGATGGGCTTCCGTCCGGAGACCCGGCAGCTGCCGATCGCCCAACTCGGCTGCGCGGCGGGCGGTGCGGCGGTGAACCGGGCCCATGACTACTGCACGGCCTACCCCGACGCCAATGTGCTGATCGTGGCCTGCGAGTTCTGCTCGCTGTGCTATCAGCCCACCGACCTGGGTGTGGGGTCGCTGCTGTCCAACGGGCTGTTCGGCGACGGCATAGCCGCCGTCGTGCTGCGGGGCAGCGGCGGCACGGGAGTGCGGCTGGAGCGCAACGGCTCGTTCATCATCCCGGACACCGAGGACTGGATCTCCTACGCGGTCCGCTCCACCGGGTTCCACTTCCAGCTCGACAAGCGGGTGCCCGGCACCATGGAACCCCTCGCGCCCGCCCTGGAGGCGGTCGCCGAGGAGCATCAGTGGAACGCGGGGAAGATGGACTTCTACATCATCCACGCGGGCGGCCCGCGCATCCTGGACGACCTGAGCCACTTCCTGGACGTGCCGCCCGAGGCGTTCCGCTTCAGCCGCGCCACGCTCACCGAGTACGGCAACATCGCCAGCGCCGTGGTGCTGGACGCCCTCGGCCGCATGTTCGACGAGGCTTCGGCCCTCGACGGCCACCGCGGTCTGATGGCCGGCTTCGGTCCCGGCATCACCGCCGAGATCTCCCTGGGCACCTGGACGAGCGAGGCCGAGTCCTGACCGCACCCGCCACCCCGCCCGTCCTCCCCTCTTCCCCCTCCCCATCCCCTCTTCCCCCCCTCCCCTGCGTCCCGGTCCCGGCCCCGGCCTCCGAGCCCTGAGCCGGGGCCGGACCGGGACAGGGACCGGGACCGGGGAGGGGGCCCCTCCGACCCGCGTGCCCGGACGCCGTTGTCAGTGCCGGGTGCCAGACTCGTCGGCGTGACCGAACGTTGGGCTCTGGCCATGACGGAGACCGGCGGTGCGCTCCTCGCCCCGCTGGCCCCCACCGGCCTGCCCGCCGCCCCGGTCGTGGCCGAGCCCGATCTCGTGGCCGCGGTCCGTTCCCGTCCGGACGTCACGCGCTGGGTCTGGCGGTCCACCGCCGAGATCTACCCGCGCCTGCTCGCGGCCGGGGTCCTTGTGGACCGTTGCTACGACATCGAGGTCGCCGAGTCCCTCCTCCTCGCCCACGAGGGCCGCCTCGGCGAACCCCGCTCCGCAGCCGCCGCCCACGCCCGCCTGCACAACGCCCCCGTACCCCCCGACCCCCCGCCCCGCACGGCGGAGCCCGGCGCGCAGTCCTCCCTCTTCGAACCCCGCACCGGCACCGAGCTGCCCTTCGACGACCTGCTCCAGGTGTACGCCGACCAGCTCCGCCGCCACGAGGCCGCCGAGCACCCGGCCCGGATGCGGCTGCTCACGGCCGCCGAGTCGGCCGGCATGCTGGTCGCCGCCGAGATGAACCGGGCGGGCCTCCCCTGGCGCGCCGACGTCCACCGGGAGGTGCTGGACGAACTGCTCGGCGAGCGGTACGCGGGCGGCGGCGAGCCCCGCAGACTGGCCGAGCTGGCCGACGAGGTCTCGGCCGCCTTCGGCAGACGGGTCCGCCCCGACCTCCCCGCCGACGTGGTGAAGGCGTTCGCGCAGGCCGGCATCAAGATCAGGTCCACCCGGCGCTGGGAGCTGGAGGAACTGGACCATCCGGCGGTGGAACCCCTCGTCCGGTACAAGAAGCTGTACCGGATCTGGACGGCGCACGGCTGGAGCTGGCTCCAGGACTGGGTGCGCGACGGCCGCTTCCGCCCCGAGTACCTGCCGGGCGGCACGGTCAGCGGCCGCTGGACGACCAACGGCGGCGGGGCGCTCCAGATCCCCAAGGTGATACGGCGGGCGGTCGTCGCCGACGAGGGCTGGCGCCTGGTCGTCGCGGACGCCGACCAGATGGAGCCCCGGGTGCTCGCCGCGATCTCCCGCGACCGGGGCCTGATGGAGGTCGCGGGCCACGACGGCGACCTGTACACGTCCCTGTCCGACCGGGCCTTCCACGGCGACCGGGAACACGCCAAGCTCGCCCTGCTCGGCGCGATCTACGGGCAGACCTCGGGCGACGGGCTGAAGAACCTCGCCGCCCTGCGCCGCAGGTTCCCGCTGGCCGTCGCCCATGTCGACGAGGCGGCGAAGGCGGGCGAGGAGGGCCGCCTCGTACGGACGTGGCTGGGCCGGACCAGCCCTCCCGCGGCCGGGAGCGGGGAGGACGGGGAGGCGGGCCTCCCACAGGAGGGCATCGACCCGCCCTCCTCCGCCGACGACGAGTTCACCCCCGGCTACGCCTCGACGAACGCCCGCGCGCGGGGCCGTTTCACCCGCAACTTCGTGGTGCAGGGCAGCGCCGCGGACTGGGCGCTGCTGCTCCTGGCCGCCCTGCGCCGGTCGCTCCGCACCGCGGGGCTCCGGGCCGAGCTGGTCTTCTTCCAGCACGACGAGGTGATCGTGCACTGCCCGCAGGAGGAGGCGGAGGCGGTGGTGGCGGCGATCCGGGCGGCCGGTGAGCTGGCCGGCCGGACCGCCTTCGGCGAGACACCGGTACGTTTCCCGTTCACGACGGCGGTGGTGGAACGCTACTCGGACGCGAAGTAGTCCCCCCGGAAACACCCCCGCCCCCGCCCCGGACCACTCACCTCCCGGAACTGGAACCGGAACCGGTGCCGGAACCGGAACTGGAACCGGTCTCTCCGCCGCTTCTCCGCCCGTTCTCGTCGAACCCGGCCAGGCCGTGGTCGTAGTGCACGGGAGGCAGGTGCTGGTGCCGGTGACGGGCGTTGAGCAGATGGATGACGCACGCCGCGAACGCGATCATCGCGAGGACGACCACGACGGTGACCAGAGTGTCCATGCGGTTCCGGCCCCCTTCGATGCGCAGGCCGACAGAACCGGCTCACCGGGAGCCGTACACATCCAGGCTACTCCGCGGCCCCGCACCCGTCCCCGGAGAACGGACCCGTCCCGGAGGACAAAAGGCCGGAGGACAAAAGGAAGGAAAGAGGGTCCGGGCCGATGGTGCCGTCGGCCCGGACCCGGCGCGGTGCGCACCCCCCGCGAGGCAAGTCCGGGGTGCGCACCGCGCGGCGGTGGTACGCCTGCGCCGTGCTGCGCGTCTACCCGCGTTCCCACAAGGCGGGGACGTTAGGCGGTTCCCAGCCGGCCACGGCCGAGTGCGCCTGCAGACAGCGGTACGTGACCCCGCCGTACGTGACGCGGTCTCCCGCGTTGTAGGAGCTGCCGATCGCCCAGGTGGTGGAGCCGGGCGGGTCGGTGGGCGGCACGCTCGGCCCCTCGACGTCGAGGACGAAGTCGAAGGTCCCCTCCTTCCCGGAGCCGACGTCCCGGACGTTCATCAGGAGCGCCGGGTCGAAGAGCATGTCGGTGTTGTTGCGCGGCTCACCGGGGAAGTAGAGCTGGGTGGTCAGGATGCGCGAGCCGGGCGCCTGGGCCTTCACGTGGATGTGCCGGGTACGGCCCGGGTAGAGCCCCGCCACGATCGTGGTCAGCTTGAAGGCCCCCGACTTGTCGGTGAACTGGTGGCCGCGGAAGGCGTATCCGCTCATGTCGTACGCGCCGTTGGTGTCGGCCTGCCAGAAGTCCAGGAGCACTCCGGGGATGGGCTTGCAGCCCCGCCCGAAGACGTAGCCGCTCACGGTCAGCCGGACGCCGGGGGTACTGTCGGTGATCAGGCTGGTGCGGAGCGGGGAGTTGGGCTTGAAGTAGGGCCCCTCCATCTGCTCGTGGGTCGGGCCGTCGCCGTCGTCGCAGTTCGGCGTGGGTGCCAGCGATTGGCCGCTGGCAGCGGTGTCCCGGGCCAGCGCGACGCCGCCGCCCGCGAGCAGCGGGACGGTACCGGCGACCAGGGCGGCCTTGAGCAGGGTCTTGCGGCTGATCCCGCGGGGGTCGCCGGAACCTTCGGGCACTTCTGGAGTCATGGCTGATTCCTCGATATGGGGGGAAGGGCACGGGCATGACATGACGTGGAGCGGTGTGCGGTGTGCGGGGCGATGGTGCGCGCCGCCCGGCAGGGAGGCCGAAGCGCAGGCCGGGCAGCGCGGTCATCGGCGCCGCGGAACCAGGACCGGACCGGAAGGGACACCGGCACCGGCACCGGCACCGGATCCCGCGAGGAGTAGCGGGGTGTGCGGGGATACGCGGGGTACGCGGGAGGTGCTAGACCCGCTGCCAGAGGGCCGGCACGTTCGGCGGCGTCCAGCCGGGCTGCGCCAGGTGCGGCTGGAGGCAGCGGAAGCTCTCGGAGCCGTACGTCACGACGTCGCCCGTCGTGTACGACGTGCCCACCTTCCAGGTGCCGCCCGGCTCCGGCGGGTCCGTCGGGTCCGGCGGGTCGGTCGGGGTGCCGTTGGTGACCAGGGTGAGCCCGTACGCCTGGAGCGCCGGGTTCAGCGGCTGGAAGTACGTCGTACCGCCCCGGGAGCAGTCGCCGGAGCCGCCGGAGGTGATGCCCTGCGCCTGGCTGCCGGAGATGAACGAGCCGCCGGAGTCACCGGGTTCGGCGCACACATTGGTGCGGGTGACCCCGGAGACGGTGCCCTCCTGGTAGGTGACGCTGGTGTTGCGCTGCTGGACCGTTCCGCAGTGCCAGCCGGTCGTCGAACCGGAGCGGCAGATCGACGAGCCCTCCAGCGCCTCGGTGGCCCCGGTGACCGTGACGTCGCCGTTGCCGTAGCCGTTCACCAGGGGGCGCGGCGTCCAGTTGCTGTTGGTGGCGACCCAGGCGTAGTCGCGGCCGGGGAACGTGGAGCCCTGGAACGAGCCCTGCGCCTGCTGATTGTAGCCGCTGGTGCTGACCCCGGGCCTTCCGCAGTGGCCGGCGCTGACGAAGCCGGACTGGGTGCCGCGCTTCACGGGGAAGCCTATGGAGCAGCGCCCCGAGCCGTTCATGTAGTACGCGTCACCGCCCCGCAGGTCCGCGAAGGTGCGCGGCTGTTCCGTGGCCCGGTTCACCTTCACCAGTTCGCGCGAGACCCCGGCGGCGGCCAGGAAGCTGTCGGCGGCCGAGCTGTCGGCGGCCTGCACGACGACCCGGTTGGTGGCCACGTCGACGTACCAGACGGGCACGCCCTCGGGAGCGTCGCGCAGCGCCACCCGGTCCAACTTCGCCTTCGCGGCGTCCAGTTCGGCCAGGGTGTGGGCGACGACGACGGGCTCGGCACCGGCCTTGCGGATCTCGGCGGCGTCCGCCGCGTCGGTGGTGGCGACGGTCAGGGCCGCGTCGTCACCGCTCACCCGGGCGCCGGCGAAGTCCGCGCCGAGGGTGCGCTTCAGCCCCGCGGCGACGGCCGTCGCACGGGTTTCGTGGCCGATCCTGCTGCGCGCCTCGGCGTCCGTGAGACCGAGGTCGCGCCGCATGGCCTCCAGCAGACCGGGCGAGAGCTGTTCGGAACCCGCGGCGGTGGGGGTGCGGGGGGCGGGGTCGGCGGACGCGGTGCCGGTCAGACCGGCGAGCGCGAGCGCACCGACGGCCACGGTGGCGGTACACGCGGCCAGGGCGCGTCTGCGGAGCATGGATCTCTCCACGGAACTCTCCTTGACTTCGGGGGAATTGCCGCCAAGGTAGCCGTGGACACGTCACCGCCAGGAGATCCCGTTCTCCCCCTCACTTCGCGTTATGGGGTGGGCGTGCGCAGGGATTGCCGGGGGCCGTTTCGAGGAGCACGACCAGCATCGTCCTCGCTTCCAGCAGGTACACGACCAGCGATTCGTAGCCCGTCAGCGAACCGTCGTGGCCGATCCGGCCGTGGACTTCGAAGACCCCGGGGCCGTATCCGGTGTCCGGCAGCCCGCTGAACACCGTCCTCGGCCGCTCGGCGTGCCGTCGGGGCGGGCGGCCCGGCGAAAGCGCACTCCGAAGCCGCTGACCAGCGCCGCGAGCAGGGCCGCGACCAGCGGCACCCAGAGCGCGGCCCGGTAACCGTCGAGGAGCGCGACCGGTGAACTCGACACGGTGGCGGAGACGTTGACGGCCGCGGCGGCCGAGAGACCGAGGGCCGCGCCGAACTGGAACGAGGTGTAGAGCAGCCCGCCGGCCAGGCCCTGTTCCTCCTCGCCGACGCCTTCGGTGGCGACGATGGTGAGCGGGCCGTAGGTCAGGGCGAAGGCGAGGCCGAGCAGGAGCAGGCTCGGGAGCATGACCGGATAGGTCCAGTCGGCGCCGACCGGCAGGAAGAGCCCGTACGCCAGGGAGGCGAGAACCAGACCGCCGAGGATCAGCCTGGCGTTGCCGAAACGGGCGACCAGCTTGGGCACGAGGACCGGCGAGAGGATCGCATCGATACCGATGACGATCATCGCGAAGCTGGTCCGGAGGGTGGACCAGCCGCGCAGTTCCTGGAGGTAGAGGACGACGAGGAACTGGAAACCGAAGAAACCCGCCGCGAAGAGCAGCCCCACGGCGTTGGCGCGCACCAGGGCGGTGTTGCGGAAGATGCCCGGACGGACCAGGGGGGCCGCCGAGCGGCGTTCGACCACGATGAACCCGGCGAGGGCGGCGAGGCCCGCGCCGAGGGTGGCGAGGGTCTGGACGAGCGGGGCGTGACCGGCGCGCTCGACGCCGAGGACCAGGAGCAGGATGGCCGCGGTGACGGCGAGACCGCCGGCCAGGTCGAGGCCCTGCCCGGTGCGGTCGGGCCGCGGCGCCCTGGGTACGAGGGCGAGCGCGGCGAACAGGATCAGTGCCGAGAGCACGACCGGGGCGAAGAACACCCAGCGCCAGTCGGCCGAGGCGAGCAGACCGCCCACGACCAGGCCGATCGAGAAGCCGCCCGCCGCGGTGCCGGAGTAGAAGAGCAGTGCCTTGTTGCGCCGCGGGCCCTCCTCGAAGCCGGTGGTGATGATGGACAGACCGGCCGGGGTCATGAAAGCCGCCGCGACACCGGTGACGAAGCGGGCCGTGACCAGCATCCAGCCCTCCGTGGCGAGTCCGCCGAGTCCGGAGAAGACCAGGAAGACCGAGAGCCAGAGGACGAACATCCGGCGCCGCCCGAAGAGGTCGGCCGCTCGCCCGCCGACCAGCATGAAGCCGCCGTAGCCGAGGACGTACGCGCTCATGACCCACTGCAGCGAGCCGGTGGACAGGCCGAGATCGGCGCGGATGGCGGGCAGGGCCACGTTGAGCATCGCCACGTCGATGCCTTCGAGGAAGATCGCGCCGCACAGGGCGAGCAGCACGCCCCGTTCACGGGCGCTCAGCGGGACGGCCGCCGGTGGCTTCTGTGTTCGCATGCCGGTTCAACTCCTGGTTCACCTGAGGAGGGAGGAAGAGGGAATCGCCGCCGTGCCAAAGGAACTTCGAGACTTCGAGACTTCGGAACTTCGGAACTTCGGAACTTCGAGCCGTCGGGCCTTGAGGCCAACGGCCCCCGGAACCGTCGGCCCCCTGGACCATCGGGCCCCGGGACCTTCATGCCGTCGGGGCTTCGTCGGGCGGCTCGTCCACCATCCGCCGGGCCCGGGAACGGAACAACGGCGAAGATCTCAACGTTCGTTCAACCAGGCTTACCGTTCCGGATCCACCTGGGGGAATCCGATGGAACACGACGAGGTCGAGTGCTTTCTGCTGCTCGCCGAGGAACTGCACTTCGGCCGCACCGCCGACCGGATGCGGCTCTCCCGCGCCCGGGTGAGCCAACTGGTGCAGCGGCTCGAACGGCGCGTCGGGGCACCGCTGTTCATACGTACCAGCCGCCGCGTCGCCCCCACCTCGCTGGGCAGGCAGCTGCGGGCCGACCTCGAACCGGCCCACCGCGCGATGCAGGCCGCCCTCGCCCGCGCCGCCGCCACCGCACGCGGCATCGACGCCGTGCTGCACGTCGGGTTCTCCAACCCGCTGACCGGCGAGATCGTGATGAAGGTGACGGAGTCGCTGCGGATCAGCCACCCCCAACTCGCCGTGGAGATCTGCGAGGTGCCCCTGTCCGACCCGTACGGGCAGCTGCGCAACGGCGAATTCGACGTCCAGTTCCAGGAGTTCCCGGTCCGCGAGGAGGACCTGGGCGGCGGCCCGCCACTGATCACCGAGGAGCGCGTCCTCGCCGTGGCCTCGACGCACCCCCTCGCCGCGCGCGACTCGGTGTCCATGGAGGACCTCGCCGACGTACCGCTGCTCACGATCGAGGGCGAACTGCCGGACTACTGGCTGGAGCACCACGTCCCCGCGCGCACCCCGGCGGGCCGGCCGATCGGGCGGGGGCCCGCCGTGACCAACATGCAGGAGGCGTTGATGCTGGTCGCGGGCGGGAGGGGCGCCCTGCTCACCCCCGCGCACACGGCGACGTACCACACACGTCCGGGGGTCGCGTACCTCCCCTTCGTCGACGCGGAACCGGTCGGATACGGCCTGGTGTGGCGCACCGGCGACGACACCGGCGCGGTGGAGGCCTTCGCCGGCGCGGCCCGCCGGGTGGCCCGGGAGGTGGCCCAGGGAGACCCGCGGATCACGGCACCGGCCTGACGACCCCCTGCCGACAACGAAAAAGACCAGGGCGGGTGAGATCCGACCTGGTCTTTCACTGAGCCGCCTTCGGGATTCGAACCCGAGACCTACGCATTACGAGTGCGTTGCTCTGGCCAACTGAGCTAAGGCGGCATGCCCTGTCGCACCATGGTGCGATCAGCGGCGTCGCCAAGTCTACACAGTTTCCGGGGGTGCTCCGCACCACCTTCGTTTCGAGCCGTCCTCGCAGGTCAGCAGGGGGGCGGGGGGCTCAGGAGCATTTCTTGCCGTCGCTCGGCGGGGTGCCTTCCAGGAGGTAGGTGTTGATCGCCGTGTCGATGCAGTCGCTGCCGCGGCCGTACGCCGTGTGGCCGTCGCCGTGGTAGCTGAGGAGGGTGCCGGAGGAGAGCTGGTCGGCCAGGGACTCGGCCCACTTGTACGGGGTGGCCGGGTCGCGGGTCGTGCCGACCACGACGATCGGGGCCGCGCCCTTCGCCTCGATGCGGTGGGGGGTGCCGGTGGGCGGGGCCGGCCAGTGGGCGCAGTTCAGGGCGGACCAGGCGAAGGCGCGGCCGAAGACCGGGGACGCCTTCTCGAAACCGGGGACCGCCCGCTCGACGGCCTCGGCGTCGGTGAAGGCGGGCGGGAGGTCCAGGCAGTTCACGGCGGCGTTGGCGGCCATGAGGTTCGCGTACGTGCCGTTCGGCTGGCGCTCGTAGTAGCTGTCCGACAGGGAGAGCAGGCCGGAGCCGTCGCCGTCCTGGGCCGCGGCGAGGGCCTCGCGGAGCCGGGGCCAGGCCGATTCGTCGTACATCGCGGCGATGACCCCCGTGGTGGCGAGGGACTCGGTGAGCCGGCGGGACTCACCGGTGTCGATCGGGTGGGCGTCGAGGTCGGTGAAGAGCCGCTTCAGATGGGCGGCCGCGTCGGCGGTGGAGGTGGTGCCGAGCGGGCAGTCCGCCTTCTTCACGCAGTCGGCGGCGAAGGACTGGAACGCGGTCTCGAAGCCCGCCGTCTGGTCGCGGTTCATCTCGACGGAGGGGAGCGACGGGTCCATCGCGCCGTCCAGGACCAGGCGGCCGACCCGGCCGGGGAAGAGCCCGGCGTACGTCGCGCCGAGGAGGGTGCCGTACGACGCCCCGAGGTAGTGCAGCTTCTCGTCGCCGAGGAGGGCCCGCAGCATGTCCATGTCGCGGGCGGTCTCGACGGTGGAGACGTGCGGGAGGATCGTGCCGGAGCGCTTCTCGCAGCCGCTCGCGAACCGCTCGTAGGCGCTGCTCAGCCCGGTGACCTCGGTGGCGTCGTCCGGGGTCTGGTCGACCTGGGTGTAGGTGTCCATCTGCGGGCCGGTGAGGCATTCGACGGGCTCGCTGCGGGCCACTCCGCGCGGGTCCACGGCGACCATGTCGTAGCGGGCCCGGACCGGGGCGGGGTAGCCGATCGCCGCGTAGCCCTGGAGGTAGTCGATGGCGGAGCCGCCGGGGCCGCCCGGGTTCACCAGGAGGGAGCCGATCCGCTTGCCGGGCCCGGTGGCCCTCTTGCGGGAGACGGCCAGATCGATCTCCTCGCCGTCCGGCTCCGCGTAGTCCAGCGGCGCCTTCATCGTCGCGCACTGGAAGCCCTCGACGCCGCACTCCCGCCACTTCAGCGTCTGCCCGTAGTACCGCTTCAGCTCCTCCGGCACGGGCGGTACGGACGCCGTCGCCGGCGCGGACGACGAGGCGTTCGTCGGGCTCCCGCCCGTACAGCCGGAGACGAGGAGGCCGGCTGCGCCGAGTGCGGCGGCGAGAATGCGGAGCGAGCGCCTGGTGTCCATCCCCCGGAGCGTAGTCGCCGAGCGGCGGACCGCCCTGCCACCTGCCCGTACGGGTGAAAAGCGGCGAAAAGCGGCAGGGGTGGGAGGGGGCGCCGGTACGCGGCCCGCCGGGTTCCGGTGCCCGGTTCGCCGGGAACGGGGTGGGAAAACGGCGCGGTGAGAACGGGGCGGGGGAAACGAGTCGGCGGAAACGGGATGGGGAAACGGCGCGACGGGAACGGGGCGTGACGGGAACGGTGTGACGCGGCCGGCGCGGGCGGGTCAGCCCGCGCGGAGTGCCATCGTCATCGCCTCCACCGCGAGCAGCGGTGCCACGTTGCGGTCCAGCGCCCGACGGCAGGCGATCACCGCCTCTATCCGGCGCAGGGTGCGCTCGGGGGTGGAGGAGCGGGCGACCCGGTCGAGGGCGTCCTCCACGTCCGTGTTGGCGAGGGCGATCCGCGAACCCAGCTGGATGGCCAGCACGTCGCGGTAGAAGCCGGTCAGGTCCGTGAGCGCGAGGTCGAGGCTGTCGCGCTGGGTACGGGTCTTGCGGCGCTTCTGCCGGTCCTCCAGCTCCTTCATCACCCCGGCGGTGCCGCGCGGCAGCCGCCCTCCGGCCGCGGCCCCGAGCGCGGCCTTCATCTCCTCCGTCTCCTTGGCGTCGACCTCCTCCGAGACCTGCTTGGCGTCGTCGGTCGCGGTGTCGATCAGCTCCTGGGCGGCCTTGAGGCACCCCCCGATCTCCTCGACCCGCAGCGGGAGCTTGAGCACGGCGGCGCGGCGCGACCGGGCCCGCTCGTCGGTGGCGAGGCGACGGGCCCGGTCGATGTGCCCCTGGGTGGCCCGCGCGGCGGACGCGGCCCGCTCCGGGTCGATGCCGTCGCGCCGGATCAGGACGTCGGCCACCGCGTCGACCGGGGGCGTGCGCAGCGTGAGGTGGCGGCACCGGGAACGGATGGTGGGCAGCACGTCCTCGAGGGAGGGCGCGCAGAGCAGCCACACCGTGCGGGGTGCGGGCTCCTCGACCGCCTTCAGCAGGACGTTCCCCGCGCCCTCGGTGAGCCGGTCGGCGTCCTCCAGGACGATGACCTGCCAGCGGCCGACGGCCGGTGAGAGCTGGGCGCGGCGGACCAGCTCGCGGGTCTCCTTCACGCCGATGGAGAGCAGGTCCGTACGGACCACCTCGACGTCGGCGTGCGTGCCGATCAGGCTGGTGTGGCAGCCGTCGCAGAAGCCGCAGCCCGGTGCGCCGCCCAGGGCGCGGTCCGGGCTGGTGCACTGGAGGGCGGCGGCGAAGGCGCGGGCCGCGGTGGAGCGGCCGGAACCCGGCGGCCCGGTGAACAGCCAGGCGTGGGTCATCTTCGACCCCGGGGGCGCCGGCTCCCCCGCCCCGTCGGCGGTGACCAGCGCATCGGCGTCCCGGGCGGCGGCCGCGAGCTGCTCCTGCACACGGTCCTGCCCGACCAGGTCGTCCCATACGGTCATGGGGCACCGCCCTTCCGATGGTGTGCGCCGCGCGGCTGTCGTGCGGTACGGCCGCGCGGCCGTGGTGTCGCCGTCCGCCGGCCGGGGACGCCGCACGGCACGGCGGTCTCCGGTCCGGCTTCCATGATCCGGCATCCATTGTGGGGGACGGGTCTGACAATCCCGGCAGGGAGCCGCCATCAAGGCCGCCCGGCCCGCCAACCGCCCGGGTCCTGCGTCCAGAGGTCCTGTGCCCAAGGCCATACGCCCGGACCGGCCCCGACTCCTGCGGACCGTGCGCCCGGACCGGCCCCGATCCCCGCGAACAGGTCGCCCGAACGGACGGGTGGGGCAGCCCGACGGTCTCATCCGTCACGACTGCCCCACCCGGTCGTCCCGCTGTCCCGCTGTCCCGTCGCCGTCGGCTGGCGCCGTCGCCGTCCCGTCCGTCCCGTCGCCGTCCGGTCCGTTCCTCAGCGGCGCGGGCGGCGGCCCCTGCCGGAGCGGCCCTGGTCCCCGTCGTCGAGGTCGCGCCGGTCGCCCAGCAGCTCGTCCGCCAGCGTCGGCAGGTCGTCCAGCGGGGTCTCCTCGGCCCAGTCGGGGCGGGGCCGCCGGCTGCGCTGCTCGTCCTCCCACCGGCCCTGCGCCGCCTGCGGGTCGCCGATCTGCGGGAGCTCACGGGTGCGCTCGTTCTCGCCCTCCGGGGCGGAGTCCGCCGGCTGCTCGTCGCGGAAAATGCCCCGCGGGACCCGGTCCTCCGGACGCGCCGACCGCGTCTCGCGCGGCTGCGCGGCGTCCCGCACCGGCGGAAGGACCGCCGTCTCGTCCGCGGCACCCGGCGTACCGGGCCGGTCGTCGACCTTCGGGAGCATCGCCGTCTCGGCCTCGTCGGAACCCGTGGCCGGGGCGGCCGGCGAGGGCACCTGCTGCGTCACGTCGTTCGGGTTGACGATCGGCGTCGGGACCGTGATCTCGTTCTCCGGCACGGAGGCGGCCGCGGCGGCCTCCGCCCTGGCCCGTTCCGCCGCCTCGGCGGCCTCGGCCTCGGCCCGACGGCGCGCCTCCTCGGCCCTCAGCAGCGCCTCCTCGGCCTTGCGCTGCTTCTCCAGCCGCAGCGCCTCGGCCTCCTTGCGCTGCCGTGCCTCCTCCTCGGCCTGACGGCGCAGCCGGGCCTGTTCGGCCTCCCGGGCAGCTTCCTCGGCCTCGCGGCGGATCCGCTCCTCCTCGGCCACGCGCCGGGCTTCCTCGGCCCGCTGCCGGGCCTCCTCCGCCAGGCGTTCGGCCTCGCGGCGGCGTGCCTCCTCCAGCTCGCGGGCCTTGCGCTCCTCCTCCTCGGCACGGAGCTTGGCCAGCTGCGCCTGCCGCTCGCGCTCCAGCCGCTCCTCCTCGGCCTTGCGCGCCGCCTCTTCCTCGGCCTTGCGCCTGGCCTCCTCCTCGGCCGCCCGGCGCGCCTCCTCCTGAGCCTTGATCTCGGCCTCGGAGAGCGGGAGGAGCTGGTCGAGCCGGTGGCGTACGACCGTGGTGACGGCCTCCGGGTCCTGGCCCGCGTCCACCACCAGGTAGCGGGTCGGGTCGGCGGCGGCCAGCGTCAGGAAACCGGCCCGCACCCGGGCGTGGAACTCCGGCGGCTCGGACTCCAGCCGGTCGGGCGCCTCGGTGAACCGCTCCCGCGCCGTCTCCGGGTCCACGTCCAGCAGCACCGTCAGATGCGGTACGAGTCCGCTCGTCGCCCAGCGCGAGATCCGGGCGATCTCGGTCGGGGACAGATCGCGGCCGGCGCCCTGGTAGGCGACGGACGAGTCGATGTAGCGGTCGGAGATGACGATCGCGCCGCGCTCCAGCGCCGGGCGGACGAGCGAGTCGATGTGCTCGGCCCGGTCGGCGGCGTACAGCAGTGCCTCGGCCCGGTTGGAGAGCCCGGCCGACGACACGTCGAGCAGGATCGAGCGCAGCCGCTTGCCGACCGGGGTCGCCCCCGGCTCCCGGGTGACGACGACCTCGTGGCCCTTGGCCCGGATCCACGCGGCGAGCGCCTCGACCTGGGTGGACTTGCCGGCGCCGTCACCGCCCTCCAGGGCGATGAAGAACCCGTTCGCGGCGGGGGCGACGGCCGGGTCGCCGCCGCGCAGCGCCTCGCGCAGGTCGCGGCGCAGCGGCACGCCGGAGCGGTCGTCCGTCTTGGCGAGCACGATCGCGGCGACGGGCAGCAGCAGCGCGCCGATCAGCATCAGGGTGAAGGCCGCCCCGCCGTGGGCGAAGACGAAGTCCCCGGCGGTCAGCCGGTGGGTGCCGATCGCGGCGGCCAGCAGCGGACCGCCGAGCGCCCCGAGCGCGATGAGGACCCGGGCGACGGCCTGGAGGTGTTCGGTGGTCCTGGCCCGGCGGGTCTCCTCGGTCTCCTGGTCGACCAGGACGTGACCGGTGTGGGCGGCGACCCCGGCCGCGTACCCGGCGAGCACCGCGATCATCAGCACGGTCGCCGTGTCCGGCACGAGGCCCATCGCGAGGAGCGCGATGCCGGTGGTGGCGGTGGCCAGGGCGAGCAGCCGGCGCCGCGACAGGGTCGGCAGGACCTTCCCGGCGGTGCGGATGCCGAGGCCGGTGGCGCCGGTCAGGCCGAGGACCAGCAGGGCGAAGGTGGCGGGTCCGCCGCCCAGGTCGGCGGCGTGCAGCACGGCGACGGCGGCAGCGGCGGCGATGCCCCCCGCGACCGTGGCCGAGGCGGCGACGACCAGCGGGACGGCCCCGGTGCGGCCCTTGTCGGGTCCGTTGCCGCTCGACGGGCGGCGCAGGCCCTCCAGCGGCGAGCGCGGGCGGGGCGTCTGCGTGCCGGGCAGCTCCAGGAAGTACAGGACGGAGATCGAGGCCGAGAAGAGCCCGGCGGCGAGGTACGAACCGAGGGCCGCCTGGTGGATCGAGAACCACTCCAGGCCCGAGCCCAGCAGGTTGCCGATGAGCGTGGCGACCAGCAGGACGGCCGCGGCCACGGGGATCGCGGCGAAGTCGGTGCGGATGGAGAGCCGGCGCAGTGCGTCGAGGTGGTCGGGCAGCGGGCGCACGGCGGCGCCCTCGATGGGCGGGGCGGGCAGCAGCGCGGGGGCCGCGCCGTCCTTGGCGACCGTCCACAGGCGTTCGGCGGCGCCGGTCACGAAGACAGTGATGAGGATCATCATGAGCGCCTTGTCGGGCATCCAGTCGATCCACAGCGGCGCGACGACCAGCAGCGCGAGCCGCAGCCCGTCCGTGCCGATCATCAGCCACCGCCGGTCCAGCGATCCGCCGGGCGCGGTGAGCGTCGTCAGCGGGCCCAGGAGGACGGCCCCGAAGAGGAGGGTGGCGAGGATCCGGGCGCCGAACACCGCGGCGACGGCAAAGGCCGCCCCTCGGTACCCGGTCCCGAATGAGCCCTCCTGGACCGCCGCTTGCAGCGACATCAGCACCAGCACGAGAAGGGCGAGTGCATCGCCGATACCGCCGACGAGCTGCGCGCTCCACAACCGCTTCAGCGGGGGAACACGCAACAGGGCTCGTACGGCGCGCTCGCGTGAGTCTGCGGCAAGTGTGTCGGAGGTGGGGCTCACGACCGTTGGCTGCTCGGCTCGCGTCATCCGCCCAGCCTATCCGGAGCTGCGGGGTCCCCGGAGGCCCCGTCCGAACATACGGGCGCCCGAGCAGTTCCGGCGTCCGCGGTCCACCCGGAGCGTCCCGCCCCGGCCTGTGCTTTCCGGCCGCCCGGCCCGATGCGCGCGGGCGCCGGCGCGCACGCCGACGCCCACGCCGAAGGGGCCGGGTCTCCCCGGCCCCCCATTGACGTACCCGGCCATTTGGCGTACCCAGCCCGCGCACCCGGCCGCCCTGTCCGACCGCCGTTTCCGCAGTGATCCGACGCGGAGGGCCACTCCGGCCCCCGGGCCTCAGTCCTCCACGGACGCCGCGGCCGTCGCCTTCTTCGCGGCCGTCGCCTTCTTCGCCGTCGTGGTCTTCTTCGCGGTCGTGGTCTTCTTCGCCGCCGTCTTCTTGGCCGCCGCCGTGGTCTTCTTGGCGGTCGTCTTCTTCGCGGCCGTCTTCTTGGCCGGGGCCTTCTTCGCCGTCTTCTTCTTGGCGGGCCCCTTGGCGCGCTTCTCGGCGAGCAGCTCGTAGCCGCGTTCCGGCGTGATGGTCTCGACGCTGTCGCCGGTGCGCAGCGTCGCGTTCGTCTCGCCGTCGGTGACGTACGGGCCGAACCGGCCGTCCTTGACCACGACCGGGGCCCCGCTCACCGGGTCCGTGCCCAGTTCCTTCAGCGGCGGCTTGGCGGCGGCCCGGCCGCGCTGCTTGGGCTGGGCGTAGATCGCGAGGGCCTCTTCGAGCGTGATGTCGAAGAGCTGCTCCTCGCTGGTGAGCGACCGCGAGTCCGTCCCCTTCTTCAGGTACGGGCCGTAGCGGCCGTTCTGCGCGGTGATCTCGACGCCATCGGCGTCCTCGCCCACGACGCGCGGCAGCGACATCAGCCTGAGTGCGTCGGCCAGCGTCACCGTGTCCAGGGACATGGACTTGAAGAGCGAGGCGGTGCGCGGCTTCACCGCGTTCTTGCCGGTCTTCGGGGTGCCCTCGGGCAGCACCTCGGTGACGTACGGGCCGTAACGCCCGTCCTTCGCGATGATCTGGTGCCCGGTGACCGGGTCCGTGCCGAGTTCGAAGGCGCCGCTGGGCCTGGCCAGCAGTTCCTCCGCGTACTCGACCGAGAGCTCGTCGGGCGCCAGGTCCTCCGGCACGTCCGCGCGCTGGTGGCCCTCGGCGTCCTTCTCGCCGCGCTCGATGTACGGCCCGTAGCGGCCGACCCGCAGCTTGATGTCGTTGCCGACGGGGAAGGAGGAGATCTCGCGCGCGTCGATCGCGCCGAGGTCGGTGACGAGCTCCTTCAGACCGCCGAGGTGGTCGCCGTCGCCGTTGCCCGCGTCGGAGGCCGCGCCCGCGCCGGCCGTGTCGTCCCCGGCGCCGAAGTAGAAACGCTTCAGCCACGGGACGGCCTGGGCCTCGCCGCGCGCGATGCGGTCGAGGTCGTCCTCCATCTTCGCGGTGAAGTCGTAGTCGACGAGTCGGCCGAAGTGCTTCTCCAGCAGGTTGACGACGGCGAAGGAGAGGAACGACGGGACGAGCGCCGTGCCCTTCTTGAAGACGTAGCCGCGGTCCAGGATCGTGCCGATGATCGACGCGTACGTCGACGGGCGGCCGATCTCGCGCTCCTCCAGCTCCTTGACCAGCGAGGCCTCGGTGTAGCGGGCCGGCGGCTTGGTGGCGTGGCCGTCGGCCGAGATCTCCTCGGCGGACAGCGCGTCGCCCTCGGCGACCTGCGGCAGCCGCCGCTCACGGTCGTCGAGCTCGGCGTTCGGGTCGTCGGCGCCCTCGACGTACGCCTTCATGAAGCCGTGGAAGGTGATCGTCTTGCCGGACGCGGAGAACTCGGCGTCCCGGCCGTCGCCGGCCCGGCCGCCGATCTTGACGGTGACGGAGTTGCCGACCGCGTCCTTCATCTGGGAGGCGACGGTCCGCTTCCAGATCAGCTCGTACAGCCGGAACTGGTCGCCGGTGAGGCCGGTCTCCGCGGGGGTGCGGAAGCGGTCGCCGGAGGGGCGGATCGCCTCGTGCGCCTCCTGCGCGTTCTTGACCTTCCCGGCGTACGTGCGCGGCTTGTCCGGCAGGTAGTCGGCGCCGTACAGCTGCGTGACCTGCGCCCGCGCCGCGGCGACCGCGGTGTCCGAGAGGATCGTGGAGTCGGTGCGCATGTAGGTGATGAAGCCGTTCTCGTACAGCTTCTGCGCGACCTGCATGGTGGCCTTGGCGCCGAAGCCCAGCTTCCGGCTCGCCTCCTGCTGGAGGGTCGTCGTCCGGAACGGGGCGTACGGGGAGCGGCGGTACGGCTTCGACTCGACGGACCGCACGGTGAACGCGGTGTCGGCGAGCGCGGCGGCCAGGGCGCGGGCGTTCGCCTCGTCCAGGTGCAGCACCTGGCCGGAGCCGGGCTTCAGCTGCCCGTCCGGGCCGAAGTCACGGCCCTGCGCGACGCGGCGGCCGTCGACCGTGCTGAGCCGGGCAGCGAGCGTCGAGGGGTCGGAGGAGTCACCGGCGCGGCCGGTGGCGAAGGTTCCGGTGAGGTCCCAGTACTCGGCGGAGCGGAAGGCGATGCGCTCGCGCTCCCGCTCGACGACGAGCCGGGTCGCCACGGACTGGACGCGGCCGGCCGACAGGCGCGGCATGACCTTCTTCCACAGGACCGGCGAGACCTCGTAACCGTAGAGCCGGTCGAGGATGCGGCGGGTCTCCTGGGCGTCGACCATGCGCTGGTTGAGCTCGCGCGGGTTGGCGACGGCGGCCCGGATCGCGTCCTTGGTGATCTCGTGGAAGACCATCCGGTGGACCGGGACCTTGGGCTTCAGGACTTCCTGCAGGTGCCACGCGATGGCTTCGCCCTCGCGGTCCTCATCGGTGGCGAGGAAGAGTTCGTCGGACTCGGCAAGGAGCTGCTTCAGCTTCCTGACCTGGGCCTTCTTGTCCGCGTTGACGACGTAGACGGGCTGGAAGTCGTGCTCGACGTCGACGCCGAGCCGGCGGACCTCACCGGTGTACTCGTCCGGGACCTCTGCGGCGCCGTTCGGCAGGTCGCGGATGTGCCCGACGCTCGCCTCGACCACGTATCCGGGGCCGAGGTAGCCCTTGATCGTCTTCGCCTTGGCAGGCGACTCGACGATGACGAGTCGGCGGCCGCCCTGTGCGGTCTCGCTGGTCGGGGACAACTTCGCTCTTCTCTCCGGTCGACACTCGGTGGGCATCCGGGCAGCGCGATGACGCTGCCCACGGTGCTGTCGCTGCGGAGTGTGACGGTACAACCCGCCCCCGTGTCAAACGGCAAAAGCCCGCAACGGCCACTCGAACGGTAACCCGACTTCCGCCATTCCTGCCGCCCGGACCACCCCGTCCCCCGTGCGCACGGCCGCTGCCTGCGGGTTTCGGGGCGCGGTGACGGCGTTACGGGCACCGGGGGCGAGATGCGGACGACCCGGGCGTGTTCCCCGCCACGGTCCGTCGCGCCCCGTGCTCCCCGTCCGGTGCCGGACGGGAGTGGATCAGACGCGGGTGAAGCACCACACACCGAGAGCGAGAAAGAGTACGCCGAACCCGGTGGCAAGAGCGGCGGAAGCCACGGGGCTCACGCCGTGCGCGACCGGCGCGCGGTGCAGCACGCGCGCCCCCGTCCACAGCAGCAGTACGGCTCCGAACAGCGCGAACGCCATTCCGGCGAAGACCGCGGGTCCGCTCTCCATGTCCGTACGCCTCCCTTGTCCCGTACCTCCGGCATCCGGGTATCCCCGTGTCCGGGTATCCCGGTATCCGGGGCCGGTGCCCCGGTCCCGTGCCCCGGTCCCGTGCACGGGTTCCCCATCCGGTCGGGGGTGTGCCATCCGTCCAGGGGGAGGCTGCCACTCCTGGACGTCGTCGACGCGAACCCCGGGTGAATGACCGGATTCGCCGTCCCGGCACGCGTCGCCGGACCGTCCCGGCCCACACCGCTCCACCGCCCCGGTCACGTACCGCCGGGCCTCCCGATCACGCACCCCCGGGCACCCCGGCCCACACCGCTCCACCGCCCCGGTCACGTACCACCGGGCGTCCCGGCCCGTACTTCCGGGCATCCCGGGCCGCGCACCGGCCGGAACCAACCGGAATCCGCGACCCCGGCGCGACGCGGGCGGCAATCGGCCCGCGCCCGCTGCCGACGGGGCGGCTCGTCACCTACGGCGACCCGGGTCCGCGCGTACGGCGAAACGGGTCCGAACGGGAACGGAGCCCGTAGGGTCGCCGACTGTGGCGGCCCAGCCGCCCGTCGGCCCAGCGGCCCCGTGGTCCGGCGCCCCGGTCCCAGCGGCCGGAAACCGGAACCGGAGTCACGCGCTCATCCCGCCGACGGCGGCACCGGCTCCAGGAAGCCCTCCTCCACCAGCAGCCGGATCGCCTGCGGGGTCCGGTCACGCAGCAGCACCGGGTCCTCGTTCATCAGCTGGGCGATCGCGTCCAGGATCCGGCCCGCCGGCAGCGTCCCGTCGCACACGCCCGCGAAGCCCGCTCCGACGGCGTCGACCTTCGTCGCGCGTCGCATGCCCCGGTTCTGACGGAGCACCACGTGCTCGGGGTCCTCCGCGCCCGGCAGCCCCACCTGTTCCTGCACCACCTCGGCGGCCAGCGTGAAGCGCCCGGCCAGGAGCGCGGCGTCGTCCTGCTCACGGAGGTAGTCCTGGCGGGCGAAGTGGGCCTCGACGGCCGGTCCGAGCGGCTGCTCCACCGCGTGCGGCCACTCCTCGATCACGATGGACGGATTCCCGGCGGCGGCCGCGGCGGACCTGCGCAGGGTGATCCAGCCGAAGCCGACGCCCTTGGTCTTGCGGGCCTCGAACTCGTCCAGCCAGGCGTCGTACCGCGCCGCGTACTCGGCGGGGTCCGTACGGTGGTCGCCGCCGTCGCGCAGCCACAGCTCCGCGTACTGCGTGACGTCCTGGACCTCGCGCTGCACGATCCAGGCATCGCAGCCGTGCGGGATCCAGGAGCTCACCCGGCTCTGCCACTCCTCGCCCTCGACGTGCTGCCAGTTGGCCAGGAAGTGGGCGTACCCGCCCTCGTTCAGCCGGTCGCCCGTCTGCCGCACCAGGGTCCGGCACAGGTCGTCGCCGCCCATCCCGCCGTCGCGGTAGGTGAGCCGGGCACCGGGCGAGATGACGAACGGCGGGTTGGAGACGATCAGGTCGTACGTCTCCGTGCCCACCGGTTCGTAGAGGGAGCCCTCGCGCAGCTCGGCCGGGGCGACGCCGGACAGGGCGAGCGTCAGCCGGGTGAACTCCAGCGCCCGGGGGTTGACGTCGGTGGCCGTGACCCGGGTGGCGTGCTGCGAGGCGTGCAGCGCCTGGATGCCCGAGCCCGTACCGACGTCGAGCGCGGAGGCGACAGGCGTACGGACGGTGATTCCGGCGAGCGTGGTGGACGCCCCGCCGACGCCGAGGACCACGCCCTCCTCGCGCGAGCCGATGCCGCCCGCGCCGCCGACCGCGCAGCCCAGGTCCGAGACGATGTACCAGTCCTGCCCCTCGGGCCCGCCGTACGGCCGCACGTCGACCGCGGCCCGCACCTCGTCGCCGGTGCGGGTCACCCAGCCGTCCTCGACGCACTCGGCCAGCGGCAGCGCCGCACGGGCCCGCTCGTACGGCACCGGGTGCTGGAGCAGGAAGAGCCGGACCAGCGTGTCGAGCGGCGATTCGCCCCGGGTGGCGCGCAGCGCCGGGACCGTCTCGCTGCGGGCGAGCGCCGCGTAGGCGGGCGCGCCGAGCAGGTCGAGGAGCCCGTCGGCGGTGAAGTCCGCGGCGAGCAGGGCCTCGCGGAGCAGGGGCGAACGGTCGGGCGCGGGGAGGCTGGTCGTACTCACCCGCCCATTGTGGCCGCTCCCACCGACAACGGCAGCGGCCCGGCGCCCATCGGGGCCGCCGGGCCGTCCGCACAGCCGGTTCCGCGTTCCGGCGGGGCTCCCGCCCGTCGCCGGGTCACGCCTTCTTGCTGGGTGATCCGGATGGCGTGGTGGAGGACTTCGGCTGCGTCGAGGCCGTCGGCTTCTGACAGCCCTTCTGCTTGGCCATCGCGGCGCCGACCTCTCCGGACTGGAGCTTCTTCAGCGCCTTGTCACCGCTGTTGCTGATCTTGTCCAGTTCGTCCGCGATGCCCTTGAGCCCGTCGGCGAACTTCGCCTGGTCCTTCGTGTCCAGGGCGTCGACCTTCTTCTGCAGGTCCGCGTACGCCGCGGAGGAGGCGTTGAGTTCCTTGACGGCCTCCTTCTGCGTGGTCTCGCCGCCGTCGACCGGCGGCGGACCGGCCGACTCGACGGCCGCGCCCAGCGCCTTGTACGCCTGCGAGATCTGCTGGAAGGCGGCCGAGTCGGTGCGCTGCACGTCGACGGGCTTGCTGTTGTCGGCGGTCTGCTGCTGGATGTCGGCGTTCGCGTTCGCGATCTTCTGGAGCTGGGGCTGGACCTGGTCGCAGACCTGCTTGGCCCAGGCGTTCACCTTCTCGCTCTTGTCGTCGTCGCTGCTGCAGCCCGACAGCGTGATCACCAGTACCGCACCGCCGGACAGTGCGGCCGCTAGCTTCTTGTTCACCGGATCGGTCCCTTCCAAGGCTCTCGGCCCCGGAACTTACACGGCGGGCGCCCTCCTTCCGCGAGCCGGACGTCCGGTGAATGGCCTTTTGCAGCCATTTGCACCAAGGGAAATGAGGGAGATACAACTCACCCGCACAGCCCCTGGAAGCCGCGAACACCTGAACGAGCAACCACTCGAACGGAGTACGGATTCGACGGCCTGAACCGGCCTGCGGCACCACCGCCACGATACGGCCGGACGGACGACCGGGCAGATCGGGCAGATCGGTCAGGGGGCGAAGGAGCGGCCGGAAGAACGGCCGGAGCGGCAGAGAAAGAAGCAAACACGGAGGAGCAGGCAGAGGAGCAAGCAGAGAAGCAGAGGGCAGAGGGACGAAGAAGCGGACGGCACATCAGGATGCGCCGCCCGCCCGCTCATTGGCCCGGGGCCTCCCGGGCTCCCTCGGCCCACCCTCTTCGCAGCACCCTTCGTCGCCGCCTCCGCCTCCGCCTCCGCCGCCTCACGAGACGGCCGCCTGCCCCCGCGGCCCCGAGGACCGGTCCCCGTCACCGGGGTTCTCCCCGTCCTCCCCGTCCTCCACGGCGATGCCACGCCGCTTGGAGACGTAGACCGCCCCGACGACGACCGCGACGGCGATCGCCGCCACCAGGACCCGCACACCGGCGCTCGCGTCCTGCCCGTAGCTGAACTGCACCACGGCCGGGGCGATGAGCAGCGCGACCAGGTTCATCACCTTGAGCAGGGGGTTGATCGCCGGACCCGCCGTGTCCTTGAACGGGTCGCCGACCGTGTCGCCGATGACGGTCGCGGCATGGGCCTCGCTGCCCTTGCCGCCGTGATGACCGTCCTCGACGAGTTTCTTGGCGTTGTCCCACGCCCCGCCGGAGTTGGCGAGGAAGACCGCCATCAGGGTGCCCGTCCCGATGGCGCCCGCGAGGTACGAACCGAGCGCCCCGACACCGAGCGTGAACCCGACGGCGATCGGCGCCAGGACGGCGAGCAGGCCGGGCGTGGCGAGTTCGCGCAGGGCGTCCTTGGTGCAGATGTCGACGACGCGCCCGTACTCGGGCCGCTCACCGCGGTCCATGATCCCCGGGTGCTCGCGGAACTGCCGCCGCACCTCGTAGACCACCGCTCCGGCGGACCGCGACACCGCGTTGATCGCGAGCCCCGAGAAGAGGAAGACGACCGCGGCGCCGAGGATCAGGCCCACCAGGTTGTTCGGCTGCGAGATGTCCAGGCTGAGCGTCATCTCCCCCGCCCCGGCCGCCACGTCGTCGACCGCCGTGGCGATCGCGTCGCGGTACGAGCCGAAGAGCGCCGAGGCCGCCAGGACCGCGGTGGCGATGGCAATGCCCTTGGTGATGGCCTTCGTGGTGTTGCCGACGGCGTCGAGGTCGGTGAGGACCTGCGCCCCGGCCCCCGTGACGTCGCCCGACATCTCGGCGATGCCCTGTGCGTTGTCCGAGACCGGCCCGAAGGTGTCCATGGCGACGATGACGCCGACGGTGGTGAGCAGCCCGGTCCCCGCGAGGGCCACCGCGAAGAGCGCCAGCATGATCGACGTACCGCCGAGCAGGAACGCCCCGTAGACGCCGAGTCCGATCAGCAGCGCCGTGTAGACGGCGGACTCCAGTCCGATGGAGATGCCGGCGAGCACGACGGTGGCCGGTCCGGTCAGCGAGGACTTGCCGATGTCCTGGACGGGGCGTCGGCCGGTCTCGGTGAAGTAACCGGTCAGCTGCTGGATCAGGGCCGCCAGCACGATGCCGATGGCGACGGCGACCAGCGCGAGGAGCCGCGGGTCGCCGCCGTGCGAGGTGATCGAGCTGTCGCCGACCCCGGCCAGCTCCGCGTACGAGGAGGGCAGGTAGAGGAAGACGGCCACGGCCACCAGCACCAACGAGATCACCGCGGAGACGAAGAACCCGCGGTTGATGGCGGTCATTCCGCTGCGATCGGCGCGGCGCGGGGCGACCGCGAAGATCCCGATCATCGCGGTGATCACTCCGATCGCCGGGACGATCAGCGGGAAGGCCAGTCCCGAGTCGCCGAAGGCGGCCTTGCCCAGGATCAGCGCGGCGACGAGCGTCACGGCGTACGACTCGAAGAGGTCGGCCGCCATGCCTGCGCAGTCACCGACGTTGTCGCCCACGTTGTCGGCAATGGTGGCCGCGTTGCGCGGATCGTCCTCCGGAATGCCCTGTTCGACCTTGCCCACCAGGTCGGCGCCGACGTCCGCCGCCTTGGTGAAGATCCCGCCGCCGACCCTCATGAACATGGCGATCAGCGCGGCACCGAGGCCGAAGCCCTCCAGCACCTTCGGGGCGTCGGCGGCATAGACGAGTACGACGCAGGAAGCGCCGAGCAGACCGAGACCCACGGTGATCATGCCGACCACACCACCGGTACGAAAAGCGATCTTCATTGCCTTGTGCGAAACGGTGGTGAGGTCTTTTTCCGGTTCTCCCCCCGCGGGCGTCGCCTCACGCGCAGCAGCAGCCACACGGACATTACTGCGCACGGCAAGCCGCATACCGATGTATCCGGTGGCCGCCGAGAAAAGCGCACCGATGAGGAAGAACAGCGAACGTCCCGCGCGTTGCGACCAGTTGTCGGCCGGCAGCAGCAACAGAAGGAAGAAGACCACGACGGCAAAGACGCCCACCGTACGCAGCTGTCGGGCCAGATAGGCGTTCGCGCCTTCCTGGACGGCGGCCGCGATCTCTTTCATGCGCTCGGTGCCCTCGCCGGCCGCCAGCACCTGGCGCACCAGCAATCGGGCCACCACCAGGGCGGCGACGGCCACGACCGCGACGACGACCACGATCGCCCGATTGCCGTCGGTGAGTACCGCGGCGGCCAGGGAATCGGGGCGGCCGGAGAGGCCGGAGAATGCGGAATCTTGCGCCATTCCTACCAGTGGGGTGTTGAGGATCTCCGCCATACGTCCTCCTTGACGCTCAGCGCTCAAGTCGTGGACGAATTGTAAGGAGCGGGAGCCGATCAAAACAGTGCAGGGTTAATCCGATTGCCCACAGTCGGCCGGTCATTAAATGATCGAGGCACGAGATCGACCCGAATGCAGTAATGGGGCAGGCGCATTTTCCCGGGATCACCGGTCGCAGAGAAATAAATAAAGGCCCTGCTCAGCAGGGCCTCAAATGGTGGATCGAGAAACGAGAAATGGGCCGGAAGAGGGGTGGAGCCGCGTCCTGACGGGCGGACCGCACCCCGACGGAGACGGCGGTGTGCGCCCCGGAGCTCGCCCCCGGGAGTCTTCAGAGAAGTGCCTCTCGCGCCTTCCGCATCCCACGTGCCTTCCCGTCCCTTCCCGTGTCTTCCGTGCTTTCTGCGCCTTTCCGTGTCTTCTGTGCCTTCCGTGTCTTCAGGGAAGGGCGTCCACGGGTGCCTTCGGCCAGGTCATGCGGATCACTCCACCGTTGATCCCCGACCGGACCTCCACGTCGTCGACGAGGCCGCTGATGACCGCGAGACCCATCTGGTCCTCGCCGTCCGCGTCGCTCTCGTGGTCCGGTTCGTCGAGTCCCGCGCCGGGCGTGGCGCCGTGTGCCTCGGACGCTCCGGGCCGCCCGCCGAGGGTGGGCTCGGCGCCCGGCCCCGGCACCTCGTCGCCGACCTCCACGGCGAAGGACTTCTCCTCCTCGATCAGGGCGACGGTGACGGGAGCGGTGATGCCATGGCTGCGGTGCAGCCCCACGGCGCGGCTGCAGGCCTCACCGACGGCGAGTCTGACCTCGTCGAGCACGGCTTCGTCGATACCCGCCCGGCGTGCCACGGCGGCGGCCACGAGGCGGGCCGTCCTGACATGTTCGGGCTGGGCACTGAAGCGGAGTTCAACGGTGGCCATGCGATCCCCCTCAGACGTACGGGCGTGCATCCCAGGGTTCCGGGCCCACTGCCCGACGCCCCTGCTCTTCTTCCGGAACCTGCAGGAACGGACTTCTCTTCCCGGAACCTGCAGGGATCGACGACCGGCCGACCTGTCCGTCGACCGCCGGGCGAACCGGACCATCGACGTACGGCCCCCGGCCGACGACAGACATTCACCAACGGCAGACATCCGCGGACGTCCACCCGGTGACCGGCCCGCTTCCGAGCCGACCGGACACCGAACGTACAGCCCGGCCGGCAGGCCGCCACCGACCATCACACACCGGTCCGCGCCGACCCACAAACCTCGGGGGGGGCAGACCGGCCACCACCTGCCGAACGGCAAGCCGCCGACGGCCCGACGTGCGCCCGACCACCGGTCGGCCGGGCGTCGGCCGACGGTCCGGCCGGGCGATGACCCGACCGGCGGACAGCCACGCCGACCCCCGGCAACACGATCACCCGTCCGACCGGCAGACGGCCCGGCCACCCGGCGGGCAACCGACCCGATCGGCGAACCCCGACCAACGGCTGCCCCGGTCGCCCCGGACCACCTGGCAGGCCGCCCGGACACCAAAGGGCCCGACCGTCCGACCCCATGGCGGGGCACCGAATCGTTCCGGTACCGAGGCACCGGATCGTTCCGGCTCCTCCTTCGGCCGTTCAGGGCTCCCGGCGCCGGTTTCCCGGCCACCGCTCGCCCATGCCCGGCCGATGGAACCGCACCCGTCCGACCGTCCGACCGGCCGCCCGGCAGGAAAGCCGCGCGACCGCCCGGGGGTCCGGCCACGGCAACCGGCCGCCCGACGGCGAAGCCCGTCCATATCGGACGGTCCCGCCTGCCGGGGCCCGGCACCCGGGCCGTGCGCCGATCCGGTGCCGGACCGGCCCCTCGGCCGGCCCGAACGGTGGAACCGGACGTCAGTCGGTGGCCGCCACGGCCTCGTCGACCGTGGTGTGGATCGGGAACACCTTGGTCAGACCGGTGATCCGGAAGATCTTGAGAATGCGCTCCTGGTTGCAGACCAGGCGCAGCGAGCCCTCGTGGGCCCGGACACGCTTCAGGCCGCCCACCAGCACGCCGAGGCCGGTGGAGTCGAGGAAGTCGACGCCTTCCATGTCGACAACCAGGTGGTAGCTGCCGTCATTCACCAACTCGACCAACTGCTCGCGCAGCTTGGGCGCGGTATACACATCAATCTCGCCACCGACCTCGACGACCGTACGGTCGCCACCAGGGCCGGACACATTGCGAGTCGACAAGGACAGGTCCACGGATCCTCCAGCACCTTGCTATCGAGCGGTCGCCCCTCGGTCTCCCCGGCGGAGCCGGGGAACGGATCGCCAGCCGCGATGGCATTCAATCACTTACCAGCAGGCATGCACGACGCCTTGGGGCCATTGTCCGTCACGCCAGTGACACACTCGGTGCCGATGGCCAAGAATCACCGCCTCAGCCGACCACTCGGGAACGAGGACTCCAGCCCCTCTCCCGCCATGGTCCTCGACCGGCTCGCCGCAGTGGCGGGCCGGTCCGCGCGCATCACTCATACGGAGCACTTGCCCCCGCGTGCGGGAACCCATGCCATCTGGCCCGATCGCATCCGGCCGGAAGTCGTCGCCGCGATCCGGAAGGCCGGAATCGACCATCCGTGGGCACATCAGGCGGCGGCCGCCGAGCACGCCCTGGACGGCGAATCCGTGGTCATCGCCACCGGCACCGCCTCCGGCAAGTCGCTCGCCTACCTCGCCCCCGTCCTCAGCACCCTGCTCGACGGCTCCGAGGCCCCGAACGGCCGCGGCTCCACCGCCCTGTACCTGGCCCCCACCAAGGCCCTGGCCGCCGACCAGAGGCGGGCGGTGAAGGAACTCGCGGCACCGCTCGGCAACGCCGTCAGACCTGCGCTCTACGACGGCGACACGCCGGTCGAGGAACGCGAATGGGTGCGCCAGTACGCCAACTACGTCCTGACCAACCCCGACATGCTGCACCGCGGCATACTCCCGTCCCACCCGCGTTGGTCCTCCTTCCTGCGCGCCCTGCGCTTCGTCGTCATCGACGAGTGCCACACCTACCGCGGTGTCTTCGGCTCCCACGTCGCCCAGGTGGTGCGCCGCCTCCGCCGTCTGTGCGCCCGCTACGGCGCGGATCCGGTCTTCCTCCTCGCCTCCGCCACGGCGGCGGAGCCCTCCGTCGCCGCAGGCCGCCTCACCGGCCTCCGGGTCACGGAGATCGCCGACGACGCCTCGCCCCGCGGCGAACTCGTCTTCGCCCTGTGGGAGCCGCCCCTGACCGAGCTGCACGGGGAGAAGGGCGCGCCCGTACGCCGCACCGCCACCGCCGAGACCGCCGACCTCCTCACCGATCTGACCGTCCAGGGCGTCCGCTCGGTCGCCTTCGTGCGCTCCCGGCGCGGCGCCGAGCTGATCTCCGTCATCGCCAAGGAACGCCTCGCCGAGGTGGACCGCTCCCTGCCCGACCGGGTCGCCGCCTACCGCGGGGGCTACCTCCCCGAGGAACGCCGCGCCCTGGAACGCGCCCTGCACTCCGGACAGCTGCTCGGCCTGGCCGCCACCACCGCCCTGGAACTCGGCGTGGACGTCTCCGGGCTGGACGCCGTCGTCATCGCCGGCTACCCCGGCACCAGGGCGTCGCTGTGGCAGCAGGCCGGTCGGGCCGGGCGCGCCGGCCAGGGCGCCCTGGCCGTCCTGGTGGCCCGCGACGACCCGCTGGACACCTTCCTCGTCCACCACCCCGAGGCGCTGTTCCAGCAGCCGGTGGAGTCGACCGTCCTCGACCCGGACAACCCGTACGTCCTCGCCCCCCATCTGTGCGCCGCCGCGGCCGAGCTCCCCCTCACCCGGCCCGACCTGGATCTCTTCGGCCCCGCCGGGGCCGAACTGCTGCCGCAGCTGGAAGCGGCGAAGCTGCTGCGCAGACGGGCGACGGGCTGGCACTGGACCCGCCGCGAACGCGCCGTCGATCTCACCGACATCCGCGGCGAGGGCGGACGCCCCGTCCAGATCGTCGAGGAGGGCACCGGTCGGCTCCTGGGCACCATCGACGAATCGGCCGCGCACACCGCTGTCCACGAAGGCGCCGTCCACCTCCACCAGGGACGCACCTACCTGGTCCGGAAACTGGACCTGGAGGACTCGGTGGCCCTGGTCGAAGAGGCCGTCCCGCCCTACTCCACCACCGCGCGCGACACCACCTCCATCGCCGTCCTGGAGACCGACACCGAGATCCCCTGGGGCGACGGACGGCTCTGTTACGGCTCCGTCGAAGTGACCAACCAGGTCGTCTCCTTCCTGCGCCGCAAACTGCTCACCGGCGAGGTCCTCGGCGAGACCAAACTGGACCTGCCGCCCCGCACCCTGCGCACCCGGGCCGTGTGGTGGACGGTCACCGAGGACCAGCTCGACGCCGCCCGGATCAATCCGGAGATCCTGGGCGGGGCCCTGCACGCCGCGGAGCACGCATCGATCGGGATGCTGCCGCTCTTCGCCACCTGCGACCGGTGGGACATCGGTGGCGTCTCCGTGCCGCTGCATCCGGACACCCTGCTGCCCACCGTCTTCGTGTACGACGGCCACCCGGGCGGCGCCGGATTCGCCGAGCGGGCCTTCCACACCGCCCGGGCCTGGCTGGCCGCGACCCGCCGGGCCATCGCGTCCTGCGAGTGCGAGGCGGGCTGCCCCTCCTGCATCCAGTCCCCCAAGTGCGGCAACGGCAACGAACCGCTGCACAAGCGCGGCGCCGTGCGTCTCCTCACGGAACTCCTCCGCTCCACCCCGCAGCCCCCCGAAGACCCGGGTCCCCCGGATCCGGCCCCATCGAAGCCGGCCCCGGAGCAGGAGTCGGAGTAGGACCCGGATCCGGAGCCGAGGCCTGGACAGGGGCCGGACCCGGAGCGGCGACCGGCCCCGGAGCAGGACCCGGAGCCGGGGCAGGGGCCGGACCCGGAGCAGGAGCCGAACCCGGACCCGGAGCGGCGACCGGCCCCGGAGTGGCGGTCGGAGGACCGGCCCGGGACCTGATCTCCGACTCGTACGGCCCGAACCCCACCCGGGCCGTCACATCGGCGATCTCCCCATCCACCACGCACCGCACCAGCACCGCCCCCTGTGCCTCGGCCACCTTCCCGGCGATGCCGCAGGCCGCACCGGGCCCTTGCAGGGCCCGGTCAGCCGCTGCCAGGGCCGCCAGGTCCGCCGCACCGCCGGCCCGGTGCCGAACGACCACCACCTGCCCGATCGCCAGTACCACCGCGAACACCGCGCACAACGTGGCCGTGGTCATCGCCACCCACACCGTCGCCAGCCCCCTGTCCCCGCCCGCCCTCTCTCCTCCGCCCCTGCCGCTGCCCCGCGCCCGCGCCCGTTCCCGTTTCCGTACACCGGTCACTGCCCCACCCCCACCGTGTCCTCGGCCAGTGCCGCCGCCTCCGCGTGGAGCGTCAGGGCCAGCGGGCCGGGGCCCGGCGTCGAAACCTCGACCCGCACCCGCCACAGCTCCCCGGTCCGCTCCATCGCGACCTCGGCCCCTTCGGGGGCCGCCGACCGGGCGACGCCCAGCGCCTGTGCCTCCGGTTCGGAGCGGGCCGCGGCCCTCGCCCCGGCTCTCGCCGCGTCCACGCACCGGATCTGGGCGGAGGCCGCCATCAGAGCCCAGACCAACGTCAGGGCGAACACCACCAGCACCGGAACCGCCATGGCCGCTTCGGCCGTCACCGCGCCCCGGTCCCGCCCCTCCCCGGCTCTTCCGTCCGCGCTCCGGGAACGACACCCGGCAGGTCGTCGCCCGTGGCCGCGCTCAGAACTTCGCATCGAGCGCTTCCTTCAGCAGTGACTGCAGTGCGGACATGACCGGCTGACTGGTGACCACCTTGTAGAGCACCGCCGCGAACGCGCAGGCCGCGATCGTTCCCACCGCGTATTCGGATGTCGTCATGCCGTTGTCGGACCGGACCCGACGTGCCACGCCACGTGCCCAGTCCCTGATTCGCCGTGCCATTTCAACCCCCGCTGACTGCTCGTTCTCGTAGGAAAAAATTCAGGTGCCCGATCTTTTGGTTCACCCGGTGTGAAGCAGTCCGGTCGCCAGGCCCATCACCACCGGGGCCACGCCCACCGCCAGGAAGGCGGGCAGAAAGCAGAGTCCGACCGGACCGGTGATCAGTACGCCCGCGCGTTGTGCGCGCGCCATGGCGGCGCTCGCCCGCTCCGCCCGCATCACCTCGGCCAGCCTCGCCACCGGTTCGGCCGCCGGGGCCCCGGTCGAGCCTGCCCGGTCCAGGCAGCGGGCCAGCGCGCCCGCCCCCGGGATCTCGCCGAACCTCCCCCAGGCCGCCGCGGGTTCACCGCCGAGGCGGATCTCCGCGGCCACCTGTGCCAGGCTCGTACCGACCGGCCCGCCGAGCGACTCCCCCACTGCTTCGGCCGCCTCTCCCGGCCCGGCACCGGCAGAGACGCAGGCCGCCAGCAGATCGGCCGCCAGCGGGAGTTGGCGTGCGGCCCACGCCTGCTCCTCCTTCCCGTCCCGCTGCTCGTGTCCCTTGCGGGCCCGCTGCCATCGCCAGGCGCCGTAACCCCCTGTCAGCCCTGCCGCGCACCCCAGCGGGCCACCGATCAGGGCCCAGCCCGTCACCACGGCCGCCAGGGGTGCGATCCATTCCTTCGCCCGGTCGCCGGACACCGTGGGCCCGCGTCGGCGTCGGCGTCTCTCCAGAGGAACTGCCAGCAGCGCGGCGCCCCGACGGCACCCCGCCCGCCTCCGCCGTGTTCCTGCCAGGGCCAGGGCCGACCAGAAGGCCGCCGGGCCGAGAATCGCGCACACCGCCGCCCCGAACCCACCGGTGATTCCGCTCATGCCGTCTCCCCCGCCCGTACGATCCGGCCGGCCCACCAGAGCCCCGCGGCTTCCAACAGGCCACCCACCACCACGCAGGCCAGGCCGGCCGGGGTGTGGAGCAGCACCCTCAGCGGGTCGGCTCCGAGCGCCGCTCCCAGGCCCAGGCCCAGCACCGGCAGCAGGGCCAGTACGGCGACCGTCGACCAGGCGCCCGCCAGCCGGGCCCGTAACTCCTCCCGTCTGCGCCGCTCGGCCCGCAGCGCGCCTTCCAGGCGGTCCAGGCCCGCCGCGAGCCCTGCCCCGCCGTCCACCGCCACCCGCCAGCAGGCCGCCACCCCGGCGAGCCCGTCCAGGCCGGGCTCCCGCGCCGCCTGCCCGAGTGCCGCCGACACATCACCACCGAACCGGGCCGCCGCCGACACACCGGCCTCCGCCGCCCCCAGCGCCCCCGTTTCCCGGACCGCGGCCAGCAGCGCCTGCCCCGGCTCGCGCCCGGCCCGCAGCTCGCCCACGACCGCGCCGCACAGTGCCGCCACCCCTGCCTCGCGGCGTTCCCGCTCCTGTCTCCGGGCCCGCCCGCGCAGCCACCGGCGCATCAGGGGGACCGCCGCCGCCCCGGCGAGCAGCGGCAGCACGGATTCCCCCAGCACTGCGACGAGCAGCGCCACCGGAAGACAGAGCCATTCCCTCCGCTCCCTCAAGTGCCCCAGCAGCCGTGCCCGGGCCCGCTCCCACCACACACGCAGCGGCGAGCGGACCGGCCCGTCGACGAACAGCACCCGCGCCCTCTGCCGCCCGTGGTCCCGCGCCATCACCAACCAGGCCGCCGCTCCGGCGCACAGAGCGGCCGCGCAGGCCACGCCCGGCGCCGACCCCACCGACGCACCGCCACCGCTCACGGCGCGCCTCCGATCAGCGAGCGCAGCCGTTCCCAGCCCCGTTCCCGTACAAAACCGTCGACGCCCCAGCGCAGGGCGGGCACCGCCACCACCAGCCCCGCCGTGTCCCGCTCCAGAACGTGCACCTCGGCGATCCGCCGTTGCCCGGCCCGGTCGCGCACGAGGTGGACCACCACCGACAGGGCTGCCGCCAGCTGGCTGTGGAGCGCCGTCCGCTCCAGCCCCGCCGCCGTTCCCAGCGCTTCGAGACGGGCCGGCACGTGCTCGGCCGCGTTGGCGTGGACCGTCCCGCAACCACCTTCATGACCTGTGTTGAGGGCGGCCAGGAGTTCCGTGACCTCGGCACCGCGGACCTCTCCGACCACCAGTCGGTCGGGCCTCATGCGCAGCGCCTGCCGCACCAGGTCCCGGAGCGTCACCCGCCCCGCCCCTTCCTGGTTGGCGGGGCGCGACTCCAGCCGCACCACATGCGGATGGTCCGGCCGCAGCTCCGCCGAGTCCTCGGCCAGCACGATGCGCTCGCGTTCCCCGACCGCGCCCAGCAGACTCGACAGAAGAGTCGTCTTCCCCGCTCCCGTCCCTCCGCTGATCAGGTACGAGACACGGGCCTCCACCAGGGCCCGCAGCACCCGCTCGCCGCCGGGCGGCACGGTCCCCGCCGCGACCAGTTCCGCCAGCGAGAAGGCCCTGGGCCGCACCACCCGCAGCGACAGGCACGTCGAACCGACCGACACCGGTGGCAGCACGGCATGCATACGGGTGCCGTCCGGCAGCCGGGCATCCACCCAGGGGCGGGCGTCGTCCAGCCGCCGTCCCGCCACGGCCGCCAGCCGCTGCGCCAGCCTGCGCACCGCGGCGGCGTCCGCGAAGGTCACCCCGGTCAGTTCGAGCCCACCGCCCCGGTCCACCCACACCCGGTCCGGAGCGGAGACCAGTACGTCCGTCACCATCGGATCGGCGAGCAGCGGCTCCAGCACCCCGGTCCCGACCAGTTCGCCCCGCAACTCCTCGGCCGCGCCGAGCACTTCGACGTCCCCCAGCAACCGCCCCTGGGCCCGTAACGCGGCCGCCACTCCGGCCGGGGTCGGTGCCGCGCCGCTCTGCGCCAGCCGTTGCCTCACGGCGTCGAGCAGCGTCTCCGTCATGACGCACCTCCGCCGGTGCGTCCCCCCGCGCTCTCCGCGGCGAGCGCCCGCTCCCAGAACGCCGCACAGAACCTGGCCAATGGGCCGCGAGCGCTTCCGCCCGGCGGTGATCCGTTGTCCTGATCGGCCAGCAGACCGGAGTCGATCGGCAGCTCACCGACGAGCGGCAGCCCCAGTGCCTGGGCCACCCACCGCTCGTCGAGACCCGCCGCGTACGGGCCCCGGGCCACGACCCGCAGGTCGTCCAGGACCATCCCGGCCATCGAGGCCACCCGCTTAGCCGCCGCGACCGCGCGGAGTTCCCCCGGAACCACCAGCAGCCCCAGGTCCAGCTGGGCAAGGGCCTCGGCCACCGACTCGTCGACCCGGCGGGGCAGATCGACGACGACCACCCCGCCGAGCCTGCGGGCGGCGGCCAGCACGGCCTGCATGGCCCGGGGCGGGACGACCACCCAGTCGTCACGGCCCCAGCTGAGCACCCGCAGCCCGTGCAACGCGGGCAGCGACTCCTCCAGCGCGCCTCCGCCGACCCGCCCCTTCGAATGGGCGAAATCCGGCCATCGCATCCCTTCGGCCCGTTCGCCCCCGAGCAGCACGTCGATGCCTCCGCCGAGCGGGTCGCCGTCGATCAGCATCGTCCGCCGACCCGCCCTGGCGGCGGTCACCGCAAGGGCGCAGGCCAGCGTGGAAGCACCGGATCCGCCCCGCCCGCCGATCACCCCCACGGTGAGCGCCGACCGGCCCACGCCTTCCACCGCATTGGCGATCTGGTCGACCAGCCACCCCTCCGAATCGGGCAGCCTCAGTACGTATTCGGCCCCGATCTCCACCGCACGGCGCCAGACGTCCGGGGCGTCCTGCTCCCGGCCGACAAGCATCACGCCCTGTCTGCGCGCCGCCCCGCGGCACCGCCGGGCGGCGTCATCGCCCACGAGAACCATCGGGGCCTGTTCCCAACTTCCCCTGTTCTCGGGCAGCGAGTGATGGACTTCCGGTTCTGCCCCGGCCGCCGCGCACAGGCGCAGCAGATCATCGAGCAGTTCCACATCCTCGGTCACGATCAGTGGCCCGCCCCGCCCTGCTCCGGCGGCCGGCGGACGATCCCACGCGATGGACCCGGCCAAGATCTCCACTCCCTTCCCCCTGCACCCTCATCGCGGTTCGCGATGCTCTCGGATCGTTCCGGGGCCAGCGATTCCGCAATCCGCGGACTTCGCGGCAGGAATCACCGTGCAGCGCTTCGGGAAAAGATGTGGATCTTGCTCAAAAGCTGGGGACAACTCCGCCCCTGTGAATAACTTCGTCACTCATACCGGCGACTTTCGCAGCGCACCCCTTCCGCTACGCAACGTGACGAATCAGAGTGATGGAGACGGAGCAAGAGATGGGCCGTCACGACCGAAATGGAGGCGGAATGCTTGATTCCGAACGGAAGAAACGCGCCCGGACATGCGACGACCCCCGCCGGGGGGGAGAGCGGGGGTCGTCCCCACGGCCGACTCGGGGGGGGGAGGAGCCGGACCGGGTTAGCACGGTCGCGAACGATCCGTGACTTCCATGGTGTACCCGAGAGCCCTCTCAGGCAAACCCACGCGCCGGAGTTTACGCCGAATGGTCGGCCCCTATGCTCTGCCTTGTGGAAAACCGCTTCTTGCCGCGCACAGCAGCCTTCTTTGACCTGGACAAGACGGTCATTGCGAAGTCTTCGACACTGGCCTTCAGCAAGTCCTTCTACCAAGGCGGACTGATCAACCGCCGTGCCGTACTGCGCACTGCGTACGCACAGTTCGTGTTCCTTGCCGGGGGCGCAGATCACGATCAGATGGAACGGATGCGAGAATATCTCTCCGCACTCTGCAAGGGCTGGAACGTCCAGCAGGTGAGAGAAATCGTCGCCGAGACCCTGCACGATCTGATCGACCCCATCATCTACGACGAAGCGGCGACGCTCATCGAGGAGCATCACACCGCCGGGCGCGACGTGGTGATCGTCTCGACCTCGGGCGCCGAGGTCGTCGAACCCATCGGCGAGATGCTCGGTGCCGACCGGGTCGTCGCCACCCGAATGGTGGTCGGCGACGACGGCTGCTTCACCGGCGAGGTGGAGTACTACGCGTACGGCCCGACCAAGGCCGAGGCGATCAGGAGCCTCGCGGTGTCGGAGGGGTACGACCTCTCGCGCTGCTACGCCTACAGCGACTCCGCCACCGACGTGCCGATGCTGGAGTCGGTCGGCCATCCGCACGCAGTCAATCCGGACCGCGCGCTACGGCGCGAAGCGACCCTTCGCGAGTGGCCGATTCTCGTCTTCAACCGACCGGTCCGCCTCAAGCAACGCCTGCCCGCGTTCTCCATGCCGCCACGTCCGGCACTGGTCGCCGCGGCAGTGGGCGCGGCCGCCGTCACGGCGGGGCTGGTCTGGTACACCTCCCGCCGCCGAGGCGCCCCGACCTCGGCCTGACGATCCCCGGCACAACAAACCCGACGCACACACCCCCGGCTCCCGCCATCGACTCCCGCGGCCGGGCACCCCGCAGGGCCGGTCGCGGGGGCCGGCCCGCCGGTCGGGCGCGCCGGGAATCCGCATTCCGGACCACCCGCGCGAATTATCCGACTCGCCCGTAATTGAACCTAAAAGTAAAGAAGTGTGGCCAGCACTACCGTTCGCACCACCTCTGGAGTACAAAGGACTCAACGGCCCGCGAGACCAAGGACATCCGAGAGGATTACCAGTAACGCAGAGAAGGCCCCACGGACCGAAGCATGAAAGCCGAGCACCCACGCGACGTCGACCCGTCGATTACGGGCCAGCCGCACCAGGGACCGGGCAAAGAACCCGCCCTGATGGGCACATATCGAGGACGCATGGTAACTGGGCAGACATGCCAGCGGCGGTACCGAGGACGGTACCGCCGCAACCCTTTTCCGGGACCGTGAAGTCGATGCGACGAAGCCGCTCCCGGAAGTCACCGCCGCGAAGTCGCTTCGACGCTTTTTACGCCGGTGGCGCCGTGCCATCGAACCTCGCTCGACGAAGTCCCGTCCCGGGACCACACCGACGGGTCATCCATTTCGCGGCACTCCCCCTCACACCCGGCGCCCTCGTGAACCCATGAGCCCCTGACCCCATGGCTTCACGAGCTCCCGGCTTCGAGATGCGCGAAACCGGGCTTCCCGGGCGCACGGCTCACGCCACTCCGAGCACCCTGCCTCATACCGCGTCCTACTTCATGCCACGCCCTGCTTCATGCCGCGCCCCGCTGCAGCGCCTCGCACACCGCCGTCGACTCCCGGACGCCCAGTTCCACGGAGCGCCCGCAGTGGGTGATCCAGGCCGCCATCCCGTCCGGCGTACCCGACAGATAGCCCTCGAATGCCGCGAGGTACGCCGCCCGCCCCTGTTCGGCATGACCCACCTCGGCCGGGCAGATCGACTTGGGGTCGAGCCCGCTCCCGATCAGCACGATCCGTTCGGCGGTCCGCGCGACGAGGCCGTTGTGCGAGCCGAAGGGACGCAGGGCCAGCAGTTCGCCGTGCACGACCGCCGCCGTCACCAGCGCGGGCGCCGAAGTGCCGGAGAGGATCAGCCCGGAGAGCCCCTCCAGCCGTCCGGCCACCTCGTCGGCGTCCGGCAGCGGCGCTTCGACCAACGGTTCGGCCACGGGCTCGCCCGCCAGTCTCGGCCGGCCGATGGAGTCCTCGGGCTCCGCCCCGCCGGCGGCGACCAGGTGCAGCCGGGCCAGCACCCGCAGCGGTGACTGCCGCCAGATGGAAAGGAGTTGACCCGCTTCGGCGGTCAGCCTCAGGGCCGCGCCGATCACCCGCGCCTCGTCGTCACCGCTGAAGTCGGTACGTCGACGCACCTCTTCCAGGCTCCAGTCGGCACCCGACAGCGCCGCCGAGCCGCGAGCGCCGCGCAGGGCCGCTTCGGCGGTGACCTCGTTGCTGCGGCGCCGCATGACCCGGTGACCGTAGACCCGGTCGACGGCCTTGCGTACGGAGTCCACCGCATCGGCGACCCCCGGCAAGGAGCCCAGGGCGGCGAGCGGATCAGAGGCAGTCGTACTCATAAGCAGCGAGGCTACGCGCCCCCTGCGCCGATACCGACCGGGAGTGGCCTTCTTCACGAAGTGCGACAGCGGAAAGCAATTGCACCGCTACCCTAGGTGAACATGAAGATCGCTTTCGTAGGGAAGGGCGGCAGCGGCAAGACCACGTTGTCCTCGCTCTTCATCCGCCACCTCGCCGCCAATGAAGCCCACGTCGTCGCGGTGGACGCCGACATCAACCAGCACCTCGGGGCCGCGCTCGGCCTGGACGACCAGGAGGCCGCGGCGCTGCCCGCCATGGGCGCCCACCTGCCCTTGATCAAGGAGTACCTGCGCGGCAGCAACCCCCGTATCGCCTCCGCCGAGACGATGATCAAAACGACTCCGCCGGGTGAGGGATCGCGGCTGTTGCGGATCGGCGAGGACAACCCGATCTACGACGCGTGCGCCCGTACGGTGCGGCTCGACGACGGGGAGATCCGGTTGATGGCCACCGGGCCGTTCACCGAGTCGGATCTGGGGGTCGCCTGCTACCACTCCAAGGTCGGCGCGGTCGAGCTCTGCCTCAACCACCTTGTGGACGGCCCCGACGAGTACGTCGTCGTCGACATGACGGCGGGTTCGGACTCTTTCGCCTCGGGGATGTTCACCCGCTTCGACATGACGTTCCTGGTCGCCGAACCGACCCGCAAGGGGGTCTCCGTCTATCGCCAGTACAAGGAGTACGCGCGGGACTTCGGCGTCGCGTTGAAGGTGATCGGCAACAAGGTGCAGGGCCAGGACGACCTGGACTTCCTGCGCGCCGAGGTGGGCGACGACCTGCTGGTCAGCGTCGGGCACTCCGACTGGGTGCGGGCGATGGAGAAGGGGCGCCCCTCCCGCTTCGAACTGCTGGAGGCCGACAACCGGATGGCGCTGCAGGCCCTGCAGAACGCGGCGGAGGACTCGTACGGGCAGCGGGACTGGGAGCGTTACACACGGCAGATGGTGCACTTCCACCTGAAGAACGCGGAGAGCTGGGGCAACGAGAAGACGGGGGCCGATCTGGCCGCCCAGGTCGACCCCGCCTTCGTTCTCGACGAGCGGTACGCGCAGGACGGCGCCGTCCAGCCCGCCTGAGCCAGTGGTTCCCGGGACCTGAACCGGCGGTTCCCGGCCGCCTGAACCGGCGGTTCCCGTTCGGCCGGTCCTCCGGGCCGGCCGCGCCCCGCCGGTTCCCGTTCGGTCCCGCCGGCTCCCCCGCCGAGGGCCTGCCGTGAGCCGTGACGCCTCCGGGTGTCCGCTCGGGCGCCGGCCGGGATCGGTGTTCCATCCCGGCCGGCGCCCGACGCGCGACTCCGTCACCCGGACCCGCCCGGCGTACGGAGCGCCGGGCGTGTCGAAGTCCGGGTGGTTCGGTCGGCCCGTCGGCGGGTTCGCTCAGCTCTCGTCCGGGCGGGCTTCCGTACGGACCGCACCTGCCGCACCTGCCGCGCCTGCCGCGCCGCCGGTCCTGGAGGCCGACGTTCCGCCGAGGAAAGCGGCCCAGCCCCGCTCGGGCGCCTGGCCGACACCCAGCGTGCCGAGCTTCTCCAGCGTCGCCGGATCCTGCGCGTCCAGCCAGTCGGCCAGTTGCCGGAAGGACACGCAGCGCACCTCTTCCTTGGTGCAGACGGCCGCGATGGTCTCCTCGATGGCGCGCATGTAGGTGCCGCCGTTCCACGACTCGAAGTGGTTGCCGATGATCAACGGGGCGCGGTTGCCGTCGTAGGAGCGGTCGAAGGCCTGGAGCAGGCCATCGCGCATCTGGTTGCCCCAGTACTCGTGCCGGTCCGGGTCGCCCTGCGTCGTACCGGATTGGTTGAACATGAAGTTGTAGTCCATCGAGAGGGTCTCGAACCCGCGGCCCGGCACGGGGACGAGCTGCATCGACAGGTCCCAGATCCCGTCCTTCTTCTTCGGCCAGACCTGGTTGTTGACCCCGCTGGAGTCGTAGCGGAATCCCATCGTCCGCGCCGCGGCCACCATGTTCTTCCGCCCCTCCAGGCAGGGGGTGCGGCCGCCGATGAGTTCCTCGTCGTAGTCGAAGGGGAGCGGCTTCTCCTCCTTGAGGCCGGGCGTGTTGCTCTTCCAGCTCTTCACGAAGGACTTGGCCTGGTTGATCTCGCTCTTCCACTGCTCCACGGACCAGGTGCCGACCCCGCCCTCCGGGCCGCAGAAGTGGCCGTTGAAGTGGGTGCCGATCTCGTCGCCGTCCTCCCAGGCACCACGCACCTGAGTGAGGGTGTTCCGGATGCCCTCGAGGTCGTTGAAGCCGATGTCGGAGCTGCCGGCGTTGTGCTTCGGCGGGTCGTAGAGCTCCCGCTTGTCCTCCGGCAGCAGGTACACGCCGCTGAGGAAGTACGTCATGTTCGCGTGGTACTTCTTGCCCACCTCACGGAAGTGCGAGAACAGCTTCTGGCTGTCCTCGCCCGCACCGTCCCAGGAGAACACCACGAATTGCGGGGGCTTCTGACCAGGCGCCAGGCGTTCGGGCACGGGCTGCTTCGGCTGGCTGCCGGTGAAGGCGGTGGACCCGTCGCCGATGAGCCGGAACACGCTCTTGGGCGCAGCCTCGGGGGCCTTCTTCTTCGCCCCGGCAGCCTTCTCCGCCCCCGGGGCGCGCTTCGCGGCTTCCGGACCGGCGGCGCCGACGTCCGGACCGGAGGAACAACCCGCCATTCCTGCGGTCAGCGCAACGACCGTGACACCCAGGGCGACCCGCCGGGCGGTCCTCGCCGTGGCGGCCTTCCTCGTGACGGTTCCCCTCCTGGCGACCCTTCCCCGGACGGCTCCCCTCGTGGCGGCCTTCTTCGTGGCGGCCATCATCCGCCCACCCTCTTCCTTGCAAGTGATTTGCGCTGAAAGTGCCCACGCGGCGCGGCCAAGGTCGCATGGGGCCCACCAGAATCAGCACGACAGGCCATATGAAAAGCTACTTATTCACCCGATTGGGTTTATAAATCGTCTATTTGATCCCAACCGTGGACATGAATCTTTACTCTCCATTACGATCTGTTTACCGAGAGTTGAGAAATCCCGCCGCTGCACGCCGTGACCCACGGCCGCGTCCCACATTCCGCGACCGCGCTGCCCGGAGGAGACGGGAACATGTCCGCTTGCGCCCCCATTCGTCATAACCGCACGTCCCGCAGCTCGCGCCCACCGCGCGCCTCGGGAGTCAAGCGACCGCACAGCCCGCCGCGACCGCCTGCCAAAAGGCGGTTCCACATCGCGGGCTCCGATCTGTCCGCCTCGATCACTGTCTTCCTGCTTGCCGTCCCCATGTCGCTCGGCCTCGCCGTCGCCATGGACGCCCCGCTCCAGGCCGGGCTCATCTCCGCCGCCATCGGCGGTATCGTCGCCGGGCTGCTCGGCGGCACCCCTCTCCAGGTCAGCGGCCCGTCCGCCGGACTGACCGTGGTGACAGCCGAGTTGATCCACCTCTACGGCTGGCGCACCACCTGCGCGATCACCATCGGTGCCGGACTGCTGCAGATCCTGCTGGGTTCGATCCGGGCAGCACGCAGCGCCCTCGCCGTCAGCCCCGCCATCGTGCACGGGACCCTCGCCGGAATCGGCGTGGCCATCGCGCTCGCCCAGTTGCACATCGTGCTCGGCGGCTCGCCACAGAGCTCAGCAGTGGCCAATGTGCTTTCCCTGCCGGACCAGTTGAGCCGGTTCTCCCCCGCCGCTCCATTGATCGGCGTCCTGACCATCGCCGTTCTGGTCCTGTGGCCAAGACTTCCGGGACGGGGCGGCCGAGCGGTACGGAGAATCCCGGCCGCCCTCGCCGCCGTGGTGACCGCCACGGCGGTGGCCGCGGTCGCCGCACCCGGCATCGCCCGCGTCGACCTGCCCTCCTGGCGGTCGCACGCCTTCCCGGAGATGCCGCACGGGCCCGTACTGGCCCTGGCCACTGCGGTGTTCACGGTGATGCTGGTGGCCAGCCTGGAGTCGTTGCTCGCCGCGGTCGCCGTGGACAAGCTGTCGGCCGGCCGCGCCGCCGAGCGAACGGCCGCCCGGCCCGATACCAGCTCACCGACGGCGCCCACGCCCACTGCACCTGTGGCTCCGGCGTCGGGCAGGGGTCCGTCGCCCGGCTCGACCGGCCTTCCCGTTCCGCCCCTCAAGCGTTCCGACCTCGACCGCGAACTACGGGCCCAGGGCATCGCCAACGCCCTGTCCGGGCTGGTGGGCGGGCTGGCGGTGTCCGGTGGCGCGGTGCGCAGCTCGGCGAATGTGCGTGCCGGGGCCACGGGACGTGCCTCCACCGTGCTGCACGGGGTCTGGATGCTGCTCGCCACCGTGCTGCTCGTCACCGTGCTGGAGTGGATCCCGCTGGCGGCGCTCGCCGCACTGGTGATGATGGTCGGCATCCAGATGGTGAATTTCGCCCACATCCGCAATGTCCACAAGCACCGCGAGTTCCTGGTGTACGGGGCGACGATCACCGGTGTCCTGCTCTTCGGGGTGCTCAAGGGGGTGGCGATCGGCATCGCTGCGGCCGTGGCCATGGCACTGCACCGGTTGGGCCGGACCCGGATCACGGTGACCGAACAAGGCGGGCAGCATCTGGTCGTCGTGCGGGGGCAGTTGACGTTCCTCGCGGTGCCCCGGCTCAGCCGGACGCTCGGCCAGCTGCCCCAGGGCGGTGACGCCGTCGTCGAGCTGGACGGCTTCTTCATGGACCATGCGGCGTACGAGGCGATCCAGGACTGGAGCAACGCCCAGACCGCCCATGGCGGCAGGGTTGTGTTCACCGGGAGGTCCGGCGGCCGGATCGCCGAGCCGGCCTCGGCGGCGCACTCCTGCTGCCGCCCGTGGACGCCGTGGCGCAACCATCACTGCCACGACGAGCCCACCCGCGTGCCCGCGCTCCGCCATGACACCGGTGCACCCTTCGCCAAAGCCTCCTTCGCCAAGGCTCCTTTCGCCGAGGCCCTCTCCGGCTCGGGTCCCGTCTCCGTCCTCGACATCGGCATCGGCATCGGCACGGCCCCTGCCCACGATGCCGGCACGGGCTGGAGCGCCTCCCCCGGCAATGCGCTCGACAACGCCCCGGGCCCCGTCGAACCCACTGCTCCCACAGGCCCCGTCGAACCCGCCGGTCCCGTCACAGCCGACGCCCCGGCGGGCCACGCCCCGCCCGGCATCAGCAGCCGAACAGCCGGTCTTTCTCCCGGCTCGTCCACCGGCTCACCCATCGTTCCGTCCGCCGCCCCGGTGGCCGCCCCAAGCACCCCACGCATCACCGCACCCAACGCCCCGACCGATGGCGCATCGTCCGCTGGCACCCCGACCGACAGCACATCGCCCCGTGGAGCCTCGACCGGAAACGCCTCGTCCGGTGGTGTCCAGGCCTACGGAGCCCCCATCGGCAGCGTCCCGATCGGCGGCATCCCCACCGGTGGCGTCCCAGCAGGCGGCACGCCACGCAGGACGGGGGGCGACCGGCTGGTCAGCGGTCTGAGTTCGTTCCAGCGCAACACCGCCCCGTTGGTGCGCGGTGAGCTGGCCCGGCTGGCCCTCGAGGGACAGCGCCCGTCCCAGCTCTTCATCACCTGCGCCGATTCCCGGCTGGTCACCAGCATGATCACGGCGAGCGGCCCGGGGGACCTGTTCACCGTGCGGAACATCGGCAATCTGGTGCCCCTGCCGGACACCGAGTCGGGGGACGATTCGGTGGGCGCCGCGATCGAGTACGCGGTGGACGTGCTGAAGGTCGAGTCCATCACCGTCTGCGGGCACTCCGGCTGCGGCGCGATGCAGGCCCTCCTCGGCGGCGAACCGGACCAGGACGCTCCCCCCACCGCGCTGTGGCGGTGGCTGAGACACGGGCTGCCGAGCCTCAACAGAATGACGTCCCGGAATCACGCCTGGGCCCGGATCTCCGGACGGCTTCCGGCCGATGCGCTCGAACAGCTGTGCCTCACCAATGTGGTCCAGCAGCTGGACCATTTGCGGTCCCACGAAGCGGTGGCTCGGCGGCTCGCCGAGGGGACGCTCCAGTTGCACGGGATGTACTTCCATGTGGGCGAGGCGCAGGCGTATCTGCTGACCGAGGAGGCGAGCAGCGGGCTGGCCCTGGACGAGGTCTTCGACCCCGTGGGCCCCGAGGCCACCGACTCCCGCAGACCTGTGTGCTCCACCGCACCCCTCACCCTCCCGCCCCTCACCATCCCACCCATCACCGCCTCGCCCGCCGCCATGTCACCCACCGGCGCATCACCCACCGTTCCGGGTGGTCCTTCCGATACCGGTCCGGGCGCGCCGGAACACACCAAGGCCTGAACCGGTTTCGTCCCCGGTCCGTGAGACCTTGTGGTCCCGCCTCCGCGCGGCTCCGCGTCGTTCTGCCCCGCATGACACCGCAATGCCCGGCTCCGCTCCGCATTGCGCGGTCATGCGCGGCACGGCTCGCACCGCACGCGGATGCGGGACGGTCCCCATACACGAGACACAGGTCTAAACCAATTCCCGGCAGACACTTGTCACCCGGCCCCCGGCCTGATGAGCTATGCCCGGGACACAACGGACACCCTGGGAATGGGAGATGTCGTGAGCAACGAAAGCCTGGCCAACCTGCTCAAGGAGGAAAGGGAAGGACGCTCGTTACCAACATGGTTGTGACCTGCGGTTATGCATTGGCGCGGCGGCCGAGTAGCTGCGGATCACCTTCCCAGACGGCTACCGGGACCGCGTATGCGGGAATCTTCGCCCCGCTCGGCGCGGTCGACTTCGGGTAGATCCACACCCCACGGAGCACGGTCCGCAGCATCGACCGACGCGTCTCGACCGGAGTAATCTCCCACCGGTCGATAAGGCCGCGAACAACGGGCAGGTAGTCGGCCGGATTGACCTCATCCTGATCCGCGCTCTGATCCAATTCGGCCAGCTCAGCCGTTACGCCCTCCTGCTCCTTCACGAGTCGGTCGCGCTCGCGAATGTATGAGTCCTCGGGAATGATGTTGCGGCTGACCAAGCTGGTCTGCCGGTCGATTTCCTCCTGAATTTCCCCGAGTCGGCCATTCAGGCGCTGGCGGGCGGCATTCAGCCGCTCATGGGGACTGGCGACCTCCTCGCCGAGCTGCTGCGGAATCTTCGCCGCCTCGGTCTCAATCTCGTTGGCCCATTGGCGCAGTCGCTTTTTTACGGCGTCCTCGGCAACGCTGCGCAGGATGTACGCCCCGTCGCAGGTGCCGTTGTCCTTCATGGCCGAGCACCGGAACATGTATCCCGGCTTCCTGATCAATACTTTCCCGGCGCCGTAGGTGGCACCGCCGGCGGCTGATGCGGTGCCGCCGCAGCGTATGCAACGCATGAGGCCGGATGTGCTGTAGGCCGGTTGCCGGTTGCCGCTGGGGGTGTTGCGCGCCCTTTCCCGCTTTTCCTTGTACGCCTCCCACACGTCCTCGGGAACAATGGGCTCGTGGTCTCCTGGCACCCAAATTCGGGCGGGGCACTTCTCGCCGCGTGATGCAGTGCTGTCGGGGTCCTTGGGAGGGCAGTCGCAGTCATCGGGGTGGTACCGAATCCAGCCGGCTGCGAAGCCGCTGTCCATGTAGCGGGTGAGCCCCGACTGAAGCCACGGTTTGCCCTTGGTGCCCATGTACCCGCGGGAGCCGAGCCACTGCGTCACCGACCCCATGGACGCCCCGTCGGCCACGCGCTCGTACAGGTCGGTGACAATCCGCCCGGTGTCGTCTGGCTCGTACCACTCGCGGCTGATCGTGCCTGTCGTCTCGTCGATGCGGCGGCGGTGCCAGACGTACCCCCACCGCTTCCCGCCCGTGGCAGGGAGGCCGGCGGCGCGGCGGTGGCCACGGGTCTCCGCCCATGACTGGCCGATGAGGTCGGATTCGTACTCAGCGAATTTCAGGCTGATTCCCTGCTGGAAACGGCCGAAGGGGGTCCGGGTATCGGCCGCCTCGGTCGCCGATTCGAGAGTGCCGCCCGCAGCTTCCAACCGGGCCAGGTTGAGGGCGTTGCCGCGGCGGGACCGACCGAACCGGCTGTATCGCCAGACGGCGATACCGCGGGCCTGCCGTTCTTCGACCCACCGAATTCCTTCGGCGATGCGCCGCTTGAGCAGGCGGCCCGACACGTCGAGGTCTTCGATCCAGTGCACGATTTCCTTGTTGTTGCGCTCGGCCCACGCCGTAATTGCGGTGCGCTGGATTTCGTCGCTGATCTTCTCCTCGTAGTAGGTGCTGACACGGATATATGCCACGAAGGGCTCACGCATGGTGCTGCGTGAGCCCTTCGGGCGGGGGCGGTCGTGTCGTGGGATCACGGGGTCTCCCGGGTAGTGCGTCGCTGGAATGCCACGACGGAGCGTTCGGGCGGCGCGGCTGCAAGTTTGGCGTCGTGCTGGATGACGGCGCGGGCGAGAGCGGCGCTGTCGGCCTGCGCTACCTGCTCGGCGGCGTATTCACGTGCTGCTCGGGTGCCGGTGACTGCCGATGCGGCGGAGCCGGCGGTGGTGACTACGGCCCCGGTTACCACGCATGGGCCCACCATTTCGACTGTGGCGATGCTGGTGAGCAGGATGGTGAGGCCGACAACGAGGAGTCCGGCCGAGTATGAGGCGGTCAGGTAGGTGGTGCGAGCAGACACGAGCAAGCCTTTCTAGGTGGTGCCCCCCTTGGCGTGGAGGGCGCTGAGCAGACTCAGCACCGCGTTTTGGTCGGCCGCATCGGTGGCCCCGAGGGCTTCGAGTGCTTCGTCCTTGGTGATGGTGCGGGGGCGGAATTCGCCTGAAAGCTCCTCGGGGGGCAGGAAGCCGGCCCGTACGAGCAGGGGGAGAACCGGTTCACCGAGCGTCTTTGCCACCGCCAGCAAGGTGCGCGCGTCAGGGCGCCCCTTGCCGCGGAGGAGTCGCGAGACAGTGGCCGGGGGGAGGTCGGCGGCCTCAGCGAGTCTGGCGGGGGTGCCTCTCTCGTCTGGGTCGTATCCGTGGCGGGGAAGTGCCCAGCGCAGCCACTCGTCGACACCAGCGTCGAGTGGGGGTTCGGGGGTGCGAGCCGTGGTCATGGCACCAATGTATCGCGCATGAGCGATTCCTCGATCCCTGCGCACACTTCTTACACATGCGTAGCCCCCCACGCCGGTTCCCCTTGGGCGAGCAGCCACGGTATCGCACACACGAGCGACTAACTATGCGTACGACGCTTTTTGCTCGCTCACAGTCACTATCCCATCACGGCAGACTCAAGTCGAGCTCCACGCTTCCCTCACGAATATTCCACGCACGATCGATACATGCTATGTTTCATGCGTGATCGATCGCCGATCACGCATGAACAATCGAGGTGTGCTGTGGCCTTTGACCCCCGACCGCTCCGGACCGCCGCCGCCGCCTGCGGCGACAACCAGGTCACCCAGATCGCCGCGCGGCTGCGGGCGCCCTACTCCACGGTCCGCCGGTGGACCGGCGGCCAGGGCGAGCCCAACGGCCCCGCGCTCGCCAACATCGAGCGCACCTACGGCGTCACCGCAGCATCGCTGTACCCGGCCGCGGAATGACCGCGCTGCGCCGCCGCCAGGCGATACGAGACGCGGCACGCATCTGGCGTCACGGCCTTGACGCCATGGACCGGATGACCGTCGCCGACGCCGCCCGCGCCTGCCACCAGCCCGGTGGTCCCTCGCTCGCCGACCTGGAGCAACGCATCACCGAGGACCGGGCCGCCCGCAGGAGCCCGGCCGACCGCCGCACTGCCGCCTGAAAACCAAAGGGCCGCCCGGTCGCGACCCGGACGGCCCACCACGACCCGTAGGAGACACGAATCGTGAACACCCCGCAGCCTACCCGCCGCCGATTTCGCGCCGGCCTCGCCATCTACGGCGCCCGCAGCGCACGGCAGCACATCGCCCGCACCGCCGTCATCGCCCGGCAGCTCGAGCTGATCGCCCCCGGCACCACCGACATCTGCATCACGCCGGTCACCGTGGACGACACCCCGCGCACACACGTGCAGCTGCTCGACGCACTCGCCCTGCCCCTGGCCACCGACCGCGAGGCGCACGGCGCCGCCGCCCGACTGCTGCGCCACATGTACCCCCGCGCCGACTGGTCCGCCCCGCAGCGCTACAGCGTCCGGGACGGCCGCCTCACCCCGGACGCGCCGAACGTCCCGGCCGCGCTCGGCATCGACACCGCGGAGGTGGCCCGGTGATCCGCCCGACCCTCACCGCCGCTGGGGACGCCGTACGTCTCCCGGTTCGTGACGCCCTGCTCGCGCCGCTGCTCGACGAGTTGGCGACCGCGTACGTCGCGGACCCGACGACGATCAGCACGCTGCTGCGGGTGCACGCCGAGTCGGTGCGCCGCCTGGACCACGCCGTTGCCGACGACTCGATGCCCGACTACGAGCGGGCAATGCGCGCGGCCGGGGCCGACGCCACCCGCGAACTGCTGCTGGACGAGTTGCCCGCCGAGTGCGTGCTCGACCCGCGCCTGACGCCGGACGTCGCAATCACTCTCGCCGGCCGGATCACCCGCCTTGCCGGGCACATCCGCCACACCACCCCGAAAGGCCCTCACTCGTGACCGCCCTCCCCGCCGCCCGTTCCGGGCCCGCCGACCTCACCCCCGCGCAGGTGAAAACCCTGCTCGCCCAGATCAACCCCACCCGCGTCCAGACCCTCAACGGACAGTCGCACGTGGAGGCGTGGGACATCCGCCGTTGGCTGAACCGCGTGTTCGGGTTCGGTGGGTGGAGCGACGAAACGCTTGAACTCGCCTGCGTCGCACAGACCGAGATCAAGCCGGGACGGTGGACCGTCGTCTACCGCGCACAGGTCCGACTCACCATCTGCACCCCTGACGGCCGTCACCTGTCGTCGTGGGACGACGCTGCGGCCGGGGCCGCGCAGAATCAGCCGCGGCTCGGCGACGCACACGACATGGCGATGAAGACCGCCCTGTCGCAGGCTCTCAAGCGGTGCGCGACCAACCTCGGCGACCAGTTCGGGTTGTCCCTCTACAACGACGGTTCGCGCCGTGCGGTCATCATGTGGTCGGCCGTGCACACCCCGGCGAAGGACCCGGAGACGGCTGCCGCGCAGGACGAACCGGTGAAGCCGGAGACTGCGCCCGAGCCTGCCGCCCCGGTCCCTACGCCGAGCACGGCCGCATCTGGCACGACGGCCGTCGCTGCGACGGATCGTGCCACGGCTTCCCCTGCCCCTGACAACGCCGCCGAGCAGCGGTTGCGCCGCGCCGCGGCGGCGGCCGGGCTGGGAGCGCTCGACGCCGAGTTCGAGCGCGTACACGGCATGCCGATCGGGCAGGCCCCGGTCGCCGTGCTCGACCGGTTCCGGCAGCAGATCGAGGCCGCCGGGGGTGCCCGATGACCGAGCAGCCCACGGCCCCGGCCGCCGCCACGGTGCGCGAGGCCGTCACGAAGCAAGCTGTGCTCGGTGCGCTGCTCACCGAGGTCAAGCGGGCGTACGCCGATGCGCGGGACACCGCCGAGCAGCTGCTCGGCGAGCAGTACCAGGCGACCGGTGCCACGCAGGTGGATGCGCTGCTGCCGGACGGCACGAAGGTCGGCAGTATCACCCGGGCCCCGGGCGAGACCGTCGCGCAGGTCGTCGACACCGAGGCGTTCAGGACGTGGGTCCGGGACACCTACCCCGCCGAGCACGTCGTGCGGACCATCCCCATGCAGGTCGTCGCGGAGGTCAGGCCGTCGTTCGCGGCGCTGCTGCTCGCGGCGATGACCGCGGCCGGCCGCGCGCAGTACACCGACCCGGCCACCGGCGAGATTCACGACGTGCCTGGCGTCTCCATCACCCCGGCCGGGGCCGCGTCCACCCGGATCACGTACCGGCGGAAGTCGAAGACGTCGCCGCGCACGGGCGCCGAGCTGATCGCGGACGCGTGGCGGACGACCGACCTCGCCACCCGCGTGCTGCCCGCCCTCGCCCCAAACCGCCCCGCCGCCGAGTAGCCCCGTGGGGCCCGCTCCGCGCGGGCGGGCCCCGGGAAGGACCACCACCCCATGAGCATCACCCTGATGACCGCCGACGAGCGGGCCGTACTCGCCGAACTTCTCGGCACCACCACCCCGGCCGCCATGCTGGCCGTTGCCGACGCCGTGGCTGCTGCCGCAGGTGTTCACCGTTCCGGGTACAGCGGCGCCGCCGTCGGCCGTCTCCTCGCCGCCGACATGCTCGCCCTGGCCGCCCGGCTGGTCGCCGTCGAGCAGCTGCTCGACACCACCCGTCGCACCCTCTCCTCCGTCATCTGCGCGGCCAACGACGGCTACGACTACGACATGTCCGACCTGTTGTGGGAGCTGGAGCGGGCTGGGGCCGGTCTCACCGCCGAGGACCTGAACGACGCGGAGGCCGCCGCCGAGGTTGAGGCCCGAGCGGAGTCGCTGCGATGACCGTGCTCACCCCTGCCACCCGTAACCGCATGATCGCCCTGCTGGAGAGCGGCGCCACCAACCGCGCCATCGCCACCGAGCTGAGGCTCGACAAGAGCACCCCGGCCCGGTACCGGCGCATGCTCGGCATCGCCCCGGCCACCCCGCTGCCCCCCGCGCACCGCACCACGGCCACCCTGGAAGAGGTCTGGCAGGCCAACGTCCGCCCGCTCGCCAACGGCCACATGGAATGGACCGGGAACCTGAACAACGCAGGCGTCCCCACGATCAGCTACCGCGCCCGCCAGCTGTCCGCCCGCGCCGTGGCCTTCCAGCTGCGCACCGGCCGCGCACCGGTCGGCTACGTCAAGGCGGAGTGCGACGTGCCCGGGTGCGTTGCCCCCCGGTGCGTCGATGACCGGCCCGGCCGCGCTCGCACGGCCGAACTGCTCGCCGACCTGAACGGCTGCCGGTGACCGCCGCCGCCCGGCTCGACCGGGCCCGCCGCCACCTGGACACCCCGCCGGCTGATCCGGTTGCCGGGCAACTCCCCATGCCCGAGCCCATCCGATCCATCAGCTATGGCGGAGGGGTGCAGTCCACTGCGCTACTCGTGCTGGCCGCACAGCGCCGTATCGACTTCCCTCTCTTCCTCATGGCGAACGTCGGAGACGACTCGGAGAACCCCGGGACGCTCCGGTATGTCGAGGAGTACGCCCGGCCGTACGCCGCCGAGCACGGCATTGAGCTGGTCGTGCTGGACCGCGTGAAGCGGGACGGCACTACGGAAACGCTGCTCGGCCGCCTCACCCGTGAAGGGTCGCGGTCCCTCCCGATCCCGGTCCGCATGTCCAACGGAGCGCCTGGCACCCGCAGATGCACCGCCGATTTCAAGATCAAGGTGACCGCGAAGGAGCTGAAGCGGCGCGGCGCGACTGCGGCGGCCCCGGCGACGATCGGGATCGGAATCAGCGTGGACGAGATTCACCGGGCGAACAACCGGCGCACCGAGCCTCACGAGCTGATCACGTACCCGCTGCTTGACCTCGGGCTCCGTCGAACCGACTGCGTGCGGATCATCAGCGAGGCCGGCCTTCCCGTCCCGCCGAAGAGCAGCTGTTACTTCTGCCCGTTCCACCGGCCCGAGACGTGGCACGACATGCGCCGCAACGAGCCGGACCTGTTCGAGAAGTCGTGCCAGCTCGAAGAACTCCTCAACGAGCGGCGCGACGAACTCGGCAAGGACCACGTCTACCTGACCCGGTTCGGCCGCCCGCTCCGTGAGGCGATCCCGGACGGCGTGGACCTGCTCCCGATGTTCGACGAGGCCGACGGCCTGTGTGACTCCGGGTGGTGCATGACATGACCGCTACCGACCGGCCGCCGCGCCCGTGCCAGCACGGCAACCCGCAGTGCGGTGCGCTCCCGACCCGGCCGTACATCTGCGGGCCGCGGTGCGAGGAGCACCAGCCGGCCCTCACGCGCCCCTTCTACACCCGAACGGAGAACTGACCATGGCCTACCGCCACGACAACGACGCCATCACGGTCATGGACTGGTTCGCGGGTGCGGGCGGGTCGTCGCAGGGGATGCACGCGGTGCCCGGTGTGCGGGTCGAGCGGGCCGCGAACCACTGGGACTTGGCGCTGGACAGCCACGAAGCGAACTTCCCCGGCGCTTCGCACTACCGCGGCGACATTCGGAAGGCGCCCGTCTGGAGCTGGCCGGTCACTGACCTGTTCTGGGCGTCGCCGGAGTGCACCAACTGGTCCATCGCCAAGGGCCGCAAGCGCAGTTTCGAGCACGCGGTGCAGGGTGATCTGCTCGACCTGTACGCCGAGCTGGAGGCCGAGCAGTACGCGGATGCCGACCTGGCCGACCCGCAGGAGTCCGCCGAGGAAGAGTCCCGCGCGCTGATGGAGGAAGTGCCGCTCTACCTGCGCGGGGTGATCGAGCGCGGCGGACTCGTCAAGGCCGGAATCGTCGAGAACGTCACCGACGTCCGGGCGTGGGCCGAGTGGGATCGGTGGATCGGCGAGATTCACAAACTGGGGTACGAGACCCGCTTGATCGCGCTCAACTCGATGCACGCCGACCCGCGCAGCGTGCACGGCGCTCCGCAGTCCCGCGACCGGCTGTACGTCGGCTACTGGCACAAGAGCCTCGGCCGCCGCCCGGACTGGGACAAGTGGCTGCGGCCCCGGGCCTGGTGCCCCACGTGCGGGGTGCAGGTCCGTGCCGTGCAGTCGTTCAAGCCCGGCCGAGACATGGGCCGATACCGGCAGCAATACGTCTACCGGTGCCCGAACGGCAGCTGCGGCATGCAGGTCGTCGAGCCCGAGGCTCTGCCCGCCGCGGTGGCGATCGACTGGAGCATTCCGGGGCGACGGATCGGCGACCGGGCCCGGCCGCTCGCGGCCAAGACCCTGGCCCGGATCGAAGCCGGCCTGGCCCGGTTCTCCCAGCCGGTGCCCATGCTGGTCCCGTCCGGCGGGACGTGGCGGAACGACGCTGTGTCCGTGGCCGACCCGATGCCCGCGCGCACGACCCGTGAGAACGACGCGCTGATGGTGCCGCCGCTGATGGTGCCGGTCGAAGGGCGGGACGGGAAGGACGCCGCATCGGCGCTAGGCCCGCTGCGCACCATGACAACCCGGAACGAGACCGGTCTCGCCTGGCTCCCGTTTATCGCGGAGCTGCGCGGCGGGAACTCGACGGCCCGTGCGGTGTCCGAGTCCCTGGCTACGGTCACTGCGTCCGGCAACCACCACGGCCTGTGTCTCCCCCGGGGTGCGTCCGAGCACATGCTCGTCCCCTACTACGGCAACGGCACCGCCCGGCAGGTAAGCGACCCCATCGGCGCGCTCACGACACGGGACCGGTACGCCCTGGTCCGTGGCAGCGTCGACATCGACGACGTGCTGTTCCGGATGCTGGAGCCCGGGGAAATCGGCCGGGCCATGAGTTTCGCCGACGACTACGTGGTGCTGGGCAACAAGCGGCAGCGGGTCCGCCAGTACGGCAACGCCGTCACTCCGAACGCGGCCGAAGTGCTGGTGTGCGCTCTCGTCGAAGCCATCACGGGCGAGGAGATCGAGCGGCACGCCCACAAGGGGGCACCGTGCCTGTGACGCTGCTGCCGCCGATCACGTACGGCATCGGCCGCACCGACGCCGAACCGCTCGACACCGCGCCGCGGTTCGTGCGCACCGGCGGGATGTCCCGGTGGCACCGGCCCCGGTCCGGCGTCCGCACGGCCGACGACCGCACTGTGTACTCGGTGTGGTGCGGGCCGCAGGTCGGCGGACTCCACCGGGCCCGGCCGCTGCTCACCACCGAGACCGTGACGGACGGATTGCCGGTCTGCGCGACGTGCGATGGGCGGGCGGTCGGGGCCGGGCAGGAGGAGAACGGCCCGGCTGGCCGACGGCTGGTGTTCGGGCCGCGGTCGCTCACCCCGCCCCGGTGGTGCCCCGGTTCCCGGCGGGGACTGTACGAGCCGCTGCCCGGCGGGACCACCGGCCGGTGTCTCGCCTGCTCGGACTCGCACCCGATCCGGGCCATGGGCGGCCCGTACGCGGGACGAGTCGCGATCGTCCAGCACCCGCCCGGCCCCGCCCTGTTCGAGCCGTGCCCGTTCCACCGGTGGCGTCACCCCGCCGTGGCCGATGGCCGCCTCGTGTGCGTCTGCGGACGCCCCCTCACCTCCCCGCAGTAACCCCAGCACGCCCCGGGGCGAGACCGGCCGACAGCCTCTCGCCCCGGGTGCCCCACCCGCAGGAGCACCAGTGACTTGGTTCAAGATCGACGACACCGCGCACATGCATCCGAAGCTGATCAAGGCCGGAAACGGCGGGCTCGGGTTGTGGCTGCGCGCGGGCAGTTACGCCGCGCAGCACCTCACCGAGGGCGCCGTGCCCGGGGTCGTCGCGCAGCTGTACGGCACCGCCCCGCAGGCCCGGAAGCTGGTCGCGGCCGGGCTGTGGCACGAGCATGGGCACGGCTGCGCCCGGTGCCCGGACGTCCCCGCCGGTGACTTCTACATGCACGACTTCTTGGTCTACAACCCGTCGCGGGCGAAGGTCGAGCAGGGCCGTGCCGCTGCTGCGGATCGTCAGCAGCGGGCCCGTGACCGGGCCTCAGAGAAGCGCGCCGAGCGGGAAACGCGCCGCGAATCACCCCCGAAAAAGAACTCTTTTACGGGTGAAACGTCGGACGAAAATTCTGAAACCGCTCCGGAAAACATCGAGTTTCCAGACCTTTTCGCAGGTCAGGGCATGCAGTCACACCGTGACGGTACGGGACCGTCACGGTCCCCCCGACCCGACCCGTCCCGTAGTACTTCCTTCGGAAGTACAACCCCCCCTTCCCCCCAGGGAGAGCGGGCAGCAGCAGCCGCCCTTGTCGACTCCTGGTGGTCGACGTACGGCCGCAGCACCGCACAGTCCCGCACCGCGATTCGCCGCGCCGTCGCCGACGCCCTCACCAACGGACTCGACGAGCAGCTGCTCGCCGCCGCACTCGACCGTCTTGGCCAGACCAGCAAGCCGGTCACCGGCGGCACCCTGCAGTTCGCGTTGGCGGACATCCGCCGCCAGCCCGCCCCCGGCAGCAACGTCGTTCCCATCGCTACCGGCCGACCGTCCACAACCGATCAGCGCGTAGCCGAGGGCATGTCCCTGGCCGCGCGTCTCCGCGCCGAGGAGGCCGCACAGTGACACCCGCAGACGCCGCCGAACTGCTCACCCTGGCCGCCGCGTTCGACCGCCGCACCGTCGGCGAGGCCGACTCCCGCGCATGGGCCGCCGCGCTCCACCAGACCCCCTACGACGACGACGCCCGCGCCGCCGTCGCCCGCCACTACTCCGAGACCGACAAGTGGCTGACCCCCGCGCACGTCCGCCAGCAGCGCGCCACCATCCGCCGCGAGCGGGTCGCCGCGGCCACCGTGGTCTACGACGGACACCCCGGCGAGACCGGCGCCCAGTCGATTGCCCGCCGCCGCGCCATGCTCGAAGCCATTGCCGACGGCCGGGTCACCCCGCAGTCCGCAAGCCTCGCCGTCGGATTCAGCGAGGATCGGCCGGCCCTTCCCGGCGGCGCCACCCGCGAGGAGCGCGAAGCGTTCGCCGCCGAGCGCCTGGCCGCGCTCGGCAACTACATCCCGCAGCGCGTGGCCGACGACCTCGTTGCCCTGCGGCCCGTCCGTGCCGAACGCGAGTCCCTGGCCCGGCACGGCCTGCCCGACCCGCTCAACGTCCGGTGCCCGTACGAGCCGTGCCACGCCGACCCCGGCCAGCCCTGCCGCATGGGCAAGAACGGCGCCCGCCGCCGCACCACCCCCCACCCGACCCGGCTCGACCTGGCCACCGCACAGCAGGAGCCCGCCGCATGAACCGCAACACCAAGCACCCCGACCGCCCGTACAAGCGGAAGCCGAACACCGGCGACCGCACCCGCGGCGGGCGCACCTGGCGCATCACCGCGTCGTGGGACGCCCGCCCCGACCGGCCGGCCGTTCGCACCACCACCGACCGCAAGGCCCGCGACCGCATGGTCGCCGAGTTCGTCGACCAGGGCGGGTACGTCATCGTTGAGGAGGCCCGCGGAGCCGAGTGGCGCACCGTGCGGGAGGTCGACGGTCCCGCCCTCCTCGCCGCCCGGCTGCGCGCCGCGCGGGACCAGGCCGCCGCCGAGCAGCGAGAGCAGCGGCACCGCGCCGACTACGAGCAGCAGGCCGCGCGCAACACCCTTGCCGCCGCGCTCGACGCCATGGTCGAGCACGACACCATGGCCCGCCTGATGCGGCGCCCGCCGATCGACCTTGCCGCCACCGGCCAGGCCACCGCCCGCCACATCACCGGAGCGCAGCGATGATCCCCGATGCCGTTGCCGCGGTCATCGCCGCGACCATCCGCGACCACCCCGCCAGCGCACCCGAGGCGGTCGCCCGCGCCGCCGTAGCAGCCCTTGCCCGCGAGGGATGGCACATCGCCGCCCCCGACGTCATCGCCGCCGCCCTACGGGCCGCATAACCCCGCCAGGGGGGTGCGCCACGAGTAGCCAGCGCACCCCCCTGCACGCTATGTTTCATGCGTGCACGATCAAAGTTCATGCACGCACGGAACAGTGAGCCCTGCTCAGACCAGAGAGGACCCGCCCATGGCCCGGCCCCGCCCCACCGCCGCATGGCGCTACTGGTCCCGCGTCCGCTTCGACGGACCCCTCACCCTCCACCGGCAGGCCCCCGGCCGCTGCTGGACCTGGACCGGCGCAATCAACAACCGCGGCTACGGCAGCTTCCGCGCGGGCGCCACCGTCACCGGCGCGCACCGCTGGTCGTACGAGCAGTCGCTCGGCCCGATACCGGCCGGCCTGGAGCTCGACCACCTCTGCCGCAACCGGGCTTGTGTCCGCCCGGACCACACCGAGCCCGTCACCCACCGCGTCAACACGCTGCGCAGCATGGGCCCCGCCGCCCGCGCCGCCCGCGCCACGCACTGCCCGGCCGGCCACCCGTACGACAGCGAGAACACCTACCGCACCCCCGCCGGACACCGGCAGTGCCGCACATGCCGCCGACGCCCCACCACCCCCGTCATCCAGCTCCACCCCACCACCGAAAGGCAGGCCGCCTGATGGCAGGCGAGACCGTTCTCACGCTCACCGGCAACCTGGTTGATGACCCCGAACTTCGCTTCACCCCGGCCGGGCACGCCGTGGCCCGCTTCCGCGTCGCGTCCACCCCCCGCACGTTCGACAAGTCGACGAACGAATGGCGCGACGGCGAGTCGCTTTTCCTCACCGTCACGGCCTGGCGGTCGCTCGGCGAGAACTGCGCCGGATCGCTCCAGCGGGGCATGCGCGTCATCGTCCGCGGCGCCCTCAAGCAGCGCTCGTACGAGGACCGCGAGGGCGTGAAGCGCACCGTGTACGAGCTGGAGGCCGAGGAGGTCGGCCCGTCGCTGAAGACCGCGACCGCCGCCGTCACCCGGACCAACGGCAACCAGGGCCCGACACAGCGCCAGCAGCAGCCCGCCACCGGCGGATACGGCGCCCAGCAGTCCCCCGCCAACAACCCGTGGGACACCAGCCAGACCAGCAGCGACGAACCCCCGTTCTGACCCCGGGCCCGGCCGCCGCCCGCACCGCGCGCGAGCACCCGCGCACCCTCCCACTCCACACCCTGAGAGGCCCCCATGACCTACCACTGCGACGACTGCGACGCCACGATGACCGCGCCCACGGACACGGACACCATCCGATGCCCCGGCTGCGGGGAGATGGCCAGCAAGACCGCCGCCATGCCCGCCAATGACCTGCGTACCGAGGCCGGGCTCGTCAGCCCCGACAAGCTCGCCCGCATGCTCAACGCCGCCGACATTGAGGCTGACAGCGACTGCCCCACATGGTGGGAGCTCCACCCGGACGGCCGCGCCGGGTACGCCATCGCCGCCGACTACCTTCTTGCCCGGCTGCACATCACCGCCCCTACCGAGCGCCCCGCCGCCGAGGTCGCCCGCGAGCAGCGCGACAACATCAGCTTCAACCGCGGCAACATGGTGGCCGCCCTCCGTGACGCCCTGCTCGACCCGGCCCGGCACACCCCCGCCAGCGCCACCGCCGCCGCCTACGTGCTGCTCGCCGCCCACGCCCGCCAACTCGCCACCGCCGCCCGCGTAAACGCCGACCAGCTGAACGCCGAGCTGCGCGCGGAAGGTGACCGTAGGCGTACGGGCATCATCCACGGCATGCTCCGCGTCGTCCGCGTGCTCGACTCCCACGCCGACCAGCTTGCCGCACCGCCCGAGGAGCAGCCCGCGGCCCCGGCCGCCGAGCACACCCTCACCGCCGCACACGCCGCCGCCCTCGCCGTCGACTGCCCCGCGTGCGAGTCCCCCGCCGGACAGTTCTGCACCAGCCACAACGGCACCCGGCAGCGCCGTCACGACGTCCACCAGGCCCGCACCAAGACCCACCGCGAGCAGGCCGGTCGATGACGTACCGCGAACGCCTCGCCGCCCGCCTCCAGCGACGCATCCTCGCCGCGCTCCCCCCGGTCCCCGTACCGGCCACGGAGGACGAGATGCGCTCCCCGGAATGGTGCTGGACGCACCAGTGCCACCGCTCTCAGTGCCCCCAGCACTGACCTAGCCCACCCCGGGGCGCCGCCACCACGCGGCGCCCCCACCCCCCGGGAGCCACCCATGGGATACATCACCTCCACCTACCTCGCCTACGGCCTGCGCATCCCCACCGACGCGCACCCCTGGCACGAATCCGGCCGCATCGACGCCGGACTCACCACCATCCGCGACCTGTGCCCCGACGTCGGCCACCTGACGGCCGGCCAGTACGACCAGGACATGGTTTTCCTCGTCACCCAGTACACCGAAATCGAGCTGGGCACGTACGGCCGCACGACCACGGCCACCGCCGAGCAAGTCGCCGACTGGAACCGCCAGCTGGCCAACGCCGTCGACCACCTCGGCTACGGCCACATCCGGGACCTGGACGCCCCCGGCTGGATCGCTATCCCGGACGTGTCCTGATGAGCCGCCGCATCGGAGCCGACCGAAACGGCGACGTCTACCGCGCCGTCATCCGCTACATCAACCGCGTCGGGCAGACGTGGACCGAGTACGAAGGCCCGTACGCCACGCCCGGCGCCGCCCGCGCCCGCGTCACGTACTGGTCCAACCGCATGGCGTGCAGCGGCGGCAGCGCCACCGGCCACATCGAGAAGGCCACGACCACATGGGAGCGTGTCTGATGGGCCGCGCACCGAAGGGCCGCGACCGCGACCGCGCCGACCGCCGCGCCATCGTCGACGTCCTCCTCGCCCGCGCCCAGCGAGGCGCCCTCACCCCGACCGAAGCCGCACTGCTCGCCGAGCACGTCCACGAGGAACAGCGCCTCGCCGACGACACCCGCACGGCGATGGCGGGCACGACCCAGGCCCTCGCCCGGCACCGGGCCGCCGCCGACGCCGCGATCGTCGAAGCCGAGCAGCGCGCCGAGCGAGCGGAGCACACAAACCGCATCCTGCACACCGTAAACGAAGGCCGCGCCTACGGAGCCCGACGCGTCATGGACGAACGCGACCAGGCACAGCGCCGCGCCGAGCAGGCCGAAGCCACCATCGCCCGCGTCCGCGCACTGGCCGCCGACATGCGCACCTGGTGCTCACCGCACGGCATCGCCGCCGACTACGCCCACCAAGTCGAGCAGGCCATTGAGGGCACCACCATCCCGACCGCCCCGACCCCGGAGCCGCAGCCGTGACCACCACCCCCGAACAGGCCCTCGCCGCCGTCGTGGACGCTCTTGCCACCCTCGCCCACACCGTGGCAGACCGCGCCACCACCGCCGACGACACCCGCCAGGCTCTCGCCGTCGAGGAGGAGCGCACCGCCCGCTACTCCCAGTGGCTCACCGACATCCGCAACGCGTGTGGCGCCCCGGACTGGCCGAGCCTCGCCGACACCGTGCGCCAGCTGCGCGAGCGCGCCGAGGCCGCCGAGAGCCGCGTCAGGCTCGCCCACGAAGCCCGACGCACGAAGATCGGCCATCTCGACGAAGTGCACCGCGCTCTGCTCGACACCGGCGTGATCGAGGACGGCGACCCGTACAGGCACGCCGACCTGGCCGACGTCATCCGCCAGGCCATGACCGACCGTGCCCACGTTGAGCAGGGCGACGCCTCCGCGCTCCGGCTCACCCACAGCGCCGCCGCAGCGTGGGAACAGCGCGTCGATCGGGCCGAGCAGGCCGCCCGCCGCGCCGAAGCCACCCTCGCCCGCATATGGAACGCCCGCACCGCGGCCGACGCGTGGGCCGCGCTCGGCATGTACTACGGCACGACGCCCGAGGAGGCCGGCCGCCGAGCCCGCGCCCTGCGCACCGCCGACGAACGCATTGCCGAGGAGCGCGCCGAGACCACCCGTCAGCGCGCCACCGACGCCGCCCGCTCCGCCGACCGGTACCGGACCGCGTGGCAGTCCGCCCGCCGCCGCGCCCGCTCCGCCGACCGGTACCGGGCCGCGTGGTACAGCGCCCGCCACCGCGCCCGCTCCGCCCTCGCGGAGCAGCAGCGCGTACGCGGGTGGCTGACGCACTGGGCCGACCGCGCCCGCGCAGCCGAGCAGGCACTCGCCAAGGAGCGCGCTACCGAGGAGCCCGAGTCTGCTGGACCGCGCCAGTGCGGCCATGACGACTACCACGACGCCCACGAGTGGGCCGATCTCCCGCACGTCTGGTGCCCCGGCTACAGCCTCACCGAGGAGCCGGGCCGATGAGCGCCCGCCCGCTCGCCTGCACCCAATGCGGCCAGCAGTGCGGCGTCGCCGAGGACTACGAGTCGTACAGCGACTGGGGACCCGCCGTCATCGACGAGCACGGTGTCGTCCGGCCCCAGAGCCCCGACGACAGCGGCGGCCACAAGCACGACCCCCGCCCGATCCGCGCCCGCGCCTACTGCCCGACCTGCGGCCACCAGTGGGCGCTGCGCCGCCCCTTCGAGCCGACCGCTCCCGCCGTGACCGAGGAGCCGGGCCGATGAGCACCGTCTGTGGCTGGTGGGTGGGCCCGATCTGGAAGGCGGACGGCGAGACCTGCGTCTGCTCCCTGGAACCGGGCCACCCAATGCCCCACAAGTGCACCTGCGGCGCCTGGTTCGAAGGATGCGGCCACCCGCCCACTACCGAGTCCACCCCCACGACCAAGGAGCCGCGCCCGTGAACACCCCGACCGCCACCGTGGCCGCGTACGACCTGCGCGCCATCCGCGAGCAGTGGGGCGACCTCCTCGCCGCCATCGGCCGGCCCCCGCGTGCTGAGTGGCCCCCGCGCGACTCCCGCGCACTCGGAGCCGTCGCCGAGCCGGACGACGAACCGGCCGTCGGCCGACTCCCCCTCGTGCTCCGCGAGCACCCCGCCCCCGCCAACCTCACCGCCCTGGACGCCGCCGTATCGGTCGAGCAGGCGCTGTTCACGGCGTGCGACGCGATCGCCGCCGCCGTACAGCGCCCCATACGGCGCCGCCGCGTGGCACTGCGCAGCACCCCGCCCCGCACCGTCATACGCGAGGACCAGGCCGACCGCGACGACCCCGCCCGATGGCACTACCCCGCACCCACCTCCCCCGGCAGCCGCGCCTACGGCCTCCACTGGGCCGCCGTCTGGCTGGAAGGGCGGGCACTCGACGAGCAGTCCGGCGACCTCTTCCGCCCCCTGCCCGAGCCCGTACTCGTCGACCTCGCCACTGTCGCCCGCCGGGCCCGCGCCCGCGTCGAGACCGCACTCGGCCGCGACGGACGACCCACCGTGCTCGACCGGCCGTGCCCGTACTGCCGCGGCCGGCTCACCGCCCACACCCGCACCGGCGACCCCATGGCAGCCACCATCGTGTGCAGCACCGGGGAACCCTGCCCCGCACCCGTGCTGCTCGACCACGGCCGGCGGACATGGACCGGGGCCGACCTGGTCACCCTGTACGTGGCCCTGGAGTCGGCGCACCGCTGAACAACCGGAAAGGCGCTGGGAAGTTACCCAGCGCCCTTCCCCCCACCCACTTGTGTACCGGGTTCAGAACTCAGTACAGTGCGTCGCGTTGGGCCCCGACCGACAGGAGCACTACCGCATGAACAACAAGCGGCCATCCGCCATCACCAGACTGCGAGAGCAGCTGTCCGCCGCCTTCGAGCAGTTCGAGCAAGAACACCGCGCCGAAATCATCGCCCGCAGCGGCAACCCCGATGACGACCGCGACCCGTTCGAGACCGTCCACGCCATCGCCGACAACTGGGCCACCACCACCGACGACCCCGACAGCCGCGAACAGCTGCTCGACCACCTCACCGACATGCTCGACACCAGCGAGGTACGCGCGCTCCGCCTCGCCGCCGAGGCCGCCACCGCCATCACCCCGCGGCTCATCTACGCCGACGCCGACCACGGCATCAGCCCCGCAACCACCGCTGATGACCTCGGACTCACCGAGTCCTACGTCTACCGAATCCTGCGGAACCGCAACACCACCACCTGACCCACCACGGGCCCGCCCGGCACTCCACATGCCGGAACGGGCCCTCACCACAGAACGGGAGCAACCCCCGACCATGGCCACCAAGCAGCCTAAGCCCACCCCGCCCAAGACCGGCACCCGCACCAGCATCCGCGTGGACGACCAACTGTCCGACGACCTCGCCGTACTCATGACCCCCGGCGGCACTGTGTCCGACGCCATCCGTACCGCCGTCGGACAGCTGGCCGACATGTACCGCACCGCATGGGCCCGCGGCGTCGTTCCGCACGGCACCGCCCCCACCCTCCTCGCCTACCAGCTTCAGCAGCGTCCGACGCCGCACACGCCCCTGACCAGCCGGTATGACGCCCCGTCCGACCCCCGTCCGACACCGCGCGTCGACCGCCCGCTGCCTGGCGGACAGCCGCGCCCATCGGCCGGCCCGGTCGTCACACCTGCCGTGCACACGTAATCACTCCCGTGCCCCGCCGTCCGACGCGGCGGGGCACGGCCGTAAGCCACGTTGCCCGCCGTTACCTATCCGTGATCTAATCAGGGCGACCCCGGCATGCCCGGAAACGGATGGTCGACTGCCACCGGCAACGGCGGCACCCGCGCACAGCGGCCCAAGCCGACCGCCCCGAACGCCCCGTCGCACCCTCACTGCGACGGGGCGTTCCGCATGCCCGCCCCCAGTTCGCCCCGGCCAGGGGGACGACGGACCACGCCGACCCATCACCGAAACCGACCGGCACGAGACCGTCACCCCCTGCCCGCGGGCATGACACACTGCCCCCACCAATCCAGTCCTAGGGGGGACAGATGAGCGAATACCGCGACGTCCAATCAGCCGTGCGCACCGAGAAGTTCCGCATCTGGCTTGCCTGGCTGGCCGGCGGAATCGGCGGCGCGATCATCTGCAACGCTCTCCGCGACATCGAGTACGTCAACTCCGCCACCCAGATCCTGTGGGCGATCCTCGGCATCCTCGCCACCATTACCGCGGTAAGGATGACCAACGCGCTCAACCGCCGAGCCAACGCCGCCCGCCGCGAAGTCCTCGGCGACGACATGTAGGAGGTGGTGCCCGTGGCCGGCAACCCCCGCAACGGGCGCCCCTACCGCCGACTCGTCGACGAACTCCGCCGCCGCGGTGACCCCTGCTGGATCTGCGGCCACGACATCCCGCCCAGCCTCGACGCCCGGCACCCGCTCAGCTTCACCCTCGACCACGCCGTCCCGCTCTCACGCGGCGGCGCCCTGCTCGACCCCGCCAACGCCCGCAGCGCACACCGCAGCTGCAACTCGGTCCGGGGCAACCGCAGCACCACCGCCACCGTCACCCGACACTCCCGAAGATGGTGAGAGTATGAGCAGCATGGACCTGGTGCAGTTCCTCCGCGACCGCCTTGACGAAGACGAGACGCTGGCGCGGAACACCGGCCAGTGGGGCATGTCGTGGCAAAACCTCACCATGGACGGCGAGCTTCGCGACGACGCCAACGCGGGCACCGTCGCGCACATCCCCCACGAGGCAACCCGCGCACACATCGCCCGCCACGATCCGGCCCGCGTCCTGCGCGAAGTCGACGCCAAACGGAAGCTCGTGGACCAGTACGCCGAGGCCGCCGACAACGACGTCGACGAGCCTTACGAGTACGCCTACGGCTGGGCCAACGGCCTCGGTGTGGCCGCGCGCCTCCTCGCACTGCCCTACGCCGACCACCCCGACTACCGCGAGGAATGGCGGCCATGACCGAACCGAGCGTGACCCTGTTCAGCGATGGCCTGCTGTCCAAGTGGGGCTTCAACGACGGCGACACCCCCGAGCAGTGGCTCGACTGGTGCGAGACACAGGGCATCGACCACACCGTGCTCGACTTCCCATGGGCCGCGCTGGTCCGCCAGCACCTCGTACCCGTCATCGAGCAGGACGTGGCCGTGGTCGACATCGAGACGATCCATAACCCGATCAGGGCAGAGACCGTGAACGGGACCGACGTGACCGAAGCATGGGCCGGTCGAGCCCCCGCACCGGCCCTCACCCCCGAACACGTCGAAGTTCCCATGACCGAGGTACTACGCGTGGCGCTCGCCGCGGCCGGGCTCACCGAGCCCCCACGGTTCACACCGCCGTTGCCACTGACCTGAACCGGGGGTGACGCCGTGCTGTACGTCGTCACCGGCCCGCCGGCCGCAGGCAAGACCTCGTGGATCACCGCCCGCGCCCGCGCCACGGACATCGTCATCGACCTGGACCGCATCACGCAGGCCCTCACCGGCCCCGGCGCCCCCGCGTGGAACCAGGACACCATCGCCGTCAAGGTTGCCCACCGCGCCCGGTACGCCGCCATCGACGAAGCGCTCAAGCACCTCGACCAGGTCGACGTCTACCTGATCCACACCATGCCGAGCCGCAAGTGGCTTGCCCGCTACCAGCGCCACCACGCCAAGATCATTGCGGTGGACCCCGGACGGGACATCGTCATGCAGCGCGTCCGGGACATGCGGTCACCCGGACTCCTCGCCGTCGCATCCCGCTGGTACAGCCAGCAGGCCAAGCAGCGCATCGGCACACCAGCCGGCCGCCAGGCATCCCGCAACTGGTAGCCACCCCCGGGCAGGCAGGGCAGCTCCACCGCACCCCACCCCCGGGCAGGGCCGGCCACCACCCGGCCACGGCCGCGCCACCCCGCGATCACCCTTCACCGATCGTCACAGCGAAGCTTCGGCCCGCGCCGGAACCGACCGGACCGCCCAGGGGAGGGGGGCCCGACCCCATCGTGAAATCCGGGAGGCGGGCGACCCAAAAGCCCTTGTCGCCCGTTTTTTTGCGTGGCCGATTTTAAAGACGATCTTGACCCGATCTCTCGAATCGACCCCAAGATCATCACTACTCACAGTGACATAACGCAGAGTGACGGGGGTGAGGTGATGATCGCTGACGACGTGCGCGCCGAGCTTGACAAACTCGGCGTGACCAGTGTTTCCCCGGGCCTCGCGGCTGTTGCGCTCAAGCTGGCCGCTGCTCTCGACGCCATCGGCGACGGTGACTCTCCGACATCACAAGCGGTCGTCGCCGACAAGCTCGCCGGAGTCCTCACGAAGCTGCGGGCGCTCGCGCCGCCGGAGACGAAGGGGGACGCGCTCGATGACCTCGCTGCTCGACGGGCCGCCCGCCGCGGCGCCTGACTCCCCGCTCCTCGGCTCGCAGCTTCCCCGGATCACGACCGTGCCGCCGACGCGGGTCTCATCTGCCGGTCAGGAAGCGGTCGAGCTGGCCGCACTTGCAGGGCTGGAGCTGGACCCGTGGCAGCAACACGTGCTCGACATGGGGCTGTCAGAGCGGGACGACGGCCGATGGGCCGCGTTCGAGGTCGCGGTGAACGTGCCGAGGCAGAACGGGAAGGGCGGGATCATCGAGGCCCGCCAGCTGGCCGGCCTGTTCCTCCTCGGCGAGAAATTGATCTTGCATTCGGCGCACGAGTTCAAGACGAGCATCGTCGCGTTCCGCCGGATCGAACAGCTCATCATGGGGTGCCCTGACCTGCGGAAACGCGTACTGCGGGTGCGGCGCACGACCGGTGAAGAAGCGATCGAGCTGGTCACCGGGCAGATTCTCCGCTTCCTGGCCCGGTCCGGCGGCAGTGGCCGTGGCTTCACCGGCGACTGCAACATCCTGGATGAGGCGATGATTCTCGGCGACGACGCCATGGGCGCGCTCATGCCTACCATGAGTGCCGTCCCGAACCCGCAGCTCTGGTACCTCGGGAGCGCGGGCATCGGGGCACCGTCGATGCAGCTCGGCCGTCTGCGGGCCCGCGCCATGGCCGCTGTGGAGTCCGGGGAACCTGACCCGTCGCTGGCCTACTTCGAGTGGTCCGTCGACCCGCACCGGGACGAATGCGGCCCCGGCTGCACCGAGCACGCCAGCGCCGACGACCCCCGTGCGTGGGCCGTCGCGAACCCGGCGCTCGGTATCCGGATCTCTGCGGAGCACGTGCGGAACGAGCAGCTGTCGATGGGCAGCGGCGGCATCTTCGAGCGTGAACGGCTCGGCGTCGGAACGTACCCGAGCGACGGCGCCGACACGTGGCAGGTCATCGCCGAGGACGCCTGGCGGGCCCTGACCGATGGCGACAGCAGCATGTCGGACCCGGTCGTGTTCGCCATCGATGTCACCCCGGAGCGGTCGCACGCCAGCATCTGCGCGGCCGGGTACAACGGCCAGGCCGTGCACGTGGAGGTCATCGACAACCGCCCCGGCACCGGCTGGGTGGCGGGGCGGGCTCGGGAGTTGACGGAGAAGTGGGGTCCCCGGTGCTGGGTGGTGGACGCGGGCAGTCCGGCCGGGTCGCTCCTGGACGACCTGAAAAGGGCCCTGCGGCCCGAGCAGGACGACGAGGAGTCCTGGGGCGACGGGGACGATGTGGCGCTCCTGGCGCCGGTGGTGACGCCGAAGGTCCGGGAGATCGCGCAGGCCACGGGCCAGCTCTACGACGCCGTGGTGGCGGGGCAGCTGGTGCACCTGGACCAGGCGCCGTTGGCGACTGCGCTGGCGGGGGCGAGGAAACGCGACCTCGGCGAGGCATGGGCGTGGTCGCGCCGCACCGTCGGCGTCGACATCAGCCCGCTCGTCGCGGTGACGCTCGCCCGCTGGGGCCTGAACGCCGAGATCGAGGAACCAGAAGAGGAGGTTGAGCCGTGGGCCGACTTCGGCTGACGCGCGCCGCTCTCGCCCGTACGGGCGTTGTGACGGGCGGCGGGGCGTTCACCGCAGGAATCGGGCTCGGCGTCGGCCCCGCTGCCGCGCTCATGACGGCCGGCGTGCTGCTGGTGGCGTACTGCCTGGTCCTGATGGACGTGGGCGGCCCCGGTGATGGAGGTGGCCCGTGACGAGCCTGTGGCAGTCCCGCCGCCGTACGCCGGCGGAACGGGCGATCAGCACCGTGGACGACTACGCGACGGCGCTCCAGCAGTCGTTGGGGTACGGCGGGTGGTCGGCGCTGGGGATCACGCAGACGCAGCCCGGACAGGTCGCCGAGCGGGCCCCCGGGGACCTACCCGGGTACGCGCAGCTGTTCGCGACGAACCCTGTGGTGTGGGCGTGCATGGTCGCGCGCCAGATGGTGTTCTCCGCGCCGCGGTTCATCTGGCAGCGCCTCAACAACGGCGTCCCGTCGGCGATGTTCGGGAACACGGACCTGCGGGTGCTGGAAGAGCCGTGGGCGGGCGGGACGACGCAGGATCTGCTCTCGCGCGTCATTCAGGACGCCGACCTGACCGGCAACTCGTACTGGACGCGGGCCGGTGACGAACTGGTGCGGCTGCGGCCCGACTGGGTGTCCATCGTGCTGGAACGTCGCGAGTACCGCGGCGGGAACCTCGGCTGGCGGAAGGTCGGGTTCGTCTACCAGGAGCCCGGCGAGGAGCCGGTGCCGCTCCTCACGGACGAGGTGGTGCACTTCGCTCCGGTCCCGGACCCGCTCGCCACGTACCGGGGCATGTCGTGGCTGACTCCGGTCATCCGGGAGACGCAGAACGACAACCTGATGGCCTCGCACAAGCGGCGGTTCATGGAGAACGCGGCCACGCCGAACATGGTCGTGAAGCTGGCCCGCGAGGTCAGCCCCGACGCATTCGCCAAGTTCAAGGCCAAGATGGAGGCCAACCACCGCGGCGTCGAGAACGCGTACAAGACGCTCTACTTGGGCGGCGGCGCAGACGTCACGGTTGTCGGCGCCGATTTCCAGCAGCTCGATTTCAGCTCTGTGCAGGGTGCGGGCGAGACCCGGATTGCTGCGGCGGCCGGCGTGCCGCCGATCATCGTCGGCCTGTCGGAGGGCCTGAAAGCGGCCACCTACTCGAACTACGGCCAAGCCCGCCGCCGATTCGCGGACGGCACGATTCACCCGCTGTGGCAGAACGCGGCCGGGTCCTTCGGCCACCTGGTCCGGCCGCCCGGCGGCGGCATGTCCGGGGCCGTGCGGCTCTGGTACGACGCCCGCGACGTGCCATTCCTCCGCGAGGACGCCCGGGACGCCGCCGAGATCCAGGGCGTGCAGTCCCGCACGATCCGAACCCTGGTCGACGCCGGGTACACCCCGGAGTCCGTCATGGCCGCCGTGACCGCCAGCGACTGGTCCCTGCTGGTGCACACCGGTCTGTTCTCCGTCCAGCTCCAACGCCCCGGCGAGGCGGCCGGGAGCGCGCTCCCAGTTCCTACCGAGGAGGGTTCCTGATGCCCACCATGACCGCTGTGGCGCGGGACCTGGAGCGGTCCGCGTCCTTCACCCTGGCCCGAGCCGAGGACGACACCGGCGAGGCCGACGGCCGCACCCTGTCCGGGTACGCCGCCACCTTCGGCGAGGCCACCGAAATCAACTCGTGGGAAGGCAACTTCTTCGAGAGCATCCGCAAGGGCGCGTTCCGCAAGACGATCCGCGAGCACACCCCGGTCATGCAGTTCGATCACGGGCGACATCCGTTGATCGGCAGCATCCCGATCGGCTCCATCGTCGAGCTGCGGGAGGATGACCAGGGTCTGTTCATCAAGGGCCGTATCACGGACAACTGGCTGATGCAGCCGATCCGCGACGCGATCGCCGAGCAGACCGTGAACGGCATGTCCTTCCGGTTCGAGGTCGTCCGCGAGGAGTGGCGCGACGCCGCCGGGAAGCTCCTCAAGCCCGAGGAGGTCCCGGAACTGCTATGGATGCCGGGCGACCGCGGCCCGCTCCAGCGGGAACTGATCGAGGTCCGCATGCGGGAACTCGGGCCGGTCGTCTTCCCGGCGTACGGCGGCACCAGCGTGTCCGTCCGGGCCCGGGACATGGCGGACGGCCTGACCCGCGACGGCGAGATGACCCGCCGCATCCGCGCTTCCCTCGCCCGCGACGCGGCCACCACCGCGCAGGTACCCACCGACCCGGAGCTGCGCCGCGAAGTCGCTGCCGCGCTCCTCTACCCCGGCCGCCCCGCGGCCCCCGACCCCACCGACCAGGGCCCGGCCGCCGTGCGCGGCCTGGCCCCGTCCGCGCCGCCCGTCCCCGGGCACCCGGACGTCGAGCGCACCAGCGGCGCGCCGGCCACCGACGGCCACCCGCCGATTCCCAGCAGCACCGACGCGCCGCCCGCCGATGGGCACCCGTCACCCTCCCCGCGCACAGAACGCATGCGCCCGCAGCTCGCCGAGATCGGCGCGCTGATGGACGGCGTACTGGCGTCCATCGACACCACGAAGGAGACCCGCTGATGCCCAAGGCACTTCAGCTCTCGCACGGCCAGGCGGTCATCCGCCTGCGCGACATCCGCGCCCAGCTCGAAGACCTGGAGAAGCGCGACACTCTCACGTCTGATGACGAGCAGACGTTCGACGAGCTCACCCGCGAGTTCGCCGAGGTCGACGACCACCGCCGCCAGCTGGAGCGCCGTTCCGCGCTGGAGCGGGTGCGGTCGGCGACGCAGGCCACCGAGCGGCGCCCGGCCGCGCTTTCCGTCGAGCGGGGCACCCCGTCCGGCTCGGGCAGCGCCTACGACCTGGACCCGATCCTGAACCCCGACAGCGTGGAGGACCGGCGGTTCCGTAACCCGTGGGACCTCGGCGAGATGCGGACGTACGACCGCTCTCCCGAGCAGGTCGGCCAGGAGCTGCGGGCCCGCGCGCTGTGTGCCATCGAGAAGATGGCCGGCACGAACGACCGCATCCGGTCGGCCGCGACGGACATCATCGAGCGGTGGGACGACAAGCGCGGTTCGATCGCTCGGCAGGCCCTGGCGACGTCCTCGCCGGAGTACATGCGCGCCTGGTCCAAGCTGGCGTCCGGCCGATCGCACATGGTGAGCCCGGAGGAGCAGCGGGCCCTGGAGCGGGCGATGTCCCTCACGGACAACCAGGGCGGCTACCTGGTGCCGTTCCAGCTCGACCCGACCGTCATCATCACGTCGGACGGCTCCCGGAACCAGATCCGCCAGGCTGCCCGGCAGGTGGTCGCCACCGGCGATGTGTGGCACGGCGTTTCCGCCGGTTCCGTTCAGTGGCGGTGGGCCGCAGAGGGCACCGAGGCCGGGGACAACGCCCCGGAGTTCGGGCAGCCGAGCGTTCCGGTCCACAAGGCGGACGGGTTCGTGCCGATCAGCATCGAGGCGATGGACGACGCCGAGAACGTGACGACCGAGGTCGGCCGGCTCCTGGCGTTCGGTAAGGACTCGCTGGAGGCCGCCGCGTTCATCAACGGCACGGGCACCGGTCAGCCCACCGGCATCGTGACCGCGCTGGCTGGTACCGCCGCCGAGATGGGCCCGGCGACGGCGGAGACGTTCGGCGCCGCGGACATCTACGCGATGGACGGGGCGCTGCCCGCCCGCCACCGTGCCGGGGCGTCGTGGCTGGCGAACCGCAGCATCTACAACCTGGTCCGGCAGTTCGACACGCAGGGCGGTGCGGACCTGTGGGAGCGGATCGGCGCGGACGTGCCGCCGCAGCTGCTCGGCCGTCCGGCGCTGGAGGCCGAGGCCATGGCGGCCGGGTTCGACCCGGCCGCCGCCGGTGACAACCGCATCGCAATCTACGGCGACTTCCAGAACTACGTGATCGCGGACCGGATCGGCATGTCGATCGAGTTCCTGCCGCACCTGGTCGGCGCGAACCGGCGCCCGACCGGTCAGCGCGGCTGGTACGCCTGGTACCGCGTCGGAGCCGACAGCGTTCTCGACGGTGCGTTCCGGATGCTCAACGTCGCGACCACGGTCTGATCAAGGGCTGTTGCTGCGGGCCCCATCCCACGACTCCGGGGTGGGGCCTGCAGCATGCCCGGAGAGGAGTACACCCATGGCACTTCGGTGCACGCGCTCGTTCTCGGCCTACGCCAACGGCGCCCCGCGCGTCGTGCGGGCGGGGCAGCTGGTCGAGGACAACGACCCGATCGTGAAGGGCCGCGAGACCGCGTTCGAATCCGTGGACGCCCATCTGGCCTCGCGGCGCCCGCAGGTCGAGCAGGCCACGGCCGAGCCCGGCGAGCAGCGCAACCTGACCTTGGTCGACGGCAAGCCGTCGCGGCGCCCGCGCGGCAGCCGCTCCAGCAAGTAGGGGGCGGGCCGTGCCGTACGCGCTCGGCGCCACGGTGCGCCTGACCGGAGAGTGCCGTGACCCGGGCGGCACCCTCACCACCGCCGTCACCGCGGCCGTGACGGTCACCCTGCCGGACGGTACGACCGCCACCCCGGCCGCCGTCGAGACGGACACCGGCCGCTACCAGGCCGACTACGTCACCACGGTGCCTGGCCGGCACGCGGTGCGCTGGGTCTTCACCGGCCCGGCCGCTGCGGTGGTCGACGTGCTCGACGTCCAGGACGAGACCCCGGCCACGATCCTGTCGCTGGCCGACGCCCGGCAGCACCTCAACCTCACCACCGGCCGGGATGACGCCGAGGTCCAGTTCTGGAACGCGGCCACCACCCGGGCGGTGGAGTACTACGTAGGGCCCGTGGTCCCCAGGGTGTTCATCGAGCAGCACGACGTACGGGACGCCGCGGCCGTCGTGCTGCTGCGCACCCCCGTCATCGCCGTGACCGCGGTCGACTCGGTGCCGTCCGGTGCCGCCTACCCGGTCGACGGCCTGGCCGTGGACGAGAGCACCGGGGAGCTGTTCCGGCTCGACGGCGGGCGGATGGCCGGGCGGCTGCGCATCACCTACCGGGCCGGGCGCACCGCCGTCACGGAGAACATCACCGCCGGGGCCCGGATCATCCTCGAACACCTCTGGCTCACCCAACGCGGCAGCCGCGGGGGCCTGGCCGGCGGCGGCCAGGACTACAGCGTCACAGAGCCCATTCCGGGGCTCGGCTACGCCGTCCCCAACCGGGCGTTGCAGCTGCTGGAGCCGGACCGACTTCCCCCGGGAGTGGCGTAGATGGGATCACGAGTACCCGAGGTCATCGAGCGCCTGGTGCAACTTGGCACGGCCGATCAGGGCCTGCTCGACGTGCGGGTGTCCGACGGGCCCGAGGTCACCGGCGACACCGCACCGGACTGGCTGATCGTCGGGTTCGACGGCGACCCGGGCGGCGACTTTCAGGCGGCGCAGACCGTGGGCGGCTGGGCCGACCTCGGCACCGGCCGCGAGGAGGAGTGGCAGGTCACCGTCGCGGCAATCGCGCAGCGCGGCGACACCGACGTGCCAGCCGCGCGGCGGCGGGCGTACGAGATCGCCGCCCACGTCGAAACGTGGCTGCGCACCGACCCGGGCCTCGGACTCCGGTCGGTGGAGGCCGCCATCGTCGCCACACAGCTGATGCAGGACCAGACGACCCAGGGCGCCCAGGCCACGCTGCTGCTGACGGTGGCCGGCCGCGCCTTCACATAGAGAACGGAGCACGCGGTGAGTGTGCGGATGCGACGCGTCGGAGTGGAGCAGGAAATCGAGGTCCCGGAGATCTCGGTAACCCACTACGAGCGGTCGGGCTGGCAGGTCGTTGACGGCCAGCCCGGCATGACCACGGCCGCGGCAAAGGGCCGTCGGCGTACCGAGAAGGAGCAGGACTGATGGCGACTCCGATCAACCCGTCGACGAGGTACTACCGCCGCGGCATCACCCGGGTTCTGTGGGTGCCGACGATCGCGAACAAGGCGGCCCCGACGCGGGCCGAGCTGGACGCGGGTACGGCGCTGGAGGGCGAGACCGGGGCAATGGCGGGGTGGCAGACCACCTCAGAGACGGTCCCGACCCCGGTGCTCGGTAGCCGGTTCACCGCAGTGGTGGGCGGCGCGATCACCGCCGCCGACTCCAGCCTCACGTTCTGGGCGTCGAAGGACGGCGACGACGTGCGGTCGCTCCTGGTCCGCGAGTCGGCCGGGTTCGTCGTGTGGATGGACGAGGGCGACGTGCCCACTCAGACCATGGACGTCTACCCGGTGACGATCACCTCGCAGGCCAAGGTGAGGGAACTCGACCAGGCCGCGCAGATCATGGTGCAGGTCGCGATCACGTCCGAGCCTGCGGAGAACGTCACGATCCCGGCCGCGGCCGGCGGCTGATGGCTGGCAGCGTTCAGATCCTGGGAACGGGGCAGCTGATCGAGCTGTCGCGCCGGATGCGGGCGGCGGGCGGTGCCCGGCTGCGGCAGAACACCTCCCGCCGTATCCGGCGCGCGGCCGAGCCCCTGCACCGGGACCTGCAACAGGCGATCCGGAACGTGCAGCTGCCCGGACCGGGCCGCAGCACCCGGGGCGGCCCGTCGCCGACCACACGCCCGCTGCGGGCGACGCTCGCGCGCGGAGTACGGATCAGCGTCCGCCAGGGCGCCAGTCCGGGCGCACGGGTGTGGATGGACCGGACCCGGCTGCCGGCCGACCTGCGGAACATGCCGTGGGTCATCGAGAACGGCCGAGTGCGGCACCCGGTGTTCGGGAACCGGCGCCGATGGGCGACTCAGTGGGCGCGGCCGACCGGATGGTGGTCGCGCACCGTGCAGGCAGGAACCCCGCGGATGCGGGCCGAGATCGAAAGAGTCCTGCGCGACGTACGCAGAGACCTGGAATAGGAGAGCACCACCGTGATCGTTTCGTACACGCAGGACGACGGCACCGTAGAGCGGGTGTCGACGGATGACCTGTCCGCGATCGAGGCCGCCGCCATCGAGGAAGCGATGGACGGCACTCAGTGGCGGCGGGTCGAAGACCTGCTGCGCGCGCAGGACCCCACCGCAATGCGCGCGGTCCTGTGGGCGCACCGGCGCCGGGAACAGAAGGACCTGGAGTTCGCCACGTTCGACGTGCCGGGGTGGCGGCGGCGGCTGAGCGCGCGCATCGAGCGGGCCGAGATCGACGAAGTCCTGTCCAACATCCTCGCCGAAGCTCTGGCCAAGTCCGAAGACGCCGCGATCGACTCGGTGGTGCCGCACCTGCGGAAGCTGGCGGCCGACCGGGCCGACGTCGACCGGGCCCTGAACGATCTGGGAAAAGGCCACCTGGTGCAGGGCCTGACGGAATCCGGGGACTGATCACGGAGTACCGGTGGCTCCTCGCGCACTACCTGCACATCCGCCCGTGGGAAATCCGCCACCTGTCGCCTGGCGAGCTGCATTCGGCGGTCGCGTGGCTCGACCAGCACATCCGGTCGGCTACCCAGTAGCACCAGACGATAGGGGGTGGACCGGTGGCGGAGCGTCTTACCTTCACCCTGACCGGCCGCGACGAACTGTCCCGCGTCCTGAACGGCACTGCCGACAGCGCGGACCGGCTGCGGCTGCGGCTGTCCGGGATCACCGCCGACTCCGACGGGCAGCTGCGGGACCTGCGCGGGCGGTTCCTCGGCGCGGACGATGCGGCCCGCCGCCTCACCGACTCGTCGCACGGCACGCGTGACTCGCTCGCCAACATGTCCGACGCCGCGGGCAAGCTGGGCGAGGCGCTGAAAGCCAATCTCATCAGCCTCGCCCCGGCAGCCATTCCCGCCGCGGCAGGGCTGGCCGGATCGGCTGCGGCGGTCGCCGCCCAGTTCGGTGCGGTCGCCGTGGCCGCAGGCGTCTACGCGCTCGCTCTCGGTCCGCAGATCAGCGCGATCGGCGAGGCCGCCGAGGCGGAGAAGAAGTGGCAGGACGCGGTCGCCGAGTCGGGGGCCGCGTCACAAGAAGCCGTGAAAGCGCAGGTGGCCTACCAAAAGCAACTGGCCAAACTGCCGCCTGAGACGCAGCAGGCCGCCGCCGCGGTCGGCCTGCTGAAGGACGCCTACCAGGACTGGTCGGACAGTCTCGCCGGTGACGTCATGGGGCCCTTCAACAAGGGCATCGCCGTCGCCAACGCGCTGCTTCCCCGTACAACCGGCCTGGTCAAGGGAAGCTCTGCCCAGTTCGACCGGCTGATCACGATGGTGGGCGGCGCCATCAGCACCCCGGGGTTCGACGCCCTGAACCAGCGCTTCACCAACTTCACCGAACGGACCCTGCGGAAGGGAATCGACGGCCTGACGCTCTTCTTCGCCCGGCTGCAAGCAGGCGAGGTCGACGGCGGCCCCCTCGCCCAGTTCTTCGACTACGCCCAGTCGGCCGGCCCGGTGGTATGGGACACCCTGGAAAACGTCGCCGAGGCACTGGCCCACATCCTTGAGGCCGGGTCCGGTGTGGGCATCGGCATGCTGGAAGTCATCAACGTCCTGTCGGGCGTCGTGGCCGCGGTGCCGCCCGACGCGATCGCGACGCTGCTGCAACTGGCCATCGCCATCAAGGCCGTGCGCCTGGCGGCGGCGGCCGGGGCCGCGGCGCAGGCCGGGCTGATGGTCATGGGCACACAGATCATGGCCATGCGCACGGCGGCGGCCGGAGCGCCCGGTGCGATCGGTGGGGTGACCGCAGCGATCAGCGGTCTGTCCCGCGGCGCGAAGCTGGCGATGGCCGGCACCGGTATCGGGCTGCTGCTGATCGGGCTCGACGCGATCGGCTCGAAGAGCAGGCACACCCCGCCGGACGTCGACAAGCTCAGCACGTCACTGGCCACGCTCGGCCGTACGGGCGCCGTCTCCGGTGAAGCGCTCCAGGCGTGGGGCAAAGACCTCGCCGGTCTGACCGAGGCGATGCAGCTGGCCATCGATCCCACGGGGTGGGACCAGGTCCAGCAGTCGCTGACGTCACTGATCGGCATGGACTCCACGCCGGTGAAGAACGCGAAGGAGGACGTCCAGGCCCTGGATGAAGCTCTGGCCGGCATGGTGTCCGGCGGGAAGGCCGACTTGGCCGCCGCCGCCCTGGACCGCATCGTCGCGGGCATGAAAGAACAGGGTCTCTCCAGCAAGGAGATCACCGCCCAGCTCGACGACTACCAGAACGCGTTGAAGGGCCAGGCGCTGGAACAGCAGCTGGCCGCCGAGTCCATGGGCCTGTTCGGCCGCCAGGCGCAGGAGGTACAGGCGAGGCTCGACGCGCAGAAGTCCAGCGCCGACGGGCTGAGGCAGAGCATCCAGGCCCTGAACGACGTGAACCGTCAGGGTCTGTCCGGGATGATCGGGTTCGAGGCCGCGCTCGACGCCGCGACCAAGGCCGCGAAGGAGAACGCGGGTGTGCTCACCATGCAGGGCGGGCAGCTCGTTCTCAACACGGAGAAACAGCGCGCCGCCGCAACCGCGTTGAACGACTTGGCGGCGAAGACCGACGCGGCGACCGGGGCTGCCCGCGAGTCGGGCGCGTCCTGGTCCGAGGTGTCCGGCATCTACGAGCGCGGCCGGCAGCAACTCATCCGGAACGCCGACCAGATGGGCCTCAACCGGGACCAGGCCAAGGCCCTTGCCGACCAGATCCTCGCCACCCCGAACAAGACCGCGTTTCTGCGGGGCGACATCAAGGACTTGGAGCAGAAGATCGCCGACGCCAAGGAGCGGTTGCGGAAGGCGCCGAGCGAGAAGAAGGCCCACATCCGCGGTGAGATCCGGGACCTACAGCGCAAGCTCAGCATTGCGCAGGCGGACATCAATGGCCTGCACGGCAAGACCGTCACGGTCTCCGTCCGGACCGCCGGTTTCGCCGCCGCGCAGGCCGCGATTCTTGCGCTGGGCGGTCTGCCCGCGCAGGCCCGCGCGGACGGCGGCCTGATCCGCCGGGCAGCAGGCGGCCCCATCCCCGGGTACCCGGGCGGTGGTCTGCTGCACGGGCCGGGTACCACGACGTCCGACAGCATCCTGCTGTGGGGCTCGACCGGCGAATACATGATCAAGGCCAGCTCCGTGCAGAAGTACGGCACCAAGTTCATGGACGCCCTCAACGAGGGCCGGTTGCCGGTGGGCCGGGGCGCGCCGTCGCCCGGCCGCCCGGCAGCCGTGCCGGCACCGGCACCCGGCACGGGCAGCGACCGGCAGGCGGTGACGTACAACGTCTACCCCCGGCAGTCGGTAATCAACGTGGATGACCTGCGGCTGATTCAGCGGCAGGAAGAAGCGCGGCAGCGCGTGGGGAGGCCCCGATAAATGCCCCTGATCGCAGCGCCGGTAGAGGGACCGGGGGGACCGGAGACACCACCCCCGGTAGAGATTCCGGAGGTCGGCTATGCGTCGATTACGTACATCGATCCGGTGGGCGGCCGGTGGCCGATGACGGACGTGTCGGCCGACTGGTACGCCCTGGCCGACGGGGTGTCCGGTATGGGTGCGGCGCCGTACACGCTGACGTCGGACCCGCACCCGCGGGGCGGCGCCCGGCTGCGGCATGCCCAGCCGCAGCCCCGCACGATCGTGTGGCCGGTGCTCGTAAAGGGCGCCGACCACAGCCGGTTCACTACGAACTGGCGGCGGTTGGCGCGGGCGTTCACCAGGACGTTGAGGGACGGGCCCGGCACGCTGGAGATCACCCGGCCGTCCGGGTCGACGCGGCGCATCGCCGTGTACTACTCGGACGGGTGGGACGGGCGCGGCCAGCATGCCACCGGCATCACCTGGGACAGTGCGGTAGTCACCCTGTGGTGTGAGGACCCGTATTGGGCTGACGCGGTGCCGGTGGTGGTGCACCGCGAGACCGGCGCGCAGGTCGATTTCCTGGTGCCGTACCCGTCGCTGTCGTCCGGTCAGGTGCTCGGCGCCAGCGCGGTGACGAATCCGGGCGATGTCGAGGTATGGCCGACGTGGGTCATCACGGGCCCCGCGTCGGTCATCACGTTCACCCGGGAGGACACCAACGAGTCCTTCACCCTGGACATGGCCGACACCGTGCATGGCCCGCTCCTCGCGGGCGAGACCGTGACCGTCTCGACCGACCCGCCCCGTGTCCGCTCCGACACCGGCGAAAACCTGATCGGCGGCCTCAACTGGCCGACCGCGGTCCTGTGGGCCCTGCCGCCGGGCGAGACCCCGGTCGTGTTCCAGCTCGACGGTGCCGCGGCAGGGTCGGCCGTGGACCTCACCTTTCACCCGAGGTACGAGACCGCATGATCCACCTCTTGATCACCGACGAGAACCTGACGGTGCAGGGCGACCCGATCGTAAACTGGACGTCCCTGGACGTCACGCGCCGGTTCAACGAGCCCGGCACCGGCGCGGTGCAGATGCCCGCCACCCCAGAGGTGATGGCGCAGCTTCAGCCCGGGGCCCGGCTGGTCGTGATCCGGGACGGGCAAATCTGGATGGCCGGCCCGCTGGAGATCCCGACCGACTACTCATGGTCGGTCGGGGCCGGAGTCGGCACGGTCGAGGTGTCGTTCAGTGACGACCTGGCGCGCCTCGCCGGATACATCACCTGGCCCAACCCGGCCGCGGCCTGGTCGGCGCAGCCCGCGCACACCCGCAGGGAGTTCCGCAGCACCAACAGCGAGACGGCCGTACGGGCGATCGTGAACGAGACGTGCGGGCCCGGCGCGCGGAGCGAGCGCCGCATCCCGTCCCTCGCGCTCGCCCCGGCCGCCGGAGCCGGCGTCACCTGGTCGGCCACCACCCGGTTCGAGCCGCTGTTGGAGTTCTGCCGCCGCGTCGCCGTCTTCGGCGGCCTCGGGTTCCGCACCGTCCAGTCCGGCGGGCAGATCCTGTTCGAGACCTACGCCCCCGCCGACCTCACCCAGGTCGCTCGGTTCTCGACCGGGCTCGGTAACCTGCGCTCTCTCCAGTACAAGTTGTCGGCGCCGACGGCCACACACGTGCTGGTGGCCGGGACCGAGACCGAGTCGAGCTCGACCCGCATCTACCTGGAGCGGACCGACCCCGCATCGGCTGCGGCCTGGTGGCGGGTCGAGCAGTATCTCGACGGCGGCGCCGACACTGACGCCGACAGCGAACTGTCCGCAGCCGGAGACGCGGAGCTGGCGGAGTCCGGACCGACGGTCGAGCTGGCTACGGTCACCGTCGATACCGAGGATCTGCGGGCCGGGCTCGACTACGACCTCGGCGACCGGGTCACGGTCGCTCTGCCGCACGGTCTGGAGGTCACCGACGTGGTGCGCTCCATCCACCTGCAAGCTACGCCTGATTCCGGTGAGTACGTGTCTGCCGTCATCGGGTCCCCGGCTGCCACGACCGACCCCCAGATGGTGCGCCTGGTGCGCACCCTGACCCGCCGCCTCGGGCGGCTCGAAGCGAGGTAGCAGATGGCTCAGGACTCCTGGCCCTCACCGGCCCACAACTCCCGGGCGGTGACCGACGCCGAGTACGAGCAGCTGGCCGCCGCGTTCTCCGGCGACGGGGTGTACGGGTCACCGGCCGACGCCGCGGTGGTGACGGCGGGCACGGGGCTGACGGTCACGGTCCGGGCCGGGGTGTACGCCTCGCTGCGCGGGCACGCCTGGTCGTCCGGCACCACCGCCGACACCCTCACCATCGCCGCGAACTCGTCCGGCTCGACGCGGGCAGACGCGGTAGTGCTGCGCCTTGACCGCGCCGACTGGACCGTACGCGCCGTTGTCAAGCAGGGCACCGGGGCCACGGCCCCGGCGCCCACGCAGAGCGCGGGCCCGACCGGGGTGTGGGAAATCCCGCTCGCCACGGTCACTGTCGCGAACGGCGCGGGCACCGTGACCGTGTCCCGCGCCGAGCTGTACGTCGGGGCCCGGGTCCGCCCGTCGCTGTCGACCCGCCTCAACCCCCGCCCGGCCCGGGGCGAGATGGCCTACGAGACGGACACCGGCCGGGTACGGGTCTGGGACGGGGCGGCCTGGCGCAGCCTCTACGACCGGGCCGACCCGGTGACCGTCGACTCGGCGCTATCCGCGTGGACGCTCGGCACACAGGCCGTCATCGAAGCCCACTCCGGCAACGTCCACATGCGGCTTGGGTCCTGCACTCGGGCGGCCGGCAACTTGGCGGCCGGCGGAGAGAGCCGTCTACCCATGCTCGTGCCGGCCGCGTACCGGCACCCCACCCGTGACCAATACGGGATCGTCTACATCACCGGCTCACAGATCGGGAGAGTCACCATCTACTCGAAGGCCAGCGATCGACCGGGGCAGGTGTGGCTGTCCCAGCACCCCGGCGTCAGCACCGGTCAGAACGTGCTTGGCTCCACAGTGAGTTGGGTGGTGAGCTGACGTGGCAAGGTTCGACTTCGGCCGAGGTGTCGCCGATTTCGTGGTGGCCCCGGCGGACGGCATCTGGATGGTGGCCCCGAACACCACGGTCACATTCTGGACCGCCCCGGTCGACGGCACCCAGTACACCGATCTGCTCGACCTCGGCGGCACACCGGTCACCTCGGTCACCAGCGACGACATGGGCCAACTTCCCGGATTCCAGGGCCCCGACGACGTTTTCGGAATGTGGGCGGATGCCGGGGGCGGACGCCGCGCCTGGCTGTACGCACACAGCGGCGGCAAGGGCGAGCCCGGCGACCCGGGCGCGCACTGGCATTTCGGTGCGGGCTCGCCCGAGGACGCCACCGGGATCACGCCGGTGGCGGGCGACATCTACCTGAACACGACCACTGGTGACCTGTTCTCCTACGACGGCACGGCGTGGGCGCTGAAGGCAAACATCCGCGGCCCCGCCGGAACGGGCGGATGGCCGACGGTGGGCACCCTGACCGGGGTATGGACCATCATCCGGGGCGGCGGTACGAACCCCCCGCTGACCGTCTACGGGGCGCCGTCGGGCGGATCCCGGTTCTCGGTGCTGCCGAGCGGCAGCATCTACAGCGACGCCACCGCGAACACCGTCTACAACCTCGGCATCGGCCCCACCAGTGCCCCGTTCGGCGGCGGCACGTACGTGCTCGGCATGCAGAACGCCGCCACCGTGCCCACGACCACACCGGCCTCCGGCGTCGTCGCCTACTCGCAGGCCGGACGGCTCCGCGTTCTCCAGAGCGACGGCCGGACCGTCACCGTGGGCAGCGCCCCACAGAACACCTGGACCCCGCAGAGCCTCGGGTTTCAGGCGTGGACCTGCGACCCGTACACCGTCGCGAACCCGACCACGAAGTACCTGACTTTGCAACGGCTCTACGTGTGCGGCATCAACATCACCGAACCGACCGACGTCAACTCGGTAGTGATGTTCGCGCGCGGGTACGGCGGCGTCCCGTCGGCCCGGTTCGCGGCCGGCATCTACCGCGAGGACGGCAGCAACGTCACCGCAACCACGGCCCCCGTGGCGCTCGCCGCGGCCGGGCAGACGGCGGGCAGTCCGCCGCAGATGATCAGCAGCCACATCGGCGCCACGGCCATCCCGATGCCGTCGACCGTCACCCTGGCCCCCGGCCGGTACTGGATCACGTGGGTACTCACCACCGGCAGTACGAGCGATTACGCGTTCTTCCACGTGCAGAACGAATCGCCGGTGGCGCCCGCGAACTTCTTCCTGGGCACCCCGTTCGCCAGGGCCTGGTACCTCGCGGGGCAAACCACCACCCCGCCCACGCTCAACCAGTCCGCCGCCGGAGTCCTCACCGACCACGACGTGCCGGTCATGGCCCTGGCCCTGGTCTGACCCGCCCCTCACCCCTCAGCCCCGCGCCGCCCGGCCGGGGCTCTTCCACGTCTGGAGACCATATGGCCACCCCCCTCACCGCAGCCGCTGTCCTCGCGGCCCTCCGCGCGGAGGGTGTACGCGTCGTCGAAGTCGGCAACTGGCGCACCCACAACCGCAACCAGAAGGGTGCGTGGGGGCCGGTCAACGGCAGCATCGTCCACCACACCGTCACCAAGGGCACCGCGTCCACCGTCGCCATGGTCCGCGACGGCTACTCAGGCCTGCCCGGCCCGCTGTGCCACGGGATGATCGCGAAGGACGGCCGGGTGCACATGGTCGGCTGGGGCCGCGCCAACCACGCCGGCGGCGGCGACCCGCGGGTCCTGGACCAGGTCATCGCCGAGTCCTACGGCACACGCCCGACCCCGCCCACGAAGGGCAACGCGAACGGGGTCGACGGCAACGCCCGGTTCTACGGCTGGGAGTGCGAGAACCTCGGCGACGGCAAGGACCCCTGGCCCAAGGCGCAGTACGAGGCGATCGTCCGGGTGCAGGCCGCGTTGTGCCGGGCGCACGGCTGGTCGGCGAAGTCCGTGATCGGCCACCTGGAGTGGTCGAGCGACAAGGTCGACCCCCGCGGGTTCTCGATGGCCGATTTGCGCGCCGACGTGGCCGAGCGGCTGAAGCACCCCGCCGGGTGGTCGCCCACCCCCACCACCCCCACCACCCCCACCACGCCGAGCACGGAAGAGGACCCCATGGCAGGCCTGACCCGAGAGCAGATCTACGACGCCGTGTGGCGTACCGACCGGATGACCCCGCCGGAAGGACGCGCCACAAAGGACAACCCCACCTGGGCGGCCGAGTCCGTGCTCCGTGACGCGGCCTCCTACGCCATCCGGGCCGAGGCCGCCGCCGTGCGGGTCGAAGCTGCCGCCGCCCGTATCGAGCGGGCTCTCGGCACCGTCACGCGGGGGCGGTGACTACGGTGACCCCGACCACCAAGCGCGCCATCCGTACCGCCATTCAGGCCGCTGTCGGTCTGGCCGCCGCGCTCCCCGCGATCGTCGCCGCGACCGGTGTGCCCGAGTCCCTGCCGTGGGTCGCGGGTGCGCTCGCTATCGCGGCCGGCATCTCCCGCGTGATGGCGCTCCCGGTCGTCGAGCAATGGCTCGACCTGCTCGGCATCGGCCTGCACGCAGAGGAGGGCCGCGAGTGAGCGAGGGCACCACCGGCATCGCGGCTGTGGACGCGGCGGTTATCTGGTCCGTGGCCGCCGCCGCCGTTGCGGCCGGGCTCGGCCTGCTGTGGCGGATCACCCGCGGTGCCCGGCGCATCGTGTCGCGGGTCGACGAGTTCATCGACGACTGGCAGGGGACGCCATCCCGGCCGGGAGTACCGGCCCGTCCGGGGGTGATGGAGCGGCTAGACCGGATCGAGCATGAGCTGCATCCCAATTCCGGCCGCAGCTTGCGGGATGCGGTCGACCGAGTCGACGCCCGGACACAGCAGATCGCAGCAGGTACCGACACCTGACCCCGACGAAACCGCCCCCCTTCCGCGCCGTGCGGGAGGGGGGCGGTTTCGTCATGTGTGGGGTACAGAGGGCGGCAGACTCTCCGGAAGTTCTGCGCGCGCAGGCCCCTGTGGGGTACGGTTTTCCCATCGGCCCCGTTCCTGCGGGGGCGGTCTCTCCGCGCGAGCGGAGTTGGCCCGGCGCGTGCACGTGCGGCACATGTCAGGCGCTTTGTCCCCGCATGAGCGGGGATGATCTGCTTCTCTGTTTCACGAAGCAGTTGACCCCGCACCTGCGGGGATGCGAAACAGCACCGCCCCCTCCCGCACCATGCGGGAGGGGGCGGTTTCTCGCGTTCCAGGGGCGCCCGCCGTGCAGCGGTCAGAGGGTGGCGACGAACGCCGTCCAGGCCGAGTTGCCGAAAATCACGGCGGGGCCGTCGGCCACCTTCGAGTCGCGGACGGGGATGATGCCGGTAAAGCCGTCGGCCACCTCCACACACGCGCCGCCGTTGCCGTCGCTGTAGGTCGACTTCCGCCATGCAGCCGCGGTGAGGTCGGGGGTTTCGATCATGATCTGTACTCCTCCGCCGCCGACTCGATGAGCTGTAGGGACGCCTCCGGCGACAGAGCGGCGGCCCTCGCGAGATCGTATGACAGGAGACAGGCGTCTACCGTCTCCTCCTTCTCCATCATCGTCCCAGTGTGGGGGGCCTCCACGTAAGCGATCGGCGGGGCATCCCGGAACCGCATGATGATGAGCTGGCCACTCAGCAACGGATGTGCCCCAGCAGCGAACGGAAGTACCTGTAGCACCACTTTGGAAGCCCTGATGAGCGAGGCGACGTGCAGCAGCTGGCCGCGCATCACGGCCGGGGTGCCGATGCGCCGTTTCAGAACGGACTCGTCGAGGATCGTGAGGAGTTGCGGGCCCCCCGCGCGGTCGAGTATCTGCGCCCGCTTCAGTCGGGCGTCGACCAGATCCTGAACCTCCTCGGGCGTTCGGAACGGACCGGCCGCCCGCGTGATCGCCGTGGCGTACTCCGGTGTTTGGAGCAGGCCAGGGAACAGCGACCCGCCGTACCAGTCGATGCGTTTGGCTGTCGGCTCCAACTCGCCGACGGCCGCGAAGTAGTCGGCCATGCCGGTCGCGGCGCCCGCCCGCGTCGCCATCCGGTAGACGACCAGCAGATGGCCTTCTGCCTGTAGCGCGGCGTCGATTCGCTGGATCATGGGCTGGTCTGGCGTACGGGCCGCGGTTTCGAACTGACTGATGTAGCCCTTCGATACGAACACCAGGTCCGCTAACTGCTCGACTGTCAGGCCTCGGTCGCCGCGCACGCGGCGAATCTCGCTCCCCAGGAACTTGAACGGGCTCTCGGTCGGGTCCAGTTCTTTCGAAGCAAACACCACGTGATCTCCCGTTTACCAGCGACTGTAAACACGCACCGGCTTCCGAGCGTACCCAGCGGGGGCCACTCTTGTGATGTGCCCGGCAGCAATCCCACCCGGAGCCGGGCACACCCCGCCCCGGTAGGCGCAGTACGCATGGACGCCCCCGTCCGCCTACCGGGGCATCCCCCCTCGGGTAGAAGGAGCAGGAGACATGGCCCGGTCTACCGCCCGCGCTCAGCTGGCTCGATATGCCACTGTTGCGCCTCCCGGCCGCGGCCTGCTACGCGGCTCTCCCGAAGGGGATTGGGTACCTGGCCGGTCCGACCTCGGGCCGTGCAACTGCCCCTCCCCGACTTGTCCGCTCCCCCGGGACAAAGAGAGGCCAGTGATGATCCCCCGCACCACTGCGTTTGACCCCGCGAATGGATGGCGGGTCGACCGCATCCCCTCCACTACTTTCGAGCTGTACTCCGGCGTGGCTGGGCTTGATGCTCTTGAGAGGCTACGGCTCCCGCTCATGGTGTTCTACAACGGGCACCTGCGGGCCCCCGACAGCGGCCTATGGATGAGCCGCCTTGAGGCTGAAGAGCTGCACAACGACCTGTGTGCCGCCTTGAGCAACATGCGCTGCACCCGGGGTACAAGGTGAAGGCCGTCGGCCGGTATGCCGGCCCCCTTTTCGCCGCCACCATGACCGCGGCCTGTGTTCTCGTGGTCGCTCTCGCGCTCACCCTCTGAGACTCCGCGCGCCCGCCCCGCTGCTTCAACTCCCGGCGGGCCGGGCCGCGCGGACGCTCCCCGGGAGCTGGGCTGATATACCCAGCTCAGCTCTCGGGGAGCACCAGCATGGCAATGGCAGCCGCCCTTGAGGCATGCGAGACACGGAGAACAGGTAGGAACAGGCTGTGATGTGTCCCCACTGCCACACCGGCATGCACCCCGGCGGGGGCGGCGATTACTGGCAGTGCGCGACCTGTTCGTGCGTTGCCAGGGCCGGCGACCCCCCTGATGTGATTGAGCAGCGCGAAGCCGAGCGACGGGCCGCCCTGTCGCTCCTGGACGCCGCTCTCGCCCACACGGACGAGCAGCGGAAGCACGACCGGACGATCACCGACGAGATGGAGGCCAGAATGGGCCAGATGATCCAGACGCGCGGCTGTTCCAGGTGCGGCGGCACGATGTACAAGACGGTCGAGACCGACGACAACGGCGTCCCGACGAGCGAGACACAGTTCGTGTGCGGGGGTTGCGGGAACGTCGAGTAGTACCAGCCGGGGCCTCGCAGGACGCACCTGCGGGGCCCTACTCGCGCACGAGGTCGGCCACGCTGACACCGAGCGCCCGCGCGATACGCCACACGGTATCGATCCTCGGCGACTGGTGGCCGTTCTCGATGAGGGAGACCGTCTGTTTTTCGAGGCCGGCCGACTCGGCCAGGGCCTGTTGCGTGAGGTTCGCGGCGAGCCGGTGGGCACGGATCTGCTCGCCGACGTGGCGCCGGTAGGCCGCGCGGTCGGAGGGCGGATGGGGGCGCACAGTCTGATGGTCTGCGGACCATGATCATTTGTCGTTACAGGGAACCGTATATTGATCGATCTTGGCCAGCATGATTCACTGCAAATCTGACGCCGTGGTCGCGAGCCGTGAGCGCCAGGCAACAGCCCCTGAACTTTCGTTCAGGGGCTGTCGTGCTTCCTGGAGGGCGGCGAGCAGTGCGAGGATCGGCCCGAAGGGGGGCTTGACCCGCCCCCTTGGCCGCCAGAGAATTGCCCACTAGCTATTGGTCTACACCACTCGGGACGGTGCCCAGCATGGCCAGCAACGAAAGTCCTTCCCTCTCCAACCTGCTCAAGGAGGAGCGGCGGTTCGCACCGCCTGCCGATCTGGCCGCCAATGCCAACGTCAAAGCGGAGGCGTACGAGCAGGCCGAAGCGGACCGGCTGGGCTTCTGGGCCGAGCAGGCCCGGCGCCTGACCTGGGCCACGGAGCCGACCGAGACGCTCGACTGGAGCAACCCGCCCTTCGCGAAGTGGTTCGCGGACGGCAAGCTCAACGTCGCGTACAACTGCGTGGACCGGCACGTCGAGGCCGGCAACGGCGACCGGGTCGCCATCCACTTCGAGGGCGAGCCCGGCGACGGCCGCACCATCACCTACGCCCAGCTCAAGGACGAGGTCTCCCGCGCGGCCAACGCGCTCACCGAGCTCGGCGTCGGCAAGGGCGACCGGGTCGCGGTCTACCTGCCGATGATCCCCGAGGCGGCCATCGCGATGCTGGCCTGCGCCCGCATCGGCGCCGCCCACTCGGTGGTCTTCGGCGGTTTCTCCGCCGACGCCATCGCCGCCCGCATCCAGGACGCGGACGCCAAGGTCGTCATCACCGCCGACGGCGGCTACCGTCGCGGCAAGCCGTCCGCGCTCAAGCCCGCCGTGGACGACGCGGTCTCCCGCATCGACGGTGTCGAGCACGTCCTCGTGGTGCGGCGCACCGGCCAGGACACCGCGTGGACCGAGGGCCGCGACGTCTGGTGGCACGAGATCACCGCCCGGCAGTCCGCCGAGCACACCCCCGAGGCCTTCGAGGCGGAGCAGCCGCTCTTCATCCTCTACACCTCCGGCACCACGGGTAAGCCGAAGGGCATCCTGCACACCTCCGGCGGCTACCTCACGCAGGCGGCCTACACCCACAGCGCGGTCTTCGACCTCAAGCCGGAGTCCGACGTCTTCTGGTGCACCGCCGACATCGGCTGGGTGACCGGCCACTCGTACATCGTCTACGGCCCGCTGGCCAACGGCGCGACCCAGGTCATGTACGAGGGCACGCCCGACACCCCGCACCAGGGGCGGTTCTGGGAGATCGTGCAGAAGTACGCCGTCACGATCCTCTACACCGCGCCGACCGCGATCCGGACGTTCATGAAGTGGGGTGACGACATCCCCGCCAAGTTCGACCTGAGTAGCCTCCGGGTCCTCGGTTCGGTCGGTGAGCCGATCAACCCCGAGGCGTGGATGTGGTATCGCAAGCACATCGGCGCCGACAAGTGCCCGATCGTGGACACCTGGTGGCAGACCGAGACCGGGGCCATGATGATCGCCCCGCTGCCGGGCGTGACGGCCACCAAGCCGGGCAGCGCCCAGCGCGCCCTGCCCGGGATCTCGGCCACCGTCGTCGACGACGAGGCCAACGAGGTTCCGAACGGCGGGGGCGGCTACCTCGTCCTCACCGAGCCGTGGCCGTCGATGCTCCGCACCATCTGGGGCGACGACCAGCGCTTCATCGACACCTACTGGTCGCGTTTCGAGGGCAAGTACTTCGCGGGCGACGGCGCCAAGAAGGACGAGGACGGCGACATCTGGCTGCTCGGCCGGGTCGACGACGTGATGCTCGTCTCCGGGCACAACATCTCGACCACCGAGGTCGAGTCGGCGCTCGTGTCGCACCCGTCGGTCGCCGAGGCCGCCGTGGTCGGTGCCGCCGACGAGACGACCGGCCAGGCCATCGTCGCCTTCGTGATACTGCGCGGTACGGCCGACGCCTCCGACGAGCTCGTCGCCGAGCTGCGCAACCACGTCGGGGCCACGCTCGGCCCGATCGCCAAGCCGAAGCGGATCCTGCCCGTCGCCGAGCTGCCGAAGACCCGCTCCGGCAAGATCATGCGGCGTCTGCTGCGCGACGTCGCCGAGAACCGCGAGCTGGGCGACGTGACGACGCTCACCGACTCCTCGGTGATGGACCTCATCCAGAACCAGCTGCCGTCCACCTCCTCCGAGGACTGACGGCGTCGAAGGACCGACGGCGTCGGGCGTCCGCACGCGCGTACGCCGCGTACGCACGCACCACGCGCCTTCACCTGCGATTTTGTGCGTCCCCGAGGGGCGTCCGGCAACGCGCCGGGCGCCCCTCGGGCGTCCGGGGTGAAGATCACCGCATAGAGTCCCGCGCGCACCCCGGGTAAGGTGGTTGTTACATAAACAGAGCAGAGCGAGCAGAAAAAGCAGAACAGGACGCATAGAAAAACCCCAGGGTGTGCCGGGAAGTCTGGTCGGCAAGTGCATCAGCCATGTCATCGCTGCCGTACCGACCCGGAGGTCTTCACTCGTGCCCGCGCCCGCCCCCGCGCCCCCCCCGCCCCGCCGCACCTTGCTCGGCCGTCTGTCCCTGCCCGAGCGGAACTACCTCACGGAGGCCCTGCGCACCGAGACCGTCGGCGGCGTCATCCTGCTCGTCGCCGCGATAGCCGCCCTGCTGTGGGCGAACATCTTCGGTTCCGGTTACGAGGCCGTCAGCGATTTCCACTTCGGACCGGCGTCACTGGGCCTCAACCTCTCCGTGGAGCACTGGGCGGCGGACGGACTGCTCGCGATCTTCTTCTTCGTCGCGGGTGTCGAGCTCAAGCGGGAACTGGTCGCGGGCGAACTGCGCGACCCCAAGGCTGCCGCCCTCCCGGTCGTCGCCGCGCTGTGCGGAATGGCGGCTCCGGCCCTCGTCTACACGCTGGTGAACGTGATCGGCGGAGGCTCGATGGACGGCTGGGCCGTACCCACCGCCACCGACATCGCCTTCGCGCTCGCCGTGCTCGCCGTCATCGGCGCCTCGCTGCCGAACGCGCTGCGCGCCTTCCTGCTGACCCTCGCCGTCGTCGACGACCTCTTCGCGATCCTGATCATCGCGGTCTTCTTCACCGAGCAGATCGACTTCCTGGCCCTCGGCGGTGCCTTCGTCGGTCTCGCCGTCTTCTACCTGCTGCTGCGCAAGAACGTGCGCGGCTGGTACATCTACGTACCGCTCGCCCTGGTCATCTGGGGCCTGATGTACAACAGCGGCATCCACGCCACGATCGCCGGTGTGGCCATGGGCCTGATGCTCCGCTGCACCCGGCGGGAGGACGAGAGCCAGTCCCCCGGCGAGCACATCGAGCACCTCGTCCGCCCGTTGTCGGCCGGTTTCGCCGTTCCGGTGTTCGCGCTCTTCTCGGCCGGGGTCTCCCTCTCCGGCAGCGCGCTGGCGAACGTCTTCGCCCGGCCCGAGACGCTCGGCGTCGTCCTGGGCCTCGTCGTCGGCAAGGCGCTGGGCATCTTCGGCGGTACGTGGCTGGCCACCCGTTTCACCAAGGCGGAATTGAACAAGGAGCTGGCCTGGGCGGATGTCTTCGCGGTCTCCTCGCTCGCCGGAATCGGCTTCACCGTCTCGCTGCTCATCGGCGAGCTGGCCTTCGCCGGTGACGAGGAGACGATCAACGAGATCAAGGCCGCGGTGCTGATCGGTTCGCTGACGGCCGCGTTGTTCTCCGCCGTACTGCTCAGGCTCCGGGTCCGCAGGTACCGGGCACTGCACGAGGCGGAGGAGCGCGACGAGGACGAGGACGGGGTGCCCGACATCTACGAGCAGGGTGACCCGGAGTACCACCTGCGGATGGCCGCGATACACGAGAGGAAGGCGGCCGAACACCGCCGCCTTGCCGAACTGGCGGGGGCAACGCGCAACGAGCCGGACAGTCCGGCATGATCTGACACCAGATGTGTTGAGCAGCAGGACTGGAGAGGGAGTCAGGGATGAGCGACCCCGGCAACAACGCGGGCGGTGCCGAGCGCAGTCTCGGACAACTGGTCGCCGCAGCGACGGCCGAGATGTCCGCACTGGTGCACGACGAGATCGCCCTGGCCAAGGCGGAAGTACGACAGGACGTCAAGCGCGGCGTCGTCGGCAGCATTGTGCTCATCATCGCGGGCGTGCTGGTCCTGTTCGCGATCCCGGTGCTGAGTTTTGCGGCGGCGTACGGCATCCACAACCTGGGGCTCGGGCTGGCCTGGTCGTTCCTGATCGTGGGCAGCGCCTTCGTCATCCTGGGCGGGCTGCTCGCGCTGTTCGCCGTCGCCAAGTTCAAGAAGGTGAAGCCGCCGCAGAAGTCCATCGCCTCGGCGAAGCAGACTGCGGCCGTGCTGCAGGGCGTCAAGCCGCATCCGCGTCCGGAGGTCGCGGCGGGGGCGAGCCGCCCGGCCGCCGTCGGCAGCACGTCGGCCGACCGGGCCGTGGAGAGGGCGCCGGTCCAGGACAAGGCGTCCGCTGTGGCACGCTCGTCCACATGACGGTCCCCGATTCCAGCGCATTCGGCCCACTGAGCCCACTGAGCCCCGTGGGTCCAGTAAGTCCGGAAGATTCAGCCGGCCCGGCGAGTCCGGTCGGCCGTCCCGGCCCGCACGGTTCTTCCAGCCCGGACGGCTCCTCGGACTCGGGCTCGGGCACGGGTACGGGTACGGAGGGCCTGGGCACGAGCACGGGTGCGGGTACGGGCCTGGGCTCGGACACGAGCACGAGTGCGGACCTGGGCTCGGGTACGGACGGCTCTTCGGCCCCGGACGGCGTTCCTGCTCCGGAGCCCGACCCGGAGGGCGGTTCGAGGCCCGCGGGCAGCGGTTCGAGTCCCGGCGTCGGCGACGGTTCGGCGGCTGCGGATGGACCGGGCTCGTCCGGATCGTCCCGGCGGCCGATCTCCCTCTCCTCGTCCGGCGCAGATGCCCCGCCCACCGCTCCCGGCCCGGTCCTGCCCGGGGGCCCCGTGCGGATCGACGGGCCGTGGACCCACCGGGACGTGGCCGCCAACGGCGCCCGCTTCCACATCGCCGAGCTCGGCGAGGGACCGCTGGTGCTGCTGCTGCACGGCTTCCCGCAGTTCTGGTGGACCTGGCGCCACCAGCTCACCGCACTCGCCGACGCCGGTTTCCGTGCCGTCGCGATGGACCTGCGCGGCGTCGGCGGCAGCGACCGCACGCCGCGCGGGTACGACCCCGCCAACCTGGCGCTCGACGTCACCGGCGTGATCCGCTCGCTCGGCGAACCGGACGCGGCGCTGGTCGGCCACGACATGGGCGGCTACCTCGCCTGGACGGCTGCGGTGATGCGGCCGAAGCTGGTGCGCCGCCTCGTGGTCTCCTCGATGCCGCATCCGCGCCGCTGGCGCTCCTCGATGCTCTCCGACTTCGCCCAGACCCGGGCGGGTTCGCACATCTGGGGCTTCCAGCGTCCCTGGGTGCCGGAGCGTCAGCTCATGGCGGACGACGCGGCGTTGGTCGGCCGGCTGATCCACGACTGGGCGGGCCCCCGCACCCCGGAGTTCCCCGACGACGCGACGGTGGACGTCTACCGGCACGCGATGTGCATCCCGTCGACGGCGCACTGCTCGATAGAGCCCTACCGCTGGATGGTGCGTTCCCTGGCCCGTCCGGACGGGATCCAGTTCAACCGCCGGATGAAGCGACCAGTACGGGTGCCCACGCTGCACCTGCACGGTTCACTCGATCCGGCGATCCGGACGCGCAGTGCGGCGGGGTCCGGCGAGTACGTCGAAGCGCCGTACCGTTGGCGACTTTTCGACGGTCTGGGGCACTTCCCCCACGAGGAGGACCCGGTCGGTTTCTCGACCGAACTCATCGACTGGCTCAAGGATCCCGAGCCCGATCGGTAGCCTTGTGCGCACACATGTCCGGCGGACAGCCACTTGCCCGGCGCATAGGCCAATTGGCTGACGGATGGGCGGTTACCGACCATGAGGCCCGGGCAGACGTCCGGGTATGGGCTGGACGCACGACTTCGGTGACGCAGCACGCAACCGCCGCTCGACCGCCATGGCTGGTCCGAGCACTCATGAGGGGGACGGTCCCCGGGGCCGGGTGCACGACATGCATGTTCTGCATGATCCCCGGCTCGGAATCCCGCGCATTCTGCGCCGCAGGGCCCGTTGGGTCTCGGCGCGGTTGCGCCATCCACGCGGATGACTCCCGCCCCGCCCGCCCGGTGAACGGTGACCGGACGGGCGGGGCCTCACCGCGAAACTTCATCGCGGCCACTTCACCGCTCGACCGTTTCGCCGCTCGGCCACTTCACCGCAGGGCTGAGGTTGCGGGGCTTCGGTCGCGAGGCTGCTGTCGCTGGGCTGCGCCGTGGCGGACGGCTACAGGGCACACCCCTGGCTGTCGACCTGCTGGTTGGCGGAACGGCCGCGCTCGATGTCCTGGCGGATCTCGTCGGCCGTCAGGGCGTAACCGGTGTCCGGGTCGTCGAGCGACTTCGCGAAGACGACTCCGTACACCTTGCCGTCGGGGGTCAGCAGCGGTCCGCCGGAGTTGCCCTGACGGACGGTCGCGTAGAGCGAGTACACGTCGCGGCGGACGGTGCCCCGGTGGTAGATGTCCGGCCCGTCGGCGTCTATGCGGCCCCGGACGCGCGCGGACCGGACGTCGTACGAGCCGTTCTCCGGGAAGCCCGCGACGATGGCGTCGTTCCCCGTGCGGGCGTCGTCGTCACCGCCGGTGAACTTCAGCGGCTTCGCGTCGAGGTCCGGCACGTCGAGCACGGCGATGTCCCGCCGCCAGTCGTACAGGACGACCTTCGCGTCGTACAGCCGTCCCTGGCCGCCGATCTGGACGGTCGGCTCGTCGACCCCGCCGACGACGTGCGCGTTGGTCATCACCCGGCGGTCGGAGAAGACGAAGCCGGTGCCTTCGAGGACCTTGCCGCAGCTCGGCGCCGTGCCGACGACCTTGACGATGGACTTCTTGGCGCGGGCCGCGACGGGGCTGCCCACCAGCGCCGGGTCCGGGGGCCGGACCTCGGTGATCGGCTCGTTGGCGAACGGGCTGAAGACCTGCGGGAAGCCGTTCTGCGCGAGGACGGAGGAGAAGTCCGTGAACCAGGTGGACGCCTGCGCGGGCATCACCCGGGAGACCCCGAGCAGGACCGAGGAGTTGCGGACCTCCTTGCCCAGGGTCGGCAGCGAGGTGCCGGCCAGCGCGGAGCCGATCAGCCAGGCGACCAGCAGCATCGCGACGACGTTGACCAGGGCGCCGCCGGTCGCGTCGAGGGCGCGCGCGGGCGACCACGTGATGTACCGGCGGAGTTTGTTGCCGAGGTGGGTGGTGAACGCCTGCCCCACCGAGGCGCAGACGATCACGATGACGACGGCCACGACGGCCGCCGAGGACGAGACCTCGGAGCCGTTCGTCAGCTGGTCCCACAGGACCGGCAGCAGGTAGACGGCGACGAGACCGCCGCCCAGGAACCCGATCACCGACAGGATGCCGACGACGAACCCCTGTCTGTAGCCGATGACCGCGAACCACACGGCGGCGGCCAGCAGCAGGATGTCCAGCACGTTCACCGTCTATAGCCTCGCAGATTCGTCACCGGGCCCATTTCCTTCGGCTGGGTCCGGACGGGGCCGGACGGGTCAGCACGGGAGCCAGCCTGTCATGCGCGCCAGTCGAGCGGCACCTGCCTGGTGGTGTCCCAGGGGCGCTCCCAGCCCGCGAAGTGCAGAATCCGGTCGATCACTCCGGCGGTGAAACCCCAGACCAAGGCAGATTCGACCAGAAATGCCGGGCCCTGGTGACCGCTCGGATGGACGGCGGTCGCGCGATTTTCCGGATCCGTGAGATCCGCCACGGGAACGGTGAAGACGCGGGCCGTCTCACCCGGATCGACGACACCGACCGGGCTCGGCGAGTGCCACCAGCCGAGGACCGGCGTCACGACGAAGCTGCTCACCGGGATGTAGAGCCGGGGCAGCACTCCGAAGAGCTGCACCCCGCGCGGATCGAGACCGGTCTCCTCCTGGGCCTCCCGCAACGCGGCTCTGAGCGGCCCCGTCGTCGCCGGGTCGCCGTCCTCCGGGTCCAGGGAGCCGCCCGGGAAGGACGGCTGCCCCGCATGGGAGCGCAGGCTTCCGGCCCGCTCCATGAGGAGCAGCTCGGGGCCCTGCCCACCCTCGCCGAAGAGCACGAGCACGGCGGACTGCCGGCCGGCCCCGCTCTCGGGCGGCAGGAAGCGGCTGAGCTGATCGGGCGCGACGGTCCGTGCGGCCTCGGCCACGGGGTCGAGCCAGGCGGGCAGGCCATCGGCCGTGACGGTGACCCCGGCGTCGCGCCCGATGCCGTGGCCGGCCCCGGCCGCAGTGGCCCCGGTGCCGGTCGTCGTGGCGGCCATGGTGCCGGTCCTCGCGGCGGCCGCGGGACCGTTCGGGGAACGGTTTCCCGCGGCGGATACTGCGGATACGGCGGGTTCGGTTGTCGCTTCCTTGCTCTGTTCGTGCGTCCTCATGGGCACCCCTCGTCTCACAACGCCTGTGGTCACGCGTTTCGTTCCCCGGCGGCGCCGTGGCGGGCGCCGCGTGTCAGTCGGCCCCCGGAGCCGGCGCGGGCCTGCCCGGGTAGTCCGCCGGTGGGCTCAGTCGCTGGCCCGGCCGACCGCCCATCTCGTACTTCAGCAGCTTCCTGGCCTTCTCCGGATCGGTCTCGCCCTCCCCGTACGCGGGACAGAGCGGGGCGATCGGACAGGCACCGCAGGCGGGCTTGCGGGCGTGGCAGATGCGACGGCCGTGGAAGATGACGCGGTGCGAGAGCAACGTCCACTCGCTCTTGGGGAAGATCGCGCAGATCTCCGCCTCGACCTTCTCCGGGTCCTCCTGCTCCGTCCACTTCCAACGGCGTACGAGACGTCCGAAATGGGTGTCCACAGTGATTCCCGGAACACCGAAAGCATTGCCCAGAACAACGTTGGCGGTCTTGCGGCCCACACCCGGAAGCGTGACGAGGTCGGCGAGCCTGCCCGGCACCTCGCCGCCGAAGTCGTCCCGGAGCGCCGCGGAGAGCCCTATCAGCGACTTGGCCTTGGCCCGGAAGAAACCGGTCGGCCGGATGATCTCCTCCAGCTCCTCCGGGACGGCCGCGGCCATGTCCTCGGGGGTGGGGTAGGCGGCGAAGAGCGCGGGAGTGGTCTGGTTGACCCTCAGATCGGTGGTCTGGGCGGACAGCACCGTGGCGACGAGGAGCTCGAAGGGATTCCTGAAGTCCAGCTCGGGATGGGCGTACGGGTAGAGCTCGGCGAGCTCACGGTTGATCCTGCGGGCACGGCGGACCATCGCCAGACGCGATTCCGGCTTCCGGCCGGCCCGCCCGACGGCGGGCTTCGGCTTCGGCGTCGACTCCTCCGTGAGGCCCATCGACTCGCCCCCTGGGTCTTTTGTCGCTTTTCCCGGGCGGATCACGCCCCGTTCCGGACGATTCACGCCCTGTTCGCCCACAGCGGAATCACGGCCTTCCGACACCCCATCAGCCCCCTCGGCCTGCGCTCTCACCGGCGACTTGGACACCCGACCAGCCTAGAGCCACGCACCGACATCCGCCCCGGTCACCGTGCATCCGCCCCCGATCGGCCCCCTGCCGCACGATTCGGCACGTCCGTGCGTCAAACTGGTTTGTGATTGATCGCACTGTTTTACCGTCCGGCATGATGGGGACCACGGTTCCCGGAACAGGCCGACAAGGAGAGAACTCGTGGACGACGTTCTGCGGCGCGCCCCGCTTTTCGCGGCGCTCGATGACGAGCAGGCCGCGGAGCTCCGCGCCTCGATGAGTGAGGTGACCCTCGCACGCGGCGACGCGCTCTTCCACGAGGGCGACCCGGGCGACCGCCTCTACGTGGTCACCGAGGGCAAGGTGAAGCTCCACCGCACCTCCCCCGACGGGCGCGAGAACATGCTGGCGGTCCTCGGCCCCGGCGAGCTGATCGGCGAGCTGTCCCTCTTCGACCCGGGCCCCCGCACCGCCACCGCGACCGCGCTGACCGAGGTCAAGCTCCTCGGCCTCGGACACGGCGACCTCCAGCCCTGGCTGAACGCCCGCCCCGAGGTGGCCGCGGCCCTGCTGCGCGCCATCGCCCGTCGCCTGCGCAAGACCAACGACCAGATGTCCGACCTGGTCTTCTCGGACGTTCCGGGCCGTGTCGCCCGCGCCCTCCTCGACCTGTCGCGCCGCTTCGGCGTCCAGTCGGAGGAAGGCATCCACGTCGTCCACGACCTGACCCAGGAAGAGCTGGCCCAGCTGGTCGGCGCCTCCCGCGAGACGGTCAACAAGGCCCTCGCCGACTTCGCCGGACGCGGCTGGCTGCGCCTGGAGGCGCGCGCCGTGATCCTGCTGGACGTGGAGCGCCTGGCGAAGCGGTCCCGCTGACGGGCCCCGCTGCCTGATCCTTCCGACCGGTCCGGCTGAGGGGTCTTTCCCCCCGGCCCTTCCCCCCGGCCCTTCCGCCCGGTCCCGCCGAGCGCGGTCCCGGTCCGGCCCGCGTCGGCCCGGACCGGGCCTGGCCCCGCCGCCCGGCGGGGCCTCACGCCTCACGCGGTCTCTGTCAGGCCGTGCTCGCCCAGGTACTCCAGCTGGGCCCGCACCGAGAGCTCCGCGGCGGGCCACAGGGACCGGTCCACGTCCGCGTACACGTGCGCCACCACCTGCGACGCCGTACGGTGTCCGGCCTCGACCGCCGTCTCCACCTGGGCCAGCCGGTGCGCCCGGTGCGCGAGGTAGAACTCGACCGCGCCCTGTGCGTCGTCCAGCACCGGCCCGTGGCCCGGCAGCACCGTGTGCACGCCGTCGTCGACGGTCAGCGAGCGCAGCCGCCGCAGCGAGTCCAGGTAGTCGCCGAGCCGCCCGTCCGGATGCGCGACGACCGTGGTGCCCCGGCCGAGGATCGTGTCGCCCGTCAGCACGGCCCGGTCGGCCGGCAGGTGGAAGGAGAGCGAGTCCGCGGTGTGTCCCGGGGTCGGCACGACCCGCAGCTCCAGCCCTCCGGTGGTGACCACGTCGCCCGCGGTGAGCCCCTCGTCGCCGAGGCGCAGCGCCGGGTCCAGGGCGCGCACCTTCGTCCGGGTCAGTTCGGCGAAGCGCGCCGCGCCCTCCGCGTGGTCGGGGTGGCCGTGGGTGAGGAGGGTGAGCGCGATCCGGCGGCCCGCCCGCTCGGCGGTCTCCATGACGGCCCGCAGGTGCGCGTCGTCCAGCGGGCCCGGGTCGATGACGACCGCGAGATCGGAGTCGGGTTCGGCGACGATCCAGGTGTTGGTGCCGTCCAGCGTCATCGGCGAGGCGTTGGGGGCGAGGACGTTGACGGTCCGGGTGGTGGCGGGGCCGGACAGGACCGCACCGCGCGGCTGTCCGGGCAGCGCTGCCGCATCGCTCATATGGCCCCACCCCCCGCGCCGGCCTCGCCGCCCGCGCCAGAAGCGGAACCGACCCCCGCACCGGCGTCGCTGCCGTCCGCCCTGCCCGGGATGTGCTTGGTGAACTCGTCGTGCCCCGGCCAGCTCAGCACCAATTCGTCACCCTCCAGCCTCGCCTGTGCGAGTATGGGGGTGAGGTCCTGGGAATCCGCCGCCTTCAGGACCTCCGCGACCGTCCCGTACGGCCTCAGCGTCCGCAGCGTCGACACGGTCGGCGGCATCATCAGCAGCTCGCCCCGGTCGTACCCGTCGGCCGCCTCGCCGGGAGCGATCCACACCGTGCGATCGGCCTCCGTGGAGGCGTTGCGGGTGCGCTGGCCCTCGGGGAGTGCGGCGACGAAGAACCAGGTGTCGTAGCGGCGGGGCTCGAACTCGGGGGTGATCCAGCGCGCCCAGGCGCCCAGCAGGTCGGAACGCAGCACCAGGCCGCGCCGGTCCAGGAACTCGGCGAAGGAGATCTCCCGGGCCACCAGCGCCTGCCGGTCGGCCTCCCAGTCCGCGCCGGTGATGTCGCCGACCACCGTGTCCGCGCTCGGCCCCGCGAGCAGGACGCCCGCCTCCTCGTACGTCTCGCGCACCGCCGCGCAGACGATGGCCTGGGCCTCGGCCGGCGTACCGACGCCGAGCCGGTCGGCCCAGGTGTCCAGCGCGGGCCCGGCCCAGGCGACGAGCCGGTCGTCGTCGCGCGGGTCCACCCCGCCACCCGGATAGGCGTACGCCCCGCCGGCAAAAGCCATGGAGGCGCGGCGGCGCAGCATGTGGACGGCGGGACCGCCCCCGGTGTCGGCGACGGGATTCCGGAGCAGCATCACGGTGGCGGCCCGCTTCGGGGTCGCGGCGCTCAGCTCGCCCGCGGCGAGTGCCCTGATCCGGTCGGGCCATTCCGGTGGGTACCACTGACCATTGGACATGGCCGGAGGCTATCCGGAACCGCGCCGATGTTCGAGAGGTGCACTGATCCACTCCCCGGAGGCGCCCGCCCCTGTACACGGCTGATCCCGCCCGGTCGCCATGACCGGACGGGATCAACGGAATCAACAGGTCCGGAAGTCGGGTAGCCAGCCGACGTACGGCTCGGACCCCGACCGGAACGTACTGCTCAGGCCCCGGCCGACGTACGGCTCGGACCCCAGTCCCGTACAGCTCGGGCCCCGGCCGGAACGTACGGCTCAGGCCTCGGCCAGCTCGACCTGGACCTCGACCTCCACCGGCGCGTCCAGCGGCAGCACCGCGACGCCCACCGCGCTGCGCGCGTGCACGCCCTTGTCGCCCAGCACCTCGCCCAGCAGCTCGCTGGCGCCGTTGATCACGGCGGGCTGCCCGGTGAAGTCGGACGCCGACGCCACGAAGCCCACGACCTTCACGACCCGGGCGATCCGGTCCAGGTCGCCCGCGACGGACTTCACCGCGGCCAGCGCGTTGAGGGCGCAGGTCCGCGCCAGCTCCTTGGCCTCCTCGGGCGTGACCTCCGCCCCGACCTTGCCGGTGACCGGAAGCTTGCCGTCCACCATCGGCAGCTGGCCGGACGTGTACACGTACACCCCCGACTGCACGGCCGGCTGGTACGAGGCCAGCGGCGGGACGACGGCCGGCAGCGTCAGCCCGAGCTCGGCGAGCTTCGCCTCGACTGCGCCCGCCACTACGCCTTCTCCCGCTTCAGGTAGGCCACGAGCTGCTCGGGGTTGTTCGGGCCGGGAACGACCTGGACCAGCTCCCAGCCGTCCTCGCCCCAGGTGTCCAGAATCTGCTTGGTCGCGTGCACGAGAAGGGGCACGGTCGCGTATTCCCACTTGGTCATGGCCCGACTGTAGTGCCTGCGTGATCCCCGGCACGCGCAGCCTCGTGCGTAGCCCGCGGTGCGACTGGTTAGGCTCGAATACGTGAGCAGGTTCCAGGTCGTCAGCGGCAAGGGCGGTACCGGTAAGACCACGGTCGCCGCCGCCCTCGCGCTCGCCCTCGCGGCCGAGGGCAGGCGCACCCTCCTCGTGGAGGTCGAGGGCAGGCAGGGCATCGCCCAGCTCTTCGAGACGGAGTCCCTCCCGTACGAGGAGCGCAAGATCGCCGTCGCGCCGGGCGGCGGCGAGGTGTACGCCCTCGCGATCGACGCCGAGCGCGCGCTCCTCGACTACCTCCAGATGTTCTACAAGCTCGGCAGCGCGGGCCGGGCGCTCAAGAAGCTCGGCGCCATCGACTTCGCCACCACGATCGCGCCCGGCGTGCGGGACGTGCTGCTGACCGGCAAGGCCTGCGAGGCCGTCCGCCGCAAGGACAAGCAGAACCGGTACGTCTACGACCACGTGATCATGGACGCCCCGCCCACCGGCCGCATCACCCGCTTCCTCAACGTGAACGACGAGGTGGCCGGGCTGGCCCGGATCGGCCCGATACACAATCAGGCCCAGGCCGTGATGCGGGTGCTCAAGTCGCCCGAGACCGCGGTCCATCTGGTGACGCTCCTGGAGGAGATGCCGGTGCAGGAGACCGCGGACGGCATCGCGGAGCTGCGGGCCGCCGGGCTCGGGGTGGGCCGGGTCATCGTGAACATGGTGCGGCCGCACCTGCTGGACGAGGACGCCCTGCGCACCGCCTCGGGCAGCCGCCGCAAGGAGATCGCCAAGGCCCTGACCCGGGCCGGGGTGACGGGCTCCGCGGCGCTGGTGCGCCCCCTGGTCGAGCAGGCCGCCGAGCACGCCCAGCGGGTCGAGCTGGAGCGCGATCAGCGCGCGGTGCTCGCGGGCCTGGAACTGCCGGGGTACGAACTCCCGTTGATCGGCGAGGGCATCGACCCGGCCGGTCTCTACGACCTGGCGGGCGAACTGCGCAAGCAGGGCGTGGGCGAAGGGCCTGCACAAGGGGCGGCACAAGGGGTGGGTACATGACACAGCGCACGAGACCGGACGCGGCCACGTCCGCGGGCCGGCAACCGACCACGTCCACGCCCCGGAGCTCCTCCGCAACCCGGGGCTCTTCCGCACCCCGAAGCTCCTCCGCGGCCACCGCCCCGCCCCCGCCGTCCCCGCCGTCCCCGCCGTCCCCGCCGTCCCCGCTGTCCGCGCCCGCGCTGGACGCCGACGCGCTGCTCGACGACCCCGCCATCCGGATCGTCGTGTGCTGCGGTTCGGGCGGCGTCGGCAAGACCACGACCGCCGCGGCCCTGGGCGTACGGGCGGCCGAGCGCGGCCGCAAGGTCGTCGTCCTCACCATCGACCCGGCCCGCAGGCTCGCCCAGTCCATGGGCATCGACTCGCTGGACAACATCCCGCGCCGGGTCCCGGGCATCGAGAGCGAGGGCGGCGGGGAGCTGCACGCCATGATGCTCGACATGAAGCGGACCTTCGACGAGGTCGTCGAGGCGCACACGGACGCCGAGCGGGCCCGCGCGATCCTGGAGAACCCCTTCTACCAGTCCCTGTCGGCCGGTTTCGCGGGCACGCAGGAGTACATGGCGATGGAGAAGCTCGGGCAGCTGCGCGCCCGGGACGAGTGGGACCTGATCATCGTCGACACCCCTCCGTCCCGCTCCGCCCTGGACTTCCTGGACGCGCCGAAGCGGCTCGGTTCCTTCCTGGACGGGAAGTTCATCAAGGTGCTGATGGCCCCGGCGAAGATGGGCGGCCGGGCCGGCATGAAATTCCTGAACGTGGGCATGTCGATGATGACCGGCACCCTCGGCAAGCTGCTCGGCGGTCAACTCCTGCGTGACGTACAGACCTTCGTCGCGGCGATGGACACCATGTTCGGCGGCTTCCGGACCCGGGCCGACGCCACGTACACCCTGCTCCAGGCGCCCGGCACGGCGTTCCTCGTGGTCGCGACCCCCGAGCGGGACGCGTTGCGCGAGGCCGCCTACTTCGTGGAACGGCTCGCCGCGGAGGACATGCCGCTGGCCGGCCTGGTGCTCAACCGCGTCCACGGCAGCGAAGCCGCCCGGCTCTCGGCCGAGCGCGCCCTGGCCGCCGCAGAAAATCTTGACGGGGTCGGCATTGTGGATCAGACGACCGGGAAGGCTGGACATCGTGACCCGTCCGACCGGTCGGACGCCCCGCCCGAAGCCGGCACCACCACCGACACCACTCCCGATCCTGCCGAGCACATGGACCACGAGGACCACCAGGACCACGCGAGCCATGTCGATCAGCTGACCGCCGGCCTGCTGCGTCTGCATGCCGAGCGGATGCAGGTGGTCGCGCGCGAACAGCACACACGCGACCGCTTCACCGCGCTGCACCCCGAGGTCGCCGTGACCGAAGTGGCCGCACTGCCCGGTGATGTACATGATCTCGAAGGCCTTCGGGCCGTCGGGCACCGGCTCGCGACCGGTTCCGCCCCGGTCTGAGCTGCCCGGTCGTTCGTTCGCGCTACCCCACCGCGGCGTACCTCTCGTGCAGTTCGTCGTCCAGTCCGATCGCCACGGGCAGGATGCCCGCGGACTGCTCGTACTCGCTGCGCGCGGTCTCCAGCAGCCGGCGCCAGGACGTGACGGTGGGCCGTCTGCGCAACAGCGCACGACGCTCCCGCTCGGTCATTCCGCCCCACACGCCGAACTCGACGCGATTGTCCAGCGCGTCGGCCAGGCACTCGGTCCGCACCGGGCATCCGGTGCACACCGCCTTGGCTCTGTTCTGCGCTGCTCCTTGTACGAACAGTTCATCCGGATCGGTAGTGCGGCAGGCTGCCTGCGCACTCCAGTCGGTTACCCAGCCCATCACGGCGCCGTCCTCTCCCGAATCGAGGCTCCCCCACGGCGGCAGCGGCATATTCACCGCTGCCAGTTGAGGACGTTACGGAAGGTGGCGACAGCACAACACCCCCGTCGGGCCCAATCTTGGATGGCCCGAACGGACTATGAGTATGCGGCAGATCACCCAGGGGAGTGAGGTGAGGACATGCGCGACCATCCCGGCGAAATAGGGACAGTTCACCTGGATCACAACGGACTTTCAACGACACACGAGGCGAATTCGGGAACGCCTTGGTTCGTGGTCGGGTGTGCACGGGGGTTGATGCGGGACCGGACTGCTGTGACAGTTGGGAGCAGCTTAGGCCAAGGCATATACGTGTGTCCGGCGAATGAGAACGTAGGCTGCCCCCATGCCAAAGAAGCGCTCGGGCGGGGGTCTCTCGACGACCCAGCAGGCCGCCAAGTTCCTCGGTGTCGCCGCACTCTCCGGAGTCGTACTCGCGGGCATCGCGCTGCCGGCCGCCGGAGCACTGGGGCTCGCCACCAAGGGGACGGTCGAGGGATTCGACGAGATCCCGGCCAACCTCAAGACCCCGCCGCTGAGCCAGCGCACCACGATCCTGGACAGCAAGGGCGGCACGATCGCCTCGGTGTACTCGCGCGACCGCACGGTGGTCCCCCTGAAGGACATCTCTCCCTACATGCAGCAGGCGATCGTGGCGATCGAGGACGCCCGCTTCTACAAGCACGGGGCGATCGACCTCAAGGGCATCCTGCGCGCGCTGAACCGCAACGTACAGGCGGGCGGGACCGCGCAGGGCGCCTCGACCCTCACCCAGCAGTACGTGAAGAACGTCTTCGTCGAGGAGGCGGGTGACGACCCGGACAAGGTCGCCCAGGCCACCCAGCAGACCCTGGGCCGCAAGATCCAGGAGCTGAAGTACGCGATCCAGGTCGAGGAGGAGCTCGGCAAGAAGAGGATCCTGGAGAACTACCTCAACATCACCTTCTTCGGCCAGCAGGCGTACGGCATCGAGGCCGCCTCCCAGCGCTACTTCTCCAAGTCGGCGAAGCACCTGACTCTGGAGGAGGCCGCACTGCTGGCCGGCCTCGTGCAGTCGCCGAGCCGCTACGACCCGGTCAACGACGCGGCCGAGGCGACCAAGCGCCGCAACACCGTCCTCCAGCGCATGGCGGACGTCGGGAACATCTCGCAGGCCGAGGCCGACAAGGCGAAGGCGAACCCGGTCAAACTGAAGGTCAAGAAGCCGCAGAACGGCTGCATCACCGCCGTCAACGGCGCGGGCTTCTTCTGCGACTACGTGCGCCACGTCTTCCTCAACGACCCGGTCTTCGGCAAGACCAAGGAGGACCGGGCCAAGATCTGGAACCAGGGCGGCCTGACGATCAGGACGACGCTCGACCCGCAGTCCCAGCAGTCGGTGCAGAGCTCGATCAAGAGCCACGTCTACAAGAAGGACAAGGTCGCGACGGCCGTCACCCTGGTCCAGCCGGGCACCGGCCGGATCATGGGCATGGGCCAGTCCAAGCCGTACGGTTTCGGGCCCGACGAGACGCAGTACAACTACTCGGTCAACAAGAGCATGGGCGGCTCGAACTACGGCTTCCCGACCGGTTCGACGTTCAAGCCGTTCCTCGCCGCCGCCGCCATAGAGGGCGGCAAGCCGGCCACCCAGGTCTACCCGTCGCCGTACGACATGGACTACCCGGACACGGTGCAGTCCTGCGGGAAGCCGTGGGTCAACGACGGCGTGCCGAAGTACCACGTGGAGAACGAGAACGAGTCCGAGAAGGGCCCGTACGCGCTGCGTGAGGCCATGGAGATGTCGGTCAACACCTACTTCGTGCAGATGCTCCAGGACATCGGCATGTGCCCGGTCTCGAAGATGACCGACAAGCTGGGCATGGTGCAGGGCGACGGCACCAAGCTGCCGCAGAACCCGTCCACGCTGACCCTCGGCTCCAACGGCCTGTCGCCCCTGACGATGGCGAGCGCGTACGCCGCCTTCGCCAACCGCGGCACGTACTGCACGCCGGTCGCCGTCCTGTCGGTCAAGAAGGCGGACGGCAGCTCGCTGCCCGTGCCCCGCACCTCCTGCTCGCAGGCCATGTCGCAGACGACGGCCGACACGATCAACACCCTGCTGCGCGGAGTGGTGGACTCCGGTACCGGTCAGGAGGCGGGTCTCCAGAGCCGCGACAACGCGGGCAAGACCGGTACGACCGACGCCCGCAAGAACGCCTGGTTCGTCGGGTACACGCCGAACATGTCCGGCGCGGTCTGGGTCGGCAGCCCGGCCCAGAACGTCGAGATGGAAAACATCACGATCGGCGGCGTGTACCAGGCCAAGGTGTACGGCGGACAGGTCCCCGGACCCATCTGGCGCGACGCGATGACGGGCGCCCTCGCCGGCGTGGCCGCTCCCCCCTTCAATACCGTGCACATCCCCGACTCCCCGACGGACGGAGGGGACGAAGAGGACGAGGGCGACCGGGGGGACCGGGACCGGGGCGGCGACCGGGGAAGGCCGGGCCCGGGCGGCAAGAAGCCCGGTGACAAGACCCCGTTCCCCGGCATCAGCATCACGCCGGACCTGATCGGCGGCAACAACGGCGGCGGTCACCGCGGCCAGACCAACGGCGGCACGCAGGGCCCCTGAGCCGCACACCGCACGAATGAACGAGGGTGGGGCCCGGATCGGCATCGATCCGGGCCCCACCCTCATGTGCCGGACTCCATGCGCTGGGCTTCATGCGCCGGGGCGACCGCGCGTCCGGCCGGGCGCGGGCCGGAGCCCCGGGTCAGCCCGCGAGGAGCTTCTTCACCGAGGCGGCCACCCGGCCGCCGTCGGCACGCCCCGCGACCTTCGGGTTCACGATCTTCATGACGGCGCCCATCGCGCGCGGGCCCTCGGCCCCGGCGGCCCTGGCCTCCTCGACGGCGGCGGACACGATCGCGCCCAGCTCGTCGTCGCTCAGCTGCTTGGGCAGGTACGCGTCGAGGATCGCGCCCTCCGCCCTCTCACGCTCGGCCTGCTCGGCCCGGCCGCCCTGGGCGAAGGCTTCGGCCGCCTCGCGGCGCTTCTTCGCCTCCCTGGCGATCACCTTCTGCACCTCGTCGTCGGAGAGTTCACGCGCCGACTTGCCGCTGACCTCCTCCTTGGTGATGGCGGTGAGGGTCAGCCGGAGCGTGGACGAGGTCAGCTCGTCCCGCGCCTTCATGGCGGAGGTGAGGTCTTCCTTGAGCCTGGACTTGAGCGTGGTCATGTGCTGATTGTGGCAGGTACGGGGCAGCCCGCGCCCGCCGGTTTTCTGCTCGCCGCGCGGTTTCTGCGACGATGGGCGCATGCGCGCACGCTACGGAGTACCCCTGAAAGTCACGGCAGTCGGCGCGGCGATCGGCGCGGCCGGTCTCGCCTACGCGGCCGGGTTCGAGGCCCGCTCGTTCCGGCTGCGACGGATCACCGTCCCCGTACTCCCGCCGGGGGCACGCCCGTTGCGCGTGCTCCAGGTCTCCGACATCCACATGGTGAGCGGACAGCGCAAGAAGCGCGCCTGGCTGCAGTCGCTGGCCGGCCTGCGTCCGGACTTCGTCGTGAACACCGGCGACAACCTCTCCGATCCCGGGGCGGTGCCCGAGCTGCTCGACGCGCTCGGCCCGCTGATGGAGTTCCCGGGCGTGTACGTCTTCGGCTCCAACGACTACTACGGCCCCAAGCTCCGCAACCCCGCCCGCTACCTGGTGGAGAAGGCCCGGGGCAAGCACGGCCTCAACGGGAACGCCCCCGCGGTGGGCGTCGTCCACAACCCGTGGGAGCCGATGCGCGACGCCTTCGACGAGGCGGGCTGGCTGGACCTGTCCAACACCCGGGGCCGCCTCAAGATCGACGGTCTGGAGCTCGCCTTCACCGGCCTGGACGACCCGCACATCAAGCGCGACCGCTACGCGGAGGTGGCGGGCGGCCCCGAGACGGGCGCCGACCTCTCCATCGGCGTGGTCCACGCCCCCTACCTGCGCTCCCTGGACGCCTTCACCAGGGACGGCTACCCCCTGATCCTGGCCGGCCACACCCACGGCGGCCAGCTCTGCATCCCCTTCTACGGGGCCCTGGTCACCAACTGCGACCTGGACACCGACCGGGTCAAGGGCCTGTCCACCCACTCCGTCGGGGACAACCGCGCTTACCTCCACGTCTCCGCGGGCTGCGGCACCAACCGCTACACCCCGGTCCGCTTCGCCTGCCCGCCCGAGGCGACCCTGCTGACCCTGACGGCCCGGGACTGACCCCGCTCCCTCCCCCGCCCGCAGCTGCACGAAAACCGGATTTCGTCTGCGGGCGCGGGTGGGCTAAAGTAATCGATGTCGCCGGGACACCGGCGGCGATCGGGGTGTAGCGCAGCTTGGCAGCGCGCTTCGTTCGGGACGAAGAGGTCGTGGGTTCAAATCCCGCCACCCCGACAGCCGAAGTACCAGGTCAGGGGCCTGATCCACTTAGTGGATCAGGCCCCTGACTCGTTCCTGGAGATCGTTTGGGAGAAATCTGGGAGAAGATCTTGGTCGGCTTCTCCCAGAGGGTGCCTGGTGAGACCGTCTGGAGCGCGGCGGCTGAGGGCACTCGGACCTGCGCGTTCGCGAATCCGGCCCGGTAGTCGGCCGGGAACACCATGCCCGCCCGCTGGCACCAGCTCCGCCACCACGACCAACAGGTGGCCGCCGCCCACCAGGCCCTGGCCCACCTCCAGGCCGTCTACGAACAAACCGCCGTCGCGCCACTGACCGTGCTCGCCCAGCGCAGGCCACCCAGTCAGGTGGTGGAGCGGCACATCCTCCTCATCCGGCAGACAGTGCCCGATCGCGCGGAACAGATCCTGCAGGACCCGGCCTTCGACGCACTCGCAGCCGTACTCGCAGACGCCCAGAAGGCCGGACACGACCCGAAGCAGCTCCTGCAACAGGCCGTCGACCAATGCGCGCTCGACGATGCCCGCCGCCCCGCGCGGGTCCTGACGTGGCGCGTCGAACGCCTCAGTACGAGGTCGGCGCCCAGCGCCCACGCGCGTGCGGCACAGGCGCAAAGCGCGGCACGGCGTTCGAGCACGCCGGTGCATTCACCACCGGCTGCTCCGGCCGCTCAAGCACAGTCGCCCCAGGCGCGGCGACGCTGACACACCCACCACGAGCCGCACGTGGAGTCGGGTACGTCCGCCGCCTGCCCGCCGACCGCAGCGGCCCGGCCTCGTACGGGTCGTGCCGCTGACGGCCTCCGGACCAAGACCCTGGCGGCCTTACCGCCCCCGGGCCTCGGTGAGTGCCGCCACCAGTACGTCCAGGTCGCCGGTGTAGACAATCACGTCTTCGTCGTCGGCCGGGAGGTCGAAGCGGGCGAAGAAGTCATCCAGAGCCTCGGGGGTGACGGTCAGCGCGTTGGCGTCCTCGCGTTCGTTGCGCTCGGCCAGGCGCCGCAGCAGCTCGTCGCGGTCGGCGGGGAGGTAGACGACAACGGGCAGGCCGCCCGCTTCACGGGCGGCCTGCCGCCAGGCGTCACGCTCGGCACGGCGCCACAGGCCGTGGTCCAGGACGACGTCGTTCCCGGCTTCGATCTCCTTGCTGAACCTGTCCCGGGTCGCTTCGACCACGGGCCGTTCCCGCTCGAAGTAGGTGTGCTCGGGATAGTCCACGCCGTACCGGCCATGCAGGCGGTGGACCTCCTCGTCCACGGACAGCCGGAGGTAGCCGCGGTCGGCCAGGGCCTGGGCGACGGTGGTCTTCCCGGAGCCGGCGAGACCGGCCAGGAGTACGGCGAGGGGCACGTGGTCATCCTTCCGCGACATGCTGTCCGCGCGTGAGAGCGTCGTGTGTCAATCCTGGCCGCTGTGGGCGTGCGGACGCCAGGTAGTGAAGATGCTGCGGGCTTCAGAGGACCAGCTGAACGGCATCCGGTCCAGGCCCACCCGGCGGAAGGCGAACCGGGGATCGCTGGTGTTGATCGCACCGCCCTGCTGGCCGACGTGGGCCAGCAGGCGTCCGGCTTCGTCGCGGACGGCCGGGGTGTGTTCCTGCCAGGTGCCGGTGGTGAAGTGCTGGACCCGGCGGCGCAGGTCGTCCAGGACGCCCGAGCGCCACTTGAAATGGTGAACCGCGCAGATGCGGTCCGCATCCGGCCGGTGGCCCGGAGCACGGTGGTTGCCGGAGGAGACGGTGACGTCGTGGCGGGCGAGGACGATCTTCCTCGGGTCGCCATGCAGAAGCCGGTGGGTGAGGTGACCACCGAGGGGATAGGCGAGATCGAGGCCGCCTTCGGGCCGCCAGCCGGTCAGGCGTCCGCTCGCGGCGACGCGGTCGAGCATCAGACCGCCCACCACCCGGTGTCCGGACTTCTCGGCCTGGGCGATCACCTCGTTCAGCGGGGCGGGGTACTGCTGGAACTCGTCGGCGTCGGCAAGCAGGTGCCAGCCTGGACCGGCTCGGTGCCGCAGGGCGTCGCGGAGCTGGGTGTTGGTGTGCTCGTGCCACGGGCCGGTGCTGGTGTCGGTGGGGATGATGCCCAGCTCCCGGCACGCGGCCTGGAGCTCATGTCGTTGCCGGTCGGGTACGTGGTCGGGGAAGTGGAAGGCGATCAGGAATCGCTCGACGCCCAACCACCGGTAGTGGCGGGTCCAGGCAGCCAGCAGCGGCGGCTCGACGGGGCCGACGACGGCGATCAGCGCGGGAGGCGTGCTCGGCATTCAGGACTCCTTCATGCGCAAGGGGGCGAAGGTGCGGGTGAGGAAGTCGGCCTGCGCGGCGGCCGACCGCATCCCGAGCAGGCCCGGGGCCTCCGGGCCGGGCAGAGGGGGCGGCTGACGGATGACGGTGTACAGGGCGTCCGCGAGAGCGTCCGGGTCGCCGGCGGAGAACGTCAGGGCCCAGGGCTGGCCGTGCAGGCGGGCGGTGAGGGCGTCGTCGTGTTCGGAGATGACCAGGGGGATGCCGAGGCGGGCGGCGTCCATGACGAGTCCGGACTCCTTGCCGGTGCCGGGGCGGCGGGTGACGAGGGCGGCGTCAGCGGCGGCGTACACCAGCCGCAGCACCGACTCGCTGACGGGGCCGGGCACGGTGTGCACCCACAGATTGGGCAGGGACCGCCACCGCTGCAGGACGGCCTCGTCGAGCGGAGAGCCGGTGACCACCAAGTGCAGGGGCTCCTTGAGCCGGTCCAGGGCAGCGTCGACGACGGTGATGTCCTTGTAAGGCCACCAGCCGCCGACCAGGCAGACCACGACCTCGGCGGCGGGGATGTCGAACGCGGCCCGGCCTCCATCACGCTCAGCAGCACTCAGGCGGCGGCCGTCGTCGACCACGAAGGCACCCACCACCGCGGGCAGGTCGGCGAAGGTCGAAGCGAACTGATCGCCGACAACCTGCGTCGGGTACACAGCGATCACCTGTTGCTCGCCCCGGCGGGCAAGCCGACCCAGCAGCCGCACGACGGCGTCCTCGGTAGTGACCGCCTCGTGGACAAACCTCAGGTGCGGCTGCCCGCCGAGGAGGGCGGCGGCCCCGTGCAGGGCCTCGCTCGCGGTCAGGATCACCACCGCGTCGGCGCCGGACTCCAACCGGCGCGCGGACCGCAGCGCGGACGCCTCGGTCAGGCAGCGGGCGACGAGGGTGATCTGGTGCGGCATCCTCCGCAGACAGCGGGGCCAGCGGCGCGAGCGGAACACACGCTGTCCGGCCGAGGAGAGCCCGGCCGCCAGCCGGGAGACGGCCCCCAGCACGGTTGCCGCCAGCCCGGCCGGTGCGGTCACCAGCCGGGCGTCCGCCTCGCGCAAGGCACGTACCGCCTCGGCGGCGATCCCGTGCGGGGCGATGACGAGGCTGCCGGGCCGGGCCTGGGCGAGGGCCACCAGCGTGCGCTGGTGGTGCCCGCCCAGGCGGTTCGCGTACGGCTCGATGAGTACGAGCGGGCCGGTCATCCGGACACCGCCTGGTCCCCGTGGGCGGCGGTGAACCTCTCCCGCAGCCAGGTGGGGTCGTTGAGGTGGTCGAACTGCTGCGGGCCACGTGCGGCCTGGCGGGCGAAGGAGACGCCCTCCCGGGCCCCGGCGGCGGCGTAGGAGGCGAACTCGCCGTTGCGGCTGAGCATCCAGGCATCGACGCGCTGGTGGGCGTCGTCGTCGGCCATGCCGTACTCGCTGCCACGGGCGAGCATCGCGCACTCGCGGAAACCGGCCTTCCAGGCGTGGAAGGGGCTCTGGTTGAACCGCGTGATTCCAGCGGTGTGCTGGGTGAATTCGATCCGGCCGGGCAGGGCAGCGAGTACGTCCACGGCGTCGCTCATCTCCCGCAGGGCACTGCGGCGGATCAGTTTCAGGCCGCCGTAGCCGTAGGTCAGGCCGTTGACCGGGTTGACCGCCCGCCACACCCGCATGGAGACGCCCTCGTCCAGCGGGTCGACGGTGGCCGGATCGAAGTCAGTGTCGATGGCGAAGTCTCCGTCGGCGAGGAAGAACTGCTCGCGCTCGACGACCTCGGCGCACAGCCGGTAGGCCCGGCGCATCCCGTGCACCCCGTGCAGGCGCTTGACCGTGCCGCCGAGCGTCCGCTGGAGGCGGGAGTGCAGGGAGTTGGCCATCGGCTCGTCGTAGGAGAGGAGCACGGCGTCGAAGCCGGTCACGAGATCGCCTCCAGGTAGCGGGCGGCGACCAGGGCGGGGGTGAAGTCGGCGGTGGAGGCGTGCGCCCGCTTGGCGTGGACGGCGTGGAACTCGTCGTCCGTGGCGAGGCGTTCGGCCAGGGCGACGGCTTCGTCCGGGGTGGTGAAGCACAGCTCGGGGTCGATGTGTTCGGCGAGCCAGCCCAGGCGGGGCGAGATGACCGGCAGGCCCATGCCTTGGCAGTCGATGACGCTCATCGACCAGGGGCAGCCGGGCCGGAACGGGGCGATGCCGAAGCAGGCGCTGGCCAGCAGGTTCTTGTAGCGGACGCGGTCGCCTCGGTCGGAGACGACCTGCACGTGCGGCAGCGCGGCGAGCTTCTCGCGCATCTTTTCGGGGCTGTCGTCCAGGCCCTTGCGCTCGGCCCGGCGCTGCCCGAACAGGTCCATGACCCGCAGCCGCACGGCACCGGAGCCGCTGAGCCGGCGGGCCAGGTCCACGAACTGCTCGGTGCCGTAGTGCGCGTACAGCCGGTGGTTGTAGACACCGATCGCGCCGCCCGTGCCGGAGGCGGCCTGGACCGTGGCAGGGTCGCGGACCAGGCTCTCGTCACGTGGTGCGGGCACCACCCGCAGCCGGTCGCCGAGGTCCACCGTCATCCGGGCAGCAGCGGCCGACACCCACGAGGCAGCCGTGGAGGAGTGGACCATCACCCGGTCGCACGCGGCCAGGCCCGCGGCGAACGCCAGCAGCACTGGCCGCCCGAGCCCCGCGTCGTCCAGCGACGGGTCGAGCAGCATCTGCCCACCACCCGCGAACGAGAACGGCAGGTAGTGGCAGTACCCGGCCAGCAGCGCATCCGACCGGGCCTCCAACAGAGCCGTGCGGATGGCCGGGGCCTCCTCGATCTGGTTGGCCACCACCACATCCGGCTTCTCCGAACCGATCAGAGCCACCAACTCGTCGATGTCCGCCGAGAAGCGGGCCCGGTACTTCGTCCCGGGCACCTTCGTCCGGTGGAATCCGCAGCGGGCATCCCCGGCCGCAGCCGGGGCCGCGACGGTCACTTCCGACCCGGCGTCGGCCAGGGACGGGGCCAGCAGATCCGCGAAGATCCACCCCGAATCCGCCGACAGCCGGTCGGGGTTGGAGATATTGAGCAGGTACAGCACGCGCATGGTTGCGTCGCCTCCCTCATCCGCCCGGGGGTCGATCCGGGCCGCTGAGGGAAGGAAAACGGCGACGCACGCCGTGACGGGATGATGAACTTGGATCACTCACGGTTCATTCATGCTCACTGACCATGACGCAGGGCAGGTCTTTCGATGGACGCGCACAGCGAAGAGATCACCGTCGAGCAGGCGGCCGAGGACTTCGCGGCCGAGGTAGCCAGATGGCGAGAAGTACGCGGCATGTCCAAGCGGGCATTAGCGCTGGCCATGGGCTTCGACCCGTCGTACGTCAGCCACGTCGAGTCCGGCCGTCACAAGCCCACCGAGGAGTTCGCCCGGCTCGCCGACGAGCACCTGAACGCCGGGAAGGCGATCTGGCGGCGCTGGTGCGACTACGAACAGGCCCGGACGAAGTCCCGGCGTCAGCCCACGGCCCCACCGGCCCAGCGCAGGCCCGAGCAGCCGTACGCCACCGGGTCCGCCCTCGTCGTCGAACACGACGCCGCCCACCTGAAGTACGACGGCCACTCCTACCGGCTCACCATGAGACGGCTGCTGCGGAACACCGGCGACGAACCGGTGACCCGCTACCTGATCCGCATCTCCGTCGACCGCTACCCCGGCGACCCCGAGCAGTCCAACGCCCACTACCGAGTCCACCCGCTGACCTGGGACGAACTCGACCTCACCGCCACCTGCCGCGGCGAGACGATGCGCTGGCAGGCCAAGCACGACCGCGACGCCTTCAAGGAAGTCTGGCTGCTGTTCGACAACGAACACGGCCGCTTCCCGCTCTACCCCGGCGAGTCCGTGTGGATCGAGTACGCCTACACCGTCGGCGACGACAAATGGGGAAACTGGTTCCAGCGGGCGGTCCGTCTGCCCACCGAACAGCTCGAAGTCCAGCTTGCCTTCCCCGCCGCCCTCGACCCCGTCGTGTGGGGCACCGAGACCTCCATGACCGCCGAAGCCTCGCCCCTGCGGACCCCGCCCGTCCGCAGCGACGACGGTGAACTGAGGCAATTCACCTGGATCACGGCCACGCCCGCCCTCCACGCTCGGTACCGTCTTGAGTGGAGGTTCCGGGCACGGCCCGAACACAACACGGAACAAGGGGACTTCAGGTGATTGACGTGCGGCCCAGCCAGCAGATGCGCGACCTCGGAGTCGTCCAGCACGGCGCCGGCATCCTGGCCGAACCGGCCCGCGCCTTCACTCTGCCCGCCGAGCGCGACGAGGCCGAGCGCATCACCGACGAGCTGTTCGCCGCGATGGAACGGATCGGCCAGGTCCACCCCTTCGCCAAGGGCATGGGCATCGCCGCCACGCAGATCGGCATCGGCCGCTCCGCAGCCGTCGTCCAGCCGCCCGGCGACGCACCCGCCGTCATCCTGCTCAACCCGAAGATCACCGACCGCTCCGACGAGCTGGACGAGCAGTACGAGGGCTGCCTGAGCTTCTTCGACGTCCGCGGCCTCGTCCCCCGCCCCCTGAAGATCACCGTCCAGACCACGACCCTGACCGGCGAGACCGTCACCACCGCGTACGAACGCGGCCTCGCCCGCCTCATCCACCACGAGATCGACCACCTTGACGGCCTGCTCTACACCGCACGCATGCGGGCCGGCGTCGAGCCGATCCCCGTCGAGGAGTACCGGCAGACCGGCAGGGCCTGGGCATACGAGCAGTAGCCGTCAACTTCACGCGGGGCCGAGATACGGGCTCGCGCTCTGCCGGCGCCGCGCCCGGCGCTACCGAACTCGCCAAACTGGCGAGCGACTACTGGGTGGAGGATTTCGAGAATTCGCCAGCTGCGGGATCATTGCGGATAGTTCCACATGCCGTCCGCTTGCCACGAAGGCGCTATAATCCGATGAGGCGATCACGCTCGCCGTTACGTCGGACCTGGACTCCTCCCGCAGCCGTCCAGGGTTGAGGGCGCAAAGTGCCGTCGGGCGCGCGTGAACTAGAGCTGTAGTCCTCCTACGGGGCGCAGTGGGCGGGAGCACTGAGGCGCGCCCGCAAGGAGTCGGACATGACGCTCGACAGGGACATCACCGAACTCGCACGCCAAATCCAGGACGAGTCGCGGAACACTGTCCCCTACCAGAGGGCAAGGTTGGCCGCCGCCAAGGAGTTGGGCGGACTGCCCATCCACAGCCTTTCGGCCGAGGACCGAATTGAGCTCCGTGCCCAGTACACCGGCGAGAGCGTGGACGCCGCCGGGTTCGCGATCCGCGGCGGTATTCACGGGCTGGGCCTGGATCACTGCTCGGACGAACAGCGGTCCTTTCGAGCCTTGTTGGCCCTGGCGCTCTTCAACGGCAACGTATACACAGGCCCGACGGCGAGGTGGAACTACGCGGTTGTCGCCTCGTACGACCCGGTGATGTCGCCCCGTCGGGACCGGTTGGTGATGGTGGCGGAGCGCGCCCCGGAGAACGTGGCCACCCGGCTGCTGCCCGCTGCTAGGGGCAGTTCACGCGGTGTTCCTGGCCTGCGGTACGAGGACACCTACATCTGCCATGAACATGTCTCTGTCCTCCTGCGTCATCTGCCGACTGGTGCACGGCTGACGATCACCGGGGACCCGGCTGGCTGCCCCCGCGGCAACAAACGCAGCATCGGGCCCCGGGACCGCTCTCTCACCGTCGACCAAGACCTCATGGCGCACGAGCGTCGTGCACTGGCGGAGGTTCCCCCGATCTCGGGTGATGCCGCCACCCTGTTGGCCGGCCTCGTATCCCGCTACAACCTGGTGGACCGACGGGGGCGCTGGGCGACCAGCTTGTCCTGGGATCCTCTGGAGCGCCCCGGAGTCGAGCGCAGGAGGGAGCCGGCTGTGCTCCGGGATGGTGCCGTGCGCCGACTGTGGGGAGCTGGGGATTCGTGGGAGTTCCACTGGACTGGCTACCCCGAACCCCACGACCTGGCCCGAGCCTTGACCCACCGGGAGGCCGGAATCAAGGGCGCGAGAGTCACCCGCCACGGCGATGCCTTCCGGGTACTGTTGGGCACCGCCTCGCTGGATCTGTGCGAGGGGGAGGGCTGATCCGTGTCGCTTCTCACCGACCATCCGGAGTCCGTATCCGTGCTGGTGGCCACCATCGTCCTCGGAGTCCTCCGCTTCACGTTCCCGAAGGACTCTCGGCATCGCCTGGAACTGTGGAAGGCAGTCCTCGAACACCGACGCCGACGCTGGCAGGTGACAGAGCGCCGCCGTGCGACTGCGCACCGACCGCAAGTCCCTGACCTGACGGAAGCTCCACCATGCGCAAACTCGCTCCCGCAACCCACGCCGGAAGCCGAGCAGGGCGTCCCGGGCTCCCCTCGCTGGGAGAAATCTGGGAGATGATCTTCTCCCAGAGACCCTCGAAGACCACGCGGGGCCACCCCTCACCAAGCCTGTGACCAGCGCGGATATTGACCACCCCTGGTCGTGATCACGGCCGAACCTCATTCGGGACGAAGAGGTCGTGGGTTCAAATCCCGCCACCCCGACACTGGTCAGAGGCCCATTCGCTTGATTGCGAATGGGCCTCTGTCATGCCCGGGGGCGCCAAACAGGGGGCCAAAGGCTTTCGATCAAGCCTTGTCGGTGGTACGGGCGGGCTTGTACTCGAAGATCTCATCCATCGCCTCCGCTCCCTGTGTGATCACGGGGCGGGGCTGCCGGTGACAGACCGCTTCCGTCGTTGCCTGGCTGCTATGCCTCACCGACATGACGATGCGCTTCAGCGGAATGTCATGATCCGGAAGCAGTGACACAAAGCTGTGTCGGAGTTCCCGGGGCGTCCGCTCCGGCTCAAGGCTGGTCCTCTTCACGATGGCCCGGAAATCGCGGCGCACATTGGCCGCGTCCAGAGGCTCCCCACTCTTGGTGGTGAAGACGCGCCTGCCGGACTCCGTTCGATTCCGCGGGTTGCTCGCTCCTGCTTCTGCCGGCGCAGGTGTTCTTCGAGGACTTCCACCACCTGTTTCGGCAGCGCGATCGTCCGCCAGCTCTTCCGGGTCTTGGCGTCCCCGTGCCGTCGGGCGGGCCGCCATACCGCGACGTGGGGCAGAACCTCGTTCTCGGTCGCGAGGTGGACGTGGCCCCAGGTGAGAGGACGCGTTTCCTCCGTGCGGATCCCGGTCAGGAGGGACAGCACGAAGTATGCGTCCAGCCATGAACCGCGGACAGCCACCAGGGCCGGCACGTCTCGGTTCCGGTCCTGGTGGCTTGCTGATGCCCGAGGGCTCAGAGCGATGCCTCGACTCCGAGGTTTCCGGCGCTGAGGGCGCCCCGCAGGACATGGGCGATCTCCTCCGGCTTGAGGTCGATGCCGTCGAGCCCCTCCGCGGTCAGCTGGACCTCCTCCAGCGCGTATTCGCCGCGGCCTTCGGCGCTGAACTCGGGACCGGTGCGGTCGTCGAAGGACCAGGTCGCGATGCGGGCGAGATAGAAGAGCTGGCGCTCGTCGTCGGACTCCATCGTGTGGAGGAGGCGGATGATGTCGGCCTTTCCCGCGATCTCCTCATGGATCTCCCGGTGGAGGGCGGCCTCCCGGGACTCGTCGCCGGGTTCGACGCCACCGCCGGGCAGGACCCAGTACTCGGGGATGCCGGGCCTGGTGCGGCGGATGACCAGCATCGTGTCGTCAGCGGTGACGAGGACGGCACGGACTCGTTCGAGCATTTCGGTTCGTCTCCTTGCTTGTTGATGGTGTCAGTGCAGCAGCCAGCCGCCGTCGACGTGGACGGACTGCCCCGTGATGAACGAGGCGGAGGGGCCCCCGAGGAACGCCACCAGGGCGGCGACGTCCTCGGGCCGGCCACGGCGCGGGACGTACTGGCGCTTGATCTGGTCCTCCGGCCGTGCCCGGTGCCGGGTGGGGAGGGCGTTCTCGGCCTCGACCTGGATGGCTCCGGGCATGACCGTGTTGACGCAGACCCCGTACGGGCCCAGCTCGCGGGCGAGGGAGCGGGTCAGGCCCAGCAGCCCGGCCTTCGCGGTGCTGTACGCGACGAGGTTCGTCCGGCCGACGCGGGCGTTGATGCTGCCGATGTTCACGATCCGGCCCCAGCGGCGTTCGACCATGCCGGGGGTGAGCGCGTGGCAGGTGCGGTAGTGGGCGGTGAGGTTGACGTCGAGGGAGTGGTTCCAGGCGGCTTCGTCGGTGTCCTGCCAGGCCACGCGGGGGTGGGCCCCGGCGTTGTTCACCAGGATGTCGACGGGTCCGATCTCGGCGCGGACGAGGTCGGCCATGGCCTGGACGGAGCCCGGGTCGGTGAGGTCGGCGTTGACCGCGATCCCGGGGCTGCCGGCGCGTTCGAAGGCGGCGAGGAGGGCGTGGGCGTCGGGGTCCTGGCCGAGGTGGTTGACCGCTACGGTCGCTCCGGCGGCGGCGAGCGCCCGTCCGATCCCGGCTCCGATGCCGGTGGCCCCGCCGGTGACGAGGGCGTTGCGGCCCTGGAGCGGCCGGGTCCGGAGAGGGGTCTCAAGCAGGCGCAGGGACATTGCTGCTCCGTTCACCGAGGTGGGAGTGGGTGGCCTACGTGGTGGTGAAGAAGGTGTCGAGCGTCGTGTGGGGGTCCTGGCTCTCGGCGAGCTTGATCAGGACGAGCAGGAGGTCGTGTCCGGTGAGCCGGCAGGGCGGGATGACGCCGAGGATGCGCAGGGCGAGGAAGGCACGGATCTCCTCCAGGCCGCCGCCGTGCTCGCCGCGAGACCGTGCAGGGCGCGAGTGAGGGCCGCGGTGCGGCCGGGGCCGATGTTCCAGGAGTACCGGACGTCGATGTGCCGACTGTCCCGGTGCAGTTCCAGGTGCTCAATGTGCGGGCGGGACAGCGGCAGCAGAGCGAGCCGGAGGGTGCGGGCGTACGCGTAGGGCTGGTAGCGGGGGACGAGCCAGCCGCCCAGGGCCATCAGGTACCAGAGCAGGTTGGCGGCCTCACCCACGACGGTGTTGCGGCCGGCGAACTCGAAGTCGAGCCAGCACAGCGGATCGGCAATGTTGGGTTCCGTGGGATCGCCCTGCGTCAGAGCGGCGAGCCGACGGCGGTCGGGAGCCAGGGTGCGGCGGAGGCTGTCGATGGTGTCGGCGAGGTTCACCGTCAGCGGTCTGCCGTTGGCGGTGAGGGTGAAGCCGGCCAGTTCCCGGAGGGCGAGGGTCGTATCGTGCGGGGCAGGGCGAGCGGCAGGTCACGGCACAGATACCAGCGGTCCAGTCGGCCCCCGGGGCGGATGCGGTCGAGGTAGAGGTCCGGGACGCACTCGGCCAGCGGCACGCTCTTCCCGGTCGCCGCCCGCAGGTCGGCACAGACGCCGTCCACGAGGCGGTCCAAGCGGGGCCGCACGGCCGGGTCGCGAGCGGCGAGGGCGATCACGTCGCCCAGGAGCAGCTCGCACCGGCCGGTGGCGAAGACGTCCTCGTAGGCGAGGAGCTGCCTGTCCGGTAACGCGATCTGTCCGTGGAGGACCGGAACCGCGATGCGGGGAGCAAGCCGCGCCCATCCCTTCACCTCGGCTTCGGCCTGCTCACGGGTCGCCACCGGCTTGTGGAAGACGCCCGCTGTCGTCGAAAACCGTCGGGTACTCACCGTGTCTCCCCGGGGAGGGTGTCCAGCCAAGACTGGAGAACGAGGCGCGCGAGCACTTCGGCAGCGGACTGCTCGGTACGGGCGGTGGTGACCAGGCTCGTGTCCTGCCGTGTGGCGTCGAGGAGGACGGTGAGGGCGTCGCCGTCGGAGGGACACTCGATCCCGCTGAAGCGGAGCTGGATCTTCGCGAGCAGCTCGGTGACCTTGTAGAAGCCGCGGAGGTCGGGGTTTCCCTTGAGGAGCTGGCGGCGGATCTCGATGGCGGCCTGGACGCCGTCGCGCAGGCTCACGGCGAATCGGTGGCCGCGTCCGGAGCGGGTAGGGCCAGACCGGGGGTGGACCACAGGGGGACCAGCGCCCCTCGGCCGATGAGCGCGAGGACGTGGAGGAGTCGGGAGGTGACGGCGCCGGCCCGGCACTCGGCCCGGGTGAGTACGGTCATGCCCAGTTTGATCCCGCCGAGTTCGGTCCCCAGTTCCGCGAGGATCTGGCGCATCTCGTCGAGGGAGGAGGTCTCGGCCACGACCAGGATGTCGAGGTCGCCCCAGCCGTGCTGGTACTTGCCCCGGGCGCCGCTGCCGGTGACGGCCATAAGGTCGATCGGCGGGCGCAGGCCGGTGGTGCGGTCGAGGAACTCGGCCAGGTAGGACTCCAGGTGCACGGGAAGTCCGAGCGCGTTGACCATCGTCCTCGCCGACCTCGGCGGCGTCCGCCTCCGTCAGGGCGACGCCGACGGCGCCCTGACCACCTGGCGCGACTTCCTGGACTGCGCCGACGGCATCCGCTCGGTGAAGGTTCGGGCCGCACTCCAGGACATGCGCGTCCGTCTCCGTCGATACGGCGGCTGCCGGAAGCTCAGGAACTCCGCGAGCAGGCAGCCCGCCTCGCGGGCTGACCCCACGCCGCTCCGAACGACCAGCCCTTACCGGGAGTCGACCATTGCGTACTCGACAACAAGAGGACTTGCCACTACGCAACGAGGGGTGGTCGGAGTGCTCGGAAGGACCCCCGTGACACGTGCGTACCCGCCCATCATCGCGGACATGTCGATGCTGCCGTCCTCACCGTCCAACGCATCCAGCAACTCCTGCACGCCGCGATCATGCAGCCGCACGGCTGTCCGGGACGGAGTCTGCTCCGCGGGCAGAGGATCGCGGTGCCTGGTGAGAGCCTCGACGACCTGCCCGGCTCTGGTGACGAATGCAGTGCCCAGACTGGAACACCAATCCCCCGCTTCCAGCGCAGGGCCGTCCACCGCCACCGGGGTCCAACCTCTCAAATGCCTGACCGACCCGTGCATGAGCAGGCGACAACCTCCGTCAGCCACAGGATCCGTTCCTCTGCCGCCTGCTGGATCCACGAACAGAGCGAGATCCTGATGGGCGCCGCTGAGCGTCACGCATCGAAGTGGCGCTTCGAATTGCACCCACTGGCCAGGACGGAGGCCAGGCGCTGTGTACCAATCCGCCACAAGCTCAACGCACCTGCAGACGTCACGCAGATGGCGCAGCTGCCCTTGCTCCGAATCCGCCACAGGCGCGTCCATGTCGATACCGCCGAACGGCGAGGTCACGCGGAGAGCGCCGGCGCGCGGTACACGACGAGGCTCGGGCACGAACTGCCGCAGCTTGCCCTCCGACAAGTAAACGATCTCACGCAAGGGGCACTCCGTCCGGTTCGCTGGTGACGTGACACGTCATACTGCCACGCACCTCTGACACCGACCGAAACAGCTCAATCTCGGCACAAATCAAGCCACTTGCGGACCAGCTGCTCATTCAGAGCCGACAATGAGCGGCATGAACTGCACGCGGTGGTGATCTCGGGGGCGCCATGGAAGACGAGCTTGAACCGGACTGCGCACTGGACCGACTCGGCGAGCGAATCGAAGAGTTGGACCGAGGGCAAGGCCGTCACGAGGAGAAGCTGGACAACTTCAGAGAAGTCCTACAAGGCGTGGGGGCGGACGTCGCAAGACTCGGCGCCGAGGTCAGTGAGGTACGTCAGGAGGTCGCAGGGCTGGAGAACTCGGTCACCGAAACACGCCAGGCCCTCGACACCTTCATCGAACAGTACGGGCGCGACCGCGAGGTCTCCAGGGCCCAGGCAGAACTGTCCCGCCTTACAACCGAGTGGCACGCGAACTTCGCACAGCGAAAGCAGACCCGTGCTCTGGCCCGCAGCCTGGTGCACACCCTCACCGCTCAGGCCGTCTACAAAAAGGTGGTGAATCCAGCCACGTTGCAGGCATGCTCCGAGGAGCGACTGCTCCTCGAACCAACCTACTGGCTTGCGCCTGCGACCATGGCGGTCGCGGCCAAGTTCCGCAAGGAGGAAAAGCAGGGCAAGAGCGCCCAGGCGCACGCCTGCACCTTGAACGCCGCCAAGTCCCACCTCTTCTTCGCGTTGACGTGTTCTCGGCTCGGAGACGAGAGTGGAGCCGCTGCATGGATGGACCTGTACCTCCAGTCACTCGACCCCGATGAACTGGGCCAGGACTTTCTGGTCGTTCTGGACGCGATCGCCGGCAAGGAACTCGGGGAGGAGGCGCTTGGTTACACCCAGCAGGCCATGACGGGATGGAACCGGGACGGCTCGCCCCCCTCAACAACCGCCACACATGCATCGTCCGGCGTACGCGGTGGCGCCCACCTGGAGTCCCGACTGCTGAACTTGCGCAATCGCCTTGCTCAGAATCGATATGCGGCTCTGCGCAAGACATGTGGCGACCAGTGGGAGGCTCTCCGGAACGCTTGGGAACTGTCGACCGTGCCTGACAAGGTCTTGTCCCACCTCGATGACATGTTCCCGGATGGTTTCGATGGAGCTGCCGGAGCCGACACGGCCGTTGCCAACGGCGGCCACTTGGAAAGCGCCCTCGAACGCCTCATCGACCAGCTCGATCCGGATGAAGCGGATATGCGCGACAAGATGCGACGGCTTGAGCGTGTCATCGAGCACGGCGGCGACCTTGTGGCAGCCGCCAGGGCGAACGAATCGTCCATGGCTCCCGACTCCGCCCCGGTCACGCTCATGACGCTCCTCGACCAGGCTGTTTTCGAGCCGGATGAAATGCCGCTCAGTCAGCCGGCTCGTCGCATGGCCCTGCGGGCCATCTGGCCGGATCTGGAGGAGACTGCACAGCGCCTGGTCACCGCCTCGCGGAACCGTCTTCCCCACCAGATCACGCTGGGCATCGCGGACTGGAAGTGAACCGCCCCGGGTTCGATAGAGATCTCAGATTGTGGTTGTGACCTGGGGTTTCGTGGATTCCATGTAGTGATTGGCCTCGTATTCGGCGGGCGGGACGTGGCCTATCTCACCGTGAAGTCGGCGGTGGTTGTACCAGTCGACGTACTCGGCGGTGGCGAGCTCGACCTGCGAGAGCGTCTTCCAGGGCCTCTGGGGCTTGATCAGCTCGGTCTTGAACAGGCCGATCGTGCTCTCCATCAGGGCATTGTCGTAGGCGTCCCCGACCGATCCGATCGAGGCGGCGATGCCGGCGGCGTCCAGGTGCTCGGCGAGCCGGAAACTCGTGTACTGCGAACCCGCATCGCTGTGATGGATCAACTCTCCCGGCCGAATGGGGTGTTGGTCGCGGTCGCGTTGCCAGATCGCCATCTCCAGGGCGTCCAGCACGAAGACCGTCTCCTTCACGGTGGCCGCGGACCAGCCGACGATCCGGCGGGAGAAGGTGTCCACGACGAAGGCGACATAGACGACACTGGCCCAGGTCTTTACATGCGTGAAGTCCGCGACCCAGCAGCGGTTCGGGGCGCTCGCGACGAAGTCGCGGTCCACCAGGTCCGGGGCCCGCTCGGCCTGGCCGCCGGGAAGCGTGGTGATCACACGTCTGCCGCGGACCGCGCCGGCGATGCCGAGCTCGCGCATCAGGCGTTCGACGGTGCAGCGGGCCACGACGTGGCCCTGCCGGTTCAGCTCCCTCCAGATCTTCCTCGCCCCGTAGACACGGTAGTTGGAGTCGTGGACGTGCTGGATCAGTTCCTTCAGCTCGCCGTCCCGCACGGTCCTGGCGGACGGCACGGTCCGGCGCTTGTGGTGGGCGTAGTAGGTGGAGGGGGCGATCTTGCAGTCGTGTGCGCTCAGCACACGGCAGATCGGCTCGACGCCGCCGAAGCGGTCCCGGTGCTCGTCGATGAACGCTACGAGCGTGTGTGTGGCCGGTCGAGCTCGGCCGCGAAGAAAGACGCCGCGGCCTTCAGGATCCCGTTGGCCCGCTTCAGCTCGGCGACTTCCTTCTTCAGAGCCTTGACCTGGGCGGACTCCTCCGTCGTGGTCCCCGGACGGGTCCCCGCGTCGATCTCGTGCTGCTTCACCCAGTTCCGCAGCGTCTCGCGGGAGCCGATGTCCAGCTTCTCGACCACCGCCTGCAAGGCCGCGGTCTCGGTCGGGTGGTCGCCGCGGACCTCGGCGACCATGCGCACCGCACGTCGGCGCAGCTCAAGCGGGTAACGGGAAGGTCGTGCCATGACTCGATCCTTTCATGAAATCGAGTCTCCACTTCACCCGGGGCGGTTCAAAGTGCTCCGTCCCCACGGACCCCCGGCAGACTGTGCAGCCGCGTCGGCTTGTCAAGGAGCTCGCAGCCCACGTCGAGCGACGGACTCAGGTCCAGTCGGACGCTGTCGTGCGCAGGTGGCCACGCGTGATGGCCGCCTCGGCAATCGGTGTCTTCACCCTGGCGCTGGTGGTGCCTTTCGTCGAAGGCCCGGCCCGGTGGTTCTTTGCGATGCTCACGATCGCCCTGTTCGCTGGGGCGATTTGGGAGTTCGGGAGCGTTCCGTTCCGTAAGAGACTCGTACGTGATCACGGGGATCGATTGCGACATGAGGCCGTCACGACAATGGACAAGGCACTCCGCGAGTACGAATGCCTTCTCGAGGACTGGCGCGATGCGGCGGAGCAACTGGACCTCCTCACTCGATGGGGAGAGAGCCACGAGCGAGCGTGACTGCCGGAGGCGGAAATCCGGCAAGAAATCAGAAAAAGGAATCGGATGGATACCTCCAAACTGATCGGCGGCCGCTTCAGAGTGAAGGACCGCCCGGTCAGTGGGGCCATGGGGGACGTCTGGCCGGCCGAGGACACGAGGCTCGGCCGTACCGTGGCCCTGAAGTTCCTCGCACGAAAACGCCTCCGCCATCAGGGAGCTCCCACCGAGTTCACCGATTGGACGGTGAAAAAGTTTGAGCGGGAGAGCGTGGCCATGGCCCGGGTCAGCCATGCCCACGTCGCGCAGATCTACGACACGGGCGAACATGAGGGTGAGCTCTACATCGTCATGGAGTACATCCAGGGCAAATCTCTCGCCGGCCATCTGAGGGAAGGCCCCGCCCTCCCTCTTGAGCGAACCGTGCGATGGACCCAGGAGATCTGCGAGGGCCTGGACGCCGCGCACTCACGCGAAGTGATCCACCACGACATCAAGCCCGACAACATCATGATCACGCATGAGGGCAAAGTGAAGATCGTGGACTTCGGACTCGCGTCCTTCGCCGATGCCACCCAGTCCCACACGGGGGTCGGCACCGCGCTGTACAAGGCACCTGAGAGGTGGTGCGGCAGCGCAGGCAGCGTGAGCAGTGACCTGTACTCCGTGGGCTGCGTCCTGTATGAGATGCTGACGCGGCGCCCGCCCTTCGGCAGTCCTCAGGACGACTCCATGACTGTGGGCAGAATGCACCAGGACACCTTGCCGGCTCCCCCCAGCGCTCACCGTCCAGGCGTGCCCGATCAAATCGACCACATCGTCCGAATTCTTCTGGCCAAGGATCCGGGAGAGCGTCCGCAAAGCGCCGAAGCGGTAGCCCGGGCGATGAGTGACATCCAACATTCCCTGGGCTCCGAGGATTTATCCACTGCATTGGGGCGGACAGACCTATCTGACGCCACGGAAAGTAATGCGGGTCACTCGGATCGCATTCGGGAACTGGATCAGCGTATCTTCGAATTGGAACTCCGATTCGGCCCGTATGGTCAGGCAGTGATCGAAACGCGCATGGAGCATGCCGAACTCACCGGTCAGTCGGGCGACACACGAGGAGCCGCGGCCCTGTACAACCGTCTCGGTCGTGACTGTCAGGAGTACTTCGGACCGTATGACACCCGAGTGCTCAATGCCTTCGAAGGTGTGGCTCGCTGGATCGCAAGATCGGGTGCAAAGTAGCCGGCTCGTATCTGCGGGCGAATCCGGGAGATCAGGACCGGCTCCACGGCGGGAGAGAGCTCAACAACGCCGCTCGATCCCGGATGAGCGCAATCTGCTCCCCTCCCCCGGCGAATTTCGAGGTCTGCTTCGACCTCTGAGCGGCGTGCCGACGGTAGCGGAGGGTGGGGGCGTCGACCAGGATCCCTTCCGCGACTGCCGAGGCGGCCATGAGGAGCCCGGTGTCCTCCATCCCCTGGAGGGCGGACCATCCGCCGAGGCCGAGGAGCAGGGGGCGCTTCCACATCACTCCCGCCGGGTGGACGGGGAGGCGGTATTCGGTGGAAGTCGTCTTCCAGGTGGGCAGGAGCGCGCCTCGGGGCAGCACTCCGGGGCCGACCGGCAAGGAGTGATCGACCAGCATGCCGTCGGCCATCAGGTCGCGGGCATGGCCCACGGCGTAGCCGGCGTCCGGGTGGGTGCTCAGCGCGGTGGCGAGGACGGCCAGGGCATCGGGTTCGAGTTCGTCGTCCGCGTCGACGTTCTGGACGAGGGGTGCTGCGGTGCGTCCCAGGGCGATGTTGCGGGTGACGGCCGGCCCTTCGGAGGTGCCGTGGGAGGCGACGACCACTCTCGGGTCCTCCGTGGCGGCGCAGTTGTCCAGGACAGCCCGTACCTCGTCCGGTGGACCGTCGATCTGGACGAGCCAGCGCCACTGGGTGTGGCTCTGGTCGAGCAGCGAGCGCCATGCGGCCGGAAGGAAGGCCGCATAGGAGGCGTGCACCGCCGTCACCACGTCTACCTGCATGATCCGATCATATGGTCCACCCGTTCGGCCGTGCCGTGGTAGGCACGTTCAGGGCACTGTCGAGCAGCAGGGGGGAGACGGATGGACTCGGGGTCGTACCTGACGCGTCTGAACGAGGTGAGGGCCTCGGATTCGCGGGAGCTGGACCGGGTGTGCGAGGAGGTCGCGCTCGCCCTGCACCGGGACGGAACGGAGCCGCCCTTCGACGTGGCCTCCGCCGACTTCGCCACCGATCCGTACCTGATCTGTGCCGACCGCTACTGGCGGCTGCGGTTCCTGGAGCACCCGGGCATCCGGACCGCAGCCGCGTGTTCCCGGTGGATCGGCGCGCACGTGTCCCGCGAGGCACGTACCGAAGTGCTGGAGAAGTGGTCGCTGGGGTACGCCTTCATCACCAAGGACAGCATCGAGTCGGCCTTCGAACTCTCCCAGGGGATCGAGGAGATCGTTTCCGGCGACACCTCGGCCGGGGACGTCGCCTACTTCGCCACCCTCTACCACGCGGGCAAACTCCGGGCGAACTTCGCCTCCGACGAGCTCCACCAGTTCCTCGACGCCTCGCTGCTCGCGCTCGCCGCCGGCGCGCACCGGCAGTCGGCCCTCTTCACGGCGCTGCGCGCCTTCGCCGCGTTCGGGAGCCCGGCCATCACCGCCCAGTACGCGATCGGCCTGCTCGACCAGGCGTGGAACTCCCCCGACCGCACCCGCCACGTCATCGACATCTGCCTCAACGGCATCCAGTTCGCCACCTCCTTCGACGGAGATGGCGCGCTGCTGCGCGACCGCGCCTCCGAGGCCGTACGGGACCACCCCGGCGACCACATGTTCCACTTCAGGCTCGCGACCGGCCAGCACATGACCCGCGACCACGACGCCGCGCTCAAGAGCATCGACACCGCCCTCCGCCTGCTGCCGGCCATCGGAGGCCGGGGCAGTCACAAGCTGATCCAGGAGCAGTACCTCACCAAGCGGGAGGTGATCCTGGAGGGCCGGTACCGCGCCGAACTCGACGCGGAGCACCGCCGGAGGCTCGCCGACCAGGAAGCCCGCCACCAGGAACGATGGGCGCGCGCGGAGGAAGAGATGAGGCGCCGCGACGAGCAGTTGGGCCGGGCGCTCAAGGAGAGCGAGGAATCGGCACGGGCCAACCACGTACGTTCGGTCGAACTCGTCGCCCTCTTCGCCTCCGTCATCGCCTTCGCCGTCGGCTCCCTGCAGGTGACGCTGACCGGTGACTTCTCCCTCCGCGACCGGCTTCTGCTCATCGGCGCGTGGGGTGTCGCCCATGCGCTGTTCGCCCTGCTCGTCATCGGTGGCACCTGGGTCATCGCCCGACCCCGCCGTCGGGACGGCCGGCGCCGGATGTGACGGACCCACCATCGGGTTGGGCGCTTCGGCTTCAGTACTTCGGCTGTCCGGGCCCCGTCCGGCAAGTAGCCTTCCGGGGGAAGAAGGTGGTGAAACGGTTGCCAAGCACCCATGGGCATGCTAGAAGGCTGGCCGGGAGCCGGGAGCCGGGAGCCGGGAGCCGGGAGCCGGGAGCCGGGAGCCGGGAGCCGGGAGCCGGGAGCCGGGAGCCGGGAGCCGGGAGCCGGGAGCCGGGAGCCGGGAGCCGGGAGCCGGGAGCCGTCCGACCAGGTTGTGTGCGATCCTGCGGTCGGGCGGAGGTGTGCGATGAAGTCCGACGAGCGCATTCTCGTCCCCGTGGGGCCCGACGCCGCGCGTTGGCGGACCTTCGGCAGCGAGCGGACGCTGGTGGTCGCCGCGAGGACGGTGACCTCGCTGGTCCGCGTGCTGGACGTGGTGCCCGAGATCGTGCACGACGATCCGCGGATCACCGTGGTGTTCGCGTACGATCCGACGTCCGCCTTCAACGACGGCGTGCTCGACCTGCTCCGGGCGTCGGGATGCCGCACCCTGCCATGGCCCCAGCTCGCGGAGCTCTCGCCCGACCTGTTGATCTCCGCCTCCGAGAACATCAAGGTGCCGCCCGGCGACTATCCGGTGCTGGTGCTGCCGCACGGGGTCGGCTTCCACAAACAGGTCCCCGATTCCGCGGGGCCGGGCACCAGGCTTTCCGGTCTGGTCCATGACGACCTCCTGACGGCCCGGCGCGCCTGGCTCGCGGTGTCCCATCCGGACCAGGAGGCCCAGCTGGCGGCCGCCCACCCCGGCGCGGCCGGAAGGACCGTGCTCGTCGGCGACCCCTGCCTCGACCGGCTCCGGGCCAGCGTCCGGTGGCGGGAGCGCTACCGCTCCGCCCTCGGGGTGCTTCCCGGCCAGCGACTGGTCCTCGTGAGTTCGACCTGGGGCGAGGAGTCGCTCGCCGGGTCGTGGCCGGGGCTCCCCGCGGATCTTCTGGCCCAGCTCCCCGCCGACGAGTTCCGGGTGGCCCTGGTCCTGCATCCGAACGTCTGGTCCGGCCACGGCTCCTGGCAGGTCCGGGTCATGCAGCAGAGCGCGCTGGAGGCCGGCCTGATCGCCGTCGACCCCACGGACGGCTGGCAGCAAACCCTGGTGGCCTCCGACCTGGTGATCGGGGATCACGGGTCGGTGACGCTCTACGGCGCGGCGCTCGGGCGTCCGGTCCTGCTCGGCACGTTCGGTTCGGAGGCCGTTCCCGGTACGGCGGGGCACGCGCTCCGTACCGTCGCGGAACCGCTGGAGGCGGGAAAGCCGTTGCGGGCACAGCTGGAGGCGGCGACGGCCGGTCACCGGGCGGACCGGTACGAGGCGATCACCGCCGGGGCCTTCGCGGACCCGGGGAAGGCCCTGCCCCGGTTGCGCGCGCTGGTCTACGACCTGCTCGGGCTGGCCCGGCCCGAGCGGCCCGCCCGGGGTCCGCAGGTGTTCCCCCTCCCCGCCCCGGACGCCGCGCGAGCCCTGTCGCTGATGGTGCACACCTCCGTCGCCCGGAGCGCCGGGGACGAATTGCAGGTGGAGGTCCGCCGTTTCCCGGCCGCGCTGGCCGAGGAGACCGCCGAGGACGAGACCTCCTTCTGGCACCTGGCCTGCGATGTCGATGAGCCGGACACCCGTCTCGTCGAGAGTGCCGCCGTCGTGAGCTCGGCGTCGGAGATCCTCGCCCCGGAGGCGGGCCTCCTTCGCGCGACGGATCTTCTGGCCGACTTTCCGGGCGCCCGGATCGCCGCGCTGACCAGTGAGGACGGCTGTGTTCTCGGGCTGCGTGACGGACGGCGTGTGCATGTCCGCGCCACCGGCCTGCCGGGCCTCGACCCCGGCACTGCCGCGGCGGCTGTCTACTCCTGTCTGCGTCTCGGTGTGCCGGTGGACGGCACGGCGCTGGTCCTGCGGCACGGAGCGTGCCGGCAGCGGCTGCTGCTCCGCGAGGTGCGGCTCCGGTCGGATCAGCCGGGGGCAAGCCGGGCAGGCGCCTCGGATCAGCCGGGGGCAAGCCGGGCAGGCGCCTCGGATCAGCCGGGGGCAAGCCGGGCCAGGACCTCGGCCGCCCTCGGGCTGCCGCCCTCCTCGTAGACCGCGAGGGCCCGGCGCAGGCAGCGCCGGGCGGCGTCCGGGTCGTCCACCAGCAGGTCTGCCAGGTCCTCCAGCGCCTGGGCCTCGTAGTGCGAGGCCTCGCTCCGGTTCAGGTCGTCGGCGGCCCGGGACAGAGCCGCCACCGCCTCCACGCGGGCGCCCTGCCGGGCCAGGACCCGGCCGGTGTCGGCCAGCGCCCGGGCCGCCATCCGCCGGTCCCGCAGGGCGAGGAACGCCTCCCGGGCCTGGTCGAGGGCGGCCAGGGCGGTGGTGTGGTCGCCGGACGCGCTCTGCGCGCGGCCCAGGAAGTAGTGGGCCAGGGCCTGGCCCCGCTCCTCCCCCGCCTCGGTGTTGAGGGCGAGCGAGGTGCGGTACGCGTCCACCGCTCGGGCCGGGTCGTGCAGGTCCCAGTAACGGCCGAGAAACTCCTGCACCGATGCCTGGAGCACCGGCTGCCCCGACTCCACGGCCAGTTGCTCGGCCCTGTCCAGCTCCGACTTGGCCCGATCGTCCTGCCCCAGGTCGAGCAGTGGCCGGGACAGCAGGCTGCGCAGCCGTGCCTCGGCCGCCGGGTTCCCGTCCCGCCGTGCCGCTTCGGCGCCCAGTTCGAGCGACTCCCGCCAGTCCGCGAGGTGCCGGTGGTGGAAGAAGAGGGCGGTGAACGCCTCGGCCGTCCGCCACACCGGCCGGTCGAGGCCGAACCCGGAGGCGGCCCTGAGCACGGCGAGGATGTTGGCCCGTTCGGCCTCCATCCAGTTGATCGCGGCGCCGCCGGGATCGGCCGCGTCGATGAACGGTCCGGGATCGGCCGCGTCGGCGAACGGTTCGGAAGCGGCCGTGGCGGCCGGGGCGGCCGTACCGGTCCGATCCGCGGGTACATCGGCCGTGCCGGTTTCGTCGGCGGGTACGGGGACCCGGAACCGGTCGGCCCGGATGGCGTGGTCCGCCGCCGTGGTCAGCGCGAGGTAGTGGCCGGCGATCCTGCGGACCGTGTCCCGTTCGGTCCCGGGCGGGTCGAGGGTTCGGGCGGTTTCCCGGGCGTGGAGCCGGACCAGGCCGTGCAGCACGTATCTGCGGTCGTCCATGACGGCCAGCAGGCTGGCGGTTTCCAGTACGTCCAGTGCTTCCTGGGCCTCGTCGGCCGACCGCAGTCCGGCGGCCACCGCCGCCACGGCGGTGTCGAAACTGAGGCCGGGCAGGAAGCCCAGGGCCCGGTACATGCGTGCGGCGGGGACGGGGAGGTCCCGGTAGGCCAGTTCGAGAGTGGCGGACACGGTGCGCTCCTCGTGGGCTGAGGACACGACGATGCGGCCGAGGCGGCTCTGCTCGTCGGACAGTTCGTCGACCAGCGCGCCGACCGTCAGACGGCGGTGGGTCACCAGTCGTGCGGCGCAGATGCGCAGGGCCAGCGGCAGACCGCCGCACAGCTCGACCAGTCGGGCCGCGGCCTCCGGTTCGTCCGAGATCCGCGAGGGGCCGCAGAGCACCGACAGCAGTTCCAGGGCGTTCTCGTCGTCCAGGACGTCGAGTTGCAGCAGGGCCGCTCCGTCGAGGACCAGCTCCCCGAGCCGCCAGGTGCTGGTCGCCAGTACGGCGCTGCCCGGCCCCTGCGGCAGGAGGGCGGTGACCTGGGCCGGACGGGTCACGTCGTCCAGGACCACCAGCATCCGCCGCTCGGCGGACAGGTCACGGTACAGGGCCGTGCGGTCGGCGAGGCCGGCCGGCAGGTACGGCTCGTGCACGCCCAGGGCGCGCAGGCAGCGGGCGAGCGCCTCCGAGACGTCCGCGCCGGGGCCGGCCCGCAGCCCGGCGAAGTCCACGAAGAGCTGCCCGCCGGGGAAGCGCGGCCGGTTCTTGTGGGCCCACTGGCAGGCGGCGGCCGTCTTGCCGATTCCGGGGAGCCCGTTGAAGACGCCGATCGGACAGCCGTCCGGATCGTCGTGGCCGAGTAAGTCGTCCAGCTCCGCCAGGGGCTCCTCGCGGTCGACGAAGCCGCGCGGTGGTCTCGGTACCTGGTCGGGGCGGCGACCGGCGGGCTTCTCCTGCACCGCTTGGTAGTTGAAGGTGATGCCGCCGTGCACGTTTCCCGCCTGGACCAGCTGTCCGTCGGACGTACCGGGAAAACTGTTGGTGATCCCCGCCGGAGCAGGCCGTTCCGGAACAGGCTGCTCCGGCGCGGGGTGTTCCGGCTCGCTCCGCATGCTCATGAACCCACCGCCTCCCGGGCCTCTCCGGTCCATGGTCACCGTACTGGACCCCCTGGTCCGGAGGGGGGTGTTCCGTCGGGGCGCCGTCGGCCGTGTCCGGGGCCGGAGGTGCCGGATGTGCCGGAACCGTTCCACCGCCCCGGGCGACCGTCCTAGGGTGAGGACGATCCGACTCCGACCGAGGAGGCCCCAGCATGGACCCGATCACCGCGGCAGCCCTCGCCGCGCTGGCCGGCAGTATCGGCAGCGAAGCCGGACGGCAGACCTGGCAGGGGCTCACCGCACTGGTGCGGCGCCCGTTCCGGCGGGGTTCGGCGCAGGGAGCGGAGGACGACGGGGCGCCCCGGATCAGCTCCGGCGAATTGGAAGCCGCCGCGCTGGAGGGTGATCCCGCCGACCCGCTGCGCGCCCAGGCCCTGGCCACGGCCCTCGGCGTACGGGCGGCCCTGGACGGGGAGTTCCGGGTGCTGCTGGAGGAGTGGTGGCGGCAGGCCCGGTCCGGTTCCCCGGGCGGCGAGGTGCACAACTCCGTCAGCGGCGGAACCCAGAACGGCCCGGTGCTCCAGGGGCGAGACTTCTTCGGCCCCACCTTCAACATGACCCGCACCACGGGAACTTCCGGCCAGGAGTGACCGCCCGGGGCCCGTCCGGTGGGACGGGCGGCCCCGGGCGCGCACGCGGAGGTCAGTCCTCGCCCTCCAGGTTGCCCTCCGTCTCCAGGTACGCCTCGCGCAGGGCGGCGAGGATCTCCGGGTCGGGCTCGGCCCACATGCCGCGGGACTCCGCCTCCAGGAGACGTTCCGCGATGCCGTGCAGGGCCCAGGGGTTGGCCTGCTGGAGGAACTCGCGGTTGGTCGGGTCCAGGACGTACGTCTCGGTGAGCTTGTCGTACATCCAGTCGGCGACCACGCCCGTCGTCGCGTCGTAGCCGAAGAGGTAGTCGACGGTGGCGGCGAGTTCGAAGGCGCCCTTGTAGCCGTGCCGCCGCATCGCCTCGATCCACTTGGGGTTCACCACCCGGGCGCGGAAGACCCGGGACGTCTCCTCGACCAGGGTGCGGGTGCGGACCGTCTCGGGGCGGGTGGAGTCGCCGATGTACGCCTCCGGGGCGGTGCCGCGCAGTGCCCGGACGGTGGCGACCATGCCGCCGTGGTACTGGAAGTAGTCGTCCGAGTCGGCGATGTCGTGCTCGCGGGTGTCGGTGTTCTTGGCGGCGACCGCGATCCGCTTGTACGCCGTCTCCATCTCCTCGCGGGCCGGGCGGCCGTCCAGTTCGCGGCCGTAGGCGTAGCCGCCCCACACCGTGTAGACCTCGGCGAGGTCCGCGTCGGTGCGCCAGTCACGGGAGTCGATGAGCTGGAGCAGTCCGGCGCCGTACGTGCCGGGGCGGGAGCCGAAGATGCGGGTGGTGGCGCGGCGTTCGTCGCCGTGGGCGGCCAGGTCCGCCTGGGCGTGGGCGCGTACGTGGTTCTGCTCGGCCGGTTCGTCCAGGGCGGCGACGAGGCGGACCGCGTCGTCGAGCAGGCCGATGGTGTGCGGGAAGGCGTCACGGAAGAAACCGCTGATGCGGAGGGTGACGTCGATGCGCGGGCGGCCGAGTTCGGCGGGCGGGATCGCCTCCAGGCCGGTGACGCGCCGCGAGGCGTCGTCCCACACCGGGCGGACGCCGAGCAGTGCGAGGGCCTCGGCGACGTCGTCGCCCGCGGTGCGCATCGCGCTGGTGCCCCACAGCGACAGGCCGACCGAGGTGGGCCAGTCGCCGTTGTCGGCGCGGTAGCGCTCCAGGAGCGAGTCCGCGAGGGCCTGGCCGGTCTCCCAGGCGAGCCGGGAGGGCACCGCCTTGGGGTCGACGGAGTAGAAGTTGCGCCCGGTCGGCAGCACGTTGACCAGGCCGCGCAGCGGGGAGCCGGAGGGTCCGGCGGGAACGAATCCGCCGTTCAGCGCGTGGAGCGCGTGGTCGAGTTCGTCGGTCGTGGCGGCCAGCCTCGGCACCACCTCGCGGGCGGCGAAGGCGAGGATGTCGGCGACGGCCTGCGGATGTCCGGCCGCCACCCCGGCGACGGCGTCCGGGGACCAGTCGGCGTCCTCCATCGCCTGGACCAGGGCGCGGGCCCGTTCCTCGGCCTCGTCGGCGGTGACCCGGGTCGCGGCGGACTCGTCGAGCCCGAGCGCCTCGCGCAGTCCCGGCAACGCGGCGGTGCCGCCCCAGATCTGACGAGCCCTCAGGATCGCGAGCACCAGGTTGACCCGGTCGGCACCGGCGGGGGCGCCGCCCAGGACGTGCAGGCCGTCGCGGATCTGGACGTCCTTGATCTCGCAGAGCCAGCCGTCGAGATGCATGATGAAGTCGTCGAAGCCCTCGTCCTCGGGACGGTCCTCGATGCCCAGGTCGTGGTCGAGCTTGGCGGCCTGGATCAGGGTCCAGATCTGGGCCCGGATCGCCGGGAGCTTCGCCGGGTCCATCGCGGCGATCTGGGCGTGCTCGTCCAGGAGTTGTTCGAGGCGGGCGATGTCCCCGTAGCTGTCGGCGCGCGCCATCGGCGGTACGAGGTGGTCGACGAGGGTGGCGTGCACGCGACGCTTGGCCTGGGTTCCCTCGCCCGGGTCGTTGACCAGGAACGGGTAGATCAGCGGGAGGTCGCCGAGCGCGGCGTCGGGGCCGCAGGCGGCGGAGAGCCCGGCGTTCTTGCCGGGCAGCCATTCCAGGTTGCCGTGCTTGCCGAGGTGGATCATCGCGTCGGCGCCGAAGCCGTTGTCGTCGGCCGGGGCGGCGATCCAGCGGTAGGCGGCCAGGTAGTGGTGCGAGGGCGGCAGGTCCGGGTCGTGGTAGATCGCGATCGGGTTCTCGCCGAAGCCGCGCGGCGGCTGGATGAGGATCAGCAGGTTGCCGCGGCGCAGGGCGGCGAGGACGATGTCGCCCTCCGGGTTGCGGGACCGGTCGACGAACATTTCGCCGGGGGCGGGCCCCCAGTGCTCCTCGACGGCCTCGCGGAGCTCGGCCGGCAGGGTCGCGTACCAGCGCCGGTAGTCGGCGGCCGGGATGCGGACCGGGTTGCGGGCCAGCTGCTCCTCGGTGAGCCATTCCTGGTCGTGGCCGCCCGCCTCGATCAGCGCGCGGATCAGCTCGTCGCCGTCGCCCGACGCGAGCCCGGGGACCTCCTCCGTGCCGAAGTCGTAGCCCTCCGCCCGGAGGCGGCGCAGCAGGGCGACGGCGCTGGCGGGGGTGTCGAGGCCGACGGCGTTGCCGATCCGGGAGTGCTTGGTCGGGTACGCGGACAGGACGAGCGCGATCCGCTTCTCGGCGGCCGGGATGTGGCGCAGCCGGGCGTGCCGTACGGCGATCCCGGCGACGCGGGCGGCGCGTTCGGCATCGGCGACGTACACGGGCAGGCCGTCCGCGTCGATCTCCTTGAACGAGAACGGCACCGTGATCAGGCGGCCGTCGAACTCGGGGACGGCGATCTGGCTCGCGGCGTCCAGCGGGGAGACGCCCTCGTCGTTGCCCTCCCAGTCGGCGCGCGAGCCGGTGAGGCAGAGCGCCTGGAGCACGGGCACGTCGAGGCCGGTGAGGGCGCCCGCGTCCCAGGACTCGTCGTCGCCGCCGGCCGATGCCTCGGCGGGCCGGGTGCCGCCCGCGGCGAGCACGGTGGTCACGATCGCGTCGGCGTCGCGCAGGGCTTCGACGAGTTCGGGTTCGGGGGTGCGCAGCGAGGCGACGTACAGCGGCAGGGGCCGGCCGCCCGCGTCCTCGACGGCGCGGCACAGGGTGTCGACGAACGCGGTGTTGCCGCTCATGTGGTGGGCGCGGTAGTAGAGGACGGCGACCGTCGGGCCGTCCGTGCGCCGGGGCGTGCGCTCCAGCGGTCCCCAGGAGGGGGCCGGGGCGGGCGGCGCGAAGCCGTGACCGGTGAGCAGGACGGTGTCGGAGAGGAAGCGGGCGAGCTGGTCCAGGTTGGCCGGCCCGCCGTGGGCCAGGTAGGCGTGGGCCTCGGCGGCGATGCCGATGGGCACCGTCGAGGCGGCCATCAGCTGGGCGTCGGGGGCCTGTTCGCCGGTGAGGACGACCACGGGGCGTCCGGTGGCGAGGACTTGGTCGAGGCCGTCCTGCCAGGCGCGTACCCCGCCGAGGAGACGGACGACGACCAGTTCGGCGCCCTCCAGGAGTTCCGGCAGGTCCTGGAGCGGGAGCCGGGAGGGGTTGGCGAAGCGGTAGGGGACCGGGCCGTCGGAGGCGCGGGCGCTGAGCAGGTCGGTGTCGGACGTCGACAGGAGCAGGATCATGCGGCGTCTGGCCTTCCTCGGGGTGTCCACGCCCCGGGCGGTGTCGGAATGGGTCTCCCCTGCTCGGCACGGACCGAGCGCTCGGGGAAGGGAGTTCCTGACTCGCCCGGCCGGTGGGCCGGGCTCACAGTGGCGGGACCGCGCCGGATTCTCACCGGGCTTCCTCCCCTGTCGACGTGCCGGATGGCCCGTCGGTGGGGTGTTCGTGGTGCCCCGCCGCGGGGCGGGGCACCACGAACACCCCCGGGGCATAGTACGGCCGACCGGTGGCCGGGGGTCGGGGAGCGGGGGTGAGGGGGAGCGGGGGTGAGGGGCGGGGGCCGGTTCACCTGGCGGGGCGGGACGAGGGGGCGGGGGCCGGGGAGCGGGAGCGGGGGGCCAACCATTGGGGGACATACGGTTCCGATGGGGCGGTCGGTATGCTCGCCGCCATGTCTTCGCCGGTCGCTCCGTCCCCGCCCCCGGGAGACCCGTCTCCCCGGGACCGCGACGACGCCTGCCCCGGCACGCTGCGGCTGCACGGCGCGGACGACGGCGCGCTGGCCCGGGTCCGGGTTCCCGGCGGCGTGCTGGACGCGGCGCAGGCGGACGCGCTGGGCAGGGCCGCCGAGGAGCTGGGCGACGGTGAGTTGCATCTCACTTCGCGCGGCAACGTGCAGCTGCGCGGCCTGGGCCCGGACTGCGGCGCCGAGTTGGCCCGTCGGCTGGGCGGGGCGGGGCTGCTGCCCTCCGCCCGCCACGAACGGATACGCAACGTGGTGGCGTCCCCGCTCTCGGGGCTCGACGGATCGGGGGCGGGGGACGTCCGTCCCTGGCTGTCCGGGCTGGACGCGCTGCTGTGCGCCGACGACGGGACGGCGGGCCTGTCCGGCCGGTTCCTCTTCGCCCTCGACGACGGGCGCGGCGACGTGGCGGCGCTCGGCGCCGATGTGACCCTGGTCGCACAGCGGGACGGGGCCGCGCTGCTGCGGATCGGCACGGCACGGGCCACCGTCCGGATCCCCGGCGAACGGGCGCCGCAGGCCGCCCTCCTCACCGCCGGGACGTTCCTGGAACGGGCGCGCGACCACGGCGCGTGGCGGGTGGCGGACCTGCCCGGCGGGGCCGAGCGCCTCCACGCCGAAGTCGCCGACCGACTGCGCCGGGCGGGGCTCGTCACCGCCCCGGAGACCTCTGGCACCCCCGGCGCCCCCGACACCCCTGACGCCCCTGACGTCCCCACCAATCGCACCAGTCGCACCGGCCCCGCGCCGGGCATCGTGAACTCCCCCCACGGCACCGCCGCGTTGTCCGTGGGCGTGCCCCTGGGCCGCATCACCGCCGAGCAGTGGCGGACGCTGACGGACACGGCCCGCCGGGGCGACGGCGAACTGCGCCTGACGCCGTGGCGCGGGATCGTCGTCCCCGGGGTGGCCCGGCCGCGGGCCCCGGAACTGCTGGACGAGCTGGGCGCCACCGGCCTCGTCACCGGCCCCGACTCCCCCTGGACCGGGGTGGGCGCCTGCATCGGACGGCCGGGCTGCGCGAAGTCGCTGGCCGACGTGCGGGCCGACGCGGCGGCAGCGCTGGGGCCCGTGGGGGCCCTGCCGGTGTACTGGTCCGGGTGCGAACGCCGGTGCGGGCACCCCCGGGGCGAGTGGGTCGACGTCGTCGCCGGCCCCGACGGGTACCGGGTCTCCCTCGTACGGGACTCTCTCGTACCGGACGATGTCCCAGAGAACCCGGAGAACCCCGAAAACCCCAGCGGCTCAGGCCGTTCCGGCGACTCAGGTGGCTCCGACCGGCTCGCCGCCGCGGTGGCGGCGGCCCGTGGCACGCGCGGCCTGCCCATCTGACCGACGACCTCGCGGCCTCCGGACCCGACCGCTCCACGCCCCCGTGCCCCCACGACTTCCTGCCCCGTGACCCGTGACTCCCCGATCCCATGACCCCCTGAAGAGAGCGAAGAAGCCGTGCACGAGTACGAGAAGGACGGACCGGCGATCTACCGCCAGTCCTTCGCCACGATCCGCGCAGAGGCGGACCTGTCCGGTCTGCCCGCCGATGTCGGTCAGGTCGCGGTCCGCATGATCCACGCCTGCGGCATGGTCGACCTCGTACGCGATCTCGCTTTCAGCCCGGACGTGGTGGCCCGTGCCCGGGCGGCGCTGCGGGCCGGTGCGCCCATCCTGTGCGACGTGGCCATGGTCGCCAGCGGCGTCACCCGCAAGCGGCTGCCCGCGGCGAACGAGGTGGTGTGCACCCTGTCCGACCCGGCGGTGCCCGGCCTCGCGGCGGAGCTGGGCACCACCCGCAGCGCCGCGGCCCTGGAGCTGTGGCGCGACCGGCTGGAGGGTTCGGTGGTCGCCGTCGGGAACGCGCCGACCGCCCTGTTCCGGCTGCTGGAGATGATCGAGGAGGGCGCGCCCCGCCCGGCGGCCGTCATCGGGGTGCCCGTCGGCTTCATCGGCGCGGCCGAGTCCAAGGAGGCCCTGGCCGCGCACCCGTCCGCCCTGGACCACCTGATCGTGCGCGGCCGGCGCGGCGGCAGCGCCATGGCGGCGGCCGCGCTCAACGCCATCGCCAGCGAGGAAGAGTGACCGTGAGCGAGCAGCAGACCGGCCGGCTGTACGGGGTCGGGCTTGGCCCCGGCGACCCGGCCCTGATGACCGTGCGCGCGGTGGAGATCATCGCCGGGGCGGACGTCGTCGCGTACCACAGCGCCCGGCACGGGCGGTCCATCGCCCGGTCCATCGCGGCGGCGCACATCCGCGCCGACCACATCGAGGAACCGCTGGTCTACCCCGTCACGACGGAGACCACGGACCACCCGGGGGGCTACCGGGGCGCGATGGAGGAGTTCTACGCGCAGGCGGCGGCGCGGCTGGCGGAGCACCTGGACGCCGGTCGCACGGTCGCGGTGCTCGCCGAGGGCGACCCGCTCTTCTACGGCTCGTACATGCACATGCACAAGCGGCTCGCCGACCGCTACCCCACCGAGGTGATCCCGGGGGTGACCTCGGTCAGCGCCGCCGCGGCCCGGCTCGGCACCCCGCTCGCCGAGGGCGAGGAGGTGCTGACGATCCTGCCCGGCACCCTGCCGGAGGAGGAGCTGACGGCCCGGCTCGCCGCCACCGACGCGGCCGTGGTCATGAAGCTGGGGCGCACCTTCCCCGCCGTGCGCCGGGCCTTCGAGGCGTCCGGGCGGCTGTCCGAGGCGCATTACGTCGAGCGCGCCACGATGGCCGGGGAACGCCGGGCCGAACTGGCCGGGGTCGACCCCGAGTCGGTGCCGTACTTCGCGGTCGCGGTCCTGCCGAGCGGGGTCGACGCGCCGCGTCCGGGGAACGCGCCGGGCGGCGGCGAGGTGGTCGTCGTCGGCACCGGGCCCGCCGGGCCGCTGTGGCTGACGCCCGAGAGCCGCGGGGCCCTGGCCGCCGCCGACGACCTGGTCGGCTACACCACCTATCTGGACCGGGTGCCGGTCCGTCCGGGGCAGGTGCGGCACGGCTCGGACAACAAGGTCGAGTCGGAGCGCGCCGAGTTCGCCCTCGACCTGGCCCGGCGCGGCCGGCGGGTGGCCGTGGTGTCCGGCGGCGACCCGGGGGTCTTCGCCATGGCGACGGCCGTCCTCGAAGCGGCGTCGCAGGAGGAGTACGCCCAGGTGCCGGTGCGGGTGCTGCCGGGGGTGACGGCGGCCAACGCCGCCGCCGCGCGGGCGGGTGCGCCGCTGGGCCACGACTACGCGACGATATCGCTCTCCGACCGGCTCAAGCCGTGGGAGGTGATCGCGGAGCGGCTGCGCGCGGCGGCCTCGGCGGACCTGGTGCTCGCGCTGTACAACCCCGGTTCGCGCAGCCGGACCTGGCAGGTCGGCAAGGCCCGCGACCTGCTGCTCGAACACCGCTCGCCGGACACGCCCGTGGTCCTGGGCCGGGACGTGGGCGGGCCGGCCGAGAGCGTACGGACGGTGCGCCTGGCCGATCTCGACCCCGCCGAGGTGGACATGCGGACGATCCTGCTCGTCGGCTCCTCGCAGACCCGGTGGGTACGGCGTGGTGACGGCGGGGGCGACGGCGAGCAGATCGTCTGGACGCCCCGCCGCTACCCGGAGGGCTGAGCGCGTACGGGTCCCGGCGGACGGCCGGGACCCGGTACCCGATACCCATACGACGACCGGCCCCGTACGACGGCCGGTCAGGGCCAGTGGATCGTCGGCTGTTCGCGCAGCCAGGCGACGGCCGGTTCCGGGGCCTCGACGACGGGCACGCCCGGTGGCACGGGCGGCCTGCGCACCACCACGACGGGGATGCCCGCCTCGCGGGCCGCGGTGAGCTTGGGTGCCGTGGCCCCGCCCCCGCTGTCCTTCGTGACGAGGACGTCGATGCGGTGACGGTCGATCAGCCGGCGTTCCCCTTCGAGCGTGAACGGGCCCCGGTCGAGCAGGACCTCCATCCGCGCGGGGCACGGCGTGCCGGGGTCGGGGGCGTCCACCGAGCGCATCAGGAACCACAGCGGGTCCGACCCGGCGAAGGCGGCGATCCCCATCCGCCCGGTCGTGAGGAAGACCCGCCGCCCCAGCGCGGGCAGGGCCGCCGCGGCCCCGGCCAGCGAGTCGACCTGGTGCCAGTGGTCGCCGTCACCGGGCACCCAGCCGGGGCGGCGCAGCGCCAGCAGGGGAACATGGGTCGCGGCGGCGGCAGCGGCCGCGTTGAAACTGATCGTCCCGGCGAAAGGATGGGTGGCATCGATGAGCGCGTCCACCCGGTGCGTGCGCAGCCACGCGGCGAGGCCGTCGACCCCGCCGAAACCGCCGATGCGGACCTCCCCCGGCGGAAGCCTCGGACCGGCCACCCGGCCGGCGAGCGAACTGGTCACCCGGGCCCCCGCCGGGGCCGTCCCCACCAGCAGTCCGGCGAGGCGGCGGGCCTCCGTGGTCCCGCCGAGAACGAGTACGTGCATCGGATCCATCCATGAGTGAGGCGAAGGGCGGGCGCAGCGCCCAACTGAAGCACACCGGTCTGCGGCCCGGCTGGACCACCGGGGCCTGTGCGACCGCGGCGGCCACCGCCGCGTACACGGCCCTGCTGACCGGTGACTTCCCCGACCCGGTGACGATCACCCTGCCCAAGGGGCAGACGCCCGCCTTCGCGCTCGCGGTGGAGGAGCTGGCGGCGGACCGGGCGACGGCCGGGGTGGTGAAGGACGCGGGCGACGATCCCGACGTGACGCACGGCGCCCTCGTCCGGGTCACCGTGCGGCGGCTGGGGCCGGGCGCGGGCGTGGTGTTCCGGGCCGGTCCGGGCGTGGGCACGGTCACCCTGCCCGGCCTGCCGCTCGACGTCGGGGAGCCGGCGGTCAACCCCGTGCCTCGGCAGATGATCCGCGACCACATCGCCCTGGTCGCGGCGGAGCACCGGGGTTCGGGGGACGTCGAGGTCACCGTCTCCGTGGACGACGGGGAGGAGCTCGCCCGCTCCACCTGGAACCCGCGCCTCGGCATCCTGGGCGGCCTGTCGATCCTGGGCACGACGGGCGTGGTGGTGCCGTACTCCTGCTCGGCGTGGATCGACTCGATCCGGCGCGGCGTGGACGTGGCCCGGGCCGCCGGGCACACCCATGTGGCCGGCTGCACGGGTTCCACCTCGGAGCGGACCGTGGTGGCCGAGTACGGGCTGCCGGAGATCGCGCTGCTCGACATGGGCGACTTCGCGGGCGCGGTGCTCAAGTACGTGCGCCGTCATCCGGTGGACCGGCTCACCGTCTGCGGCGGGTTCGCCAAGCTGTCGAAGCTGGCCGCCGGCCACCTCGACCTGCACTCGGCCCGGTCCCAGGTCGACAAGGCGTTCCTGGCCGGACTGGCCCGGCGCGGGGGTGCGGACGAGGCGCTGGCGGCCGAGGTGGCGACCGCGAACACGGGCCTGGCCGCGCTCCGTTCGTGCCAGGCGCGGGGCGTCCCGCTCGGGGACCTGGTGGCCGTGGCGGCCCGGGACCAGGCGCTCTCGGTCCTGCGGGGCGCCCCGGTGGCGGTGGACGTCATCTGCATCGACCGGGCGGGCACGGTCGTCGGGCGCAGCGAGGTGCGCTGACGGCTTCCGTACCGGTCACCGGCCGGTGACCGGTGACCGGTACGGAGGGCTCCCCACCCCTCGTACCGGCGTCCGACCGCCCGTCAGCAGACGTGCCGTTCCCGCTGCGGCGAGTAGAGGTGGCTGTCGCGGAACTGCTCGGCGCCGAGCGTGCGGCCGACCATGATGACGGCGGTACGGATCACTCCCGCCGACTTCACCTGCTCCGCGATGTCGTCGAGGGTCCCGCGCAGGATCAGCTCGTCCGGGCGGGAGGCCAGTGCCACGACGGCGGCCGGGCAGTCGGCCCCGTAGTGCGGCAGCAGTTCCGCCACGACGCGGTCGACGTACCGGGCGGCGAGGTGCAGCACGATCAGTGCCCCGCTGCGGCCCAGCGTGGCCAGGTCCTCGCCCTCGGGCATGGCGGTGGCGCGCTGGGCGATCCGGGTGAGGATGACGGTCTGGCCGACGGTCGGCACGGTCAGTTCCCGCTTGAGCGCCGCGGCGGCGGCCGCGAACGCGGGGACGCCCGGCACCACCTCGTAGGGCACCCCGGCCTCGTCGAGCCGCCGCATCTGCTCGTTGACCGCGCTGAACACCGACGGGTCGCCCGAGTGCAGCCGGGCCACGTCCTGGCCGGCCTCGTGCGCGGCCAGGAGTTCGGCGGTGATCTGGTCGATGTCGAGCTGGGCGGTGTCCACCAGGCGGGCGTCCGGCGGGCATTCGGCGAGCAGTTCGCGGGGCACCAGGCTGCCCGCGTACAGGCACACCCCGCAGGCGGCGAGCGTGCGGGCGCCGCGCACCGTGATCAGGTCGGCCGCACCCGGGCCCGCGCCGATGAAGTACACGGTCATCTGTTGTCTCCTGGATCTTCCGCGGACACCCGTGCGGGGCGTTCCGCGACGGGGGTGGTCGAGGTTCTGCGCACGGACCACTGGGTGACCGGCATGGCCTGCCGCCAGCCGGTGAAGCCGCCGACCGGCACGGCGTGCGCGACGGCGAGCCGGACCAGTTCGCCGCCGTACCGCCGGTGCGCCCCGGCGAGCAGGGCCTCGGACTCCAGCGTGACCGTGTTGGCGACCAGCCGGCCGCCGCCGGGCAGCGCCTCCCAGCAGGCGTCGAGGAGGCCGGGCGCGGTCAGTCCGCCGCCGATGAACACGGCGTCGGGCGCGGGCAGTCCGGCCAGTCCGTCCGGGGCCCGGCCGGTGACGACGCGCAGTGCGGGCACCCCGAGGCGGTCGGCGTTGCGCGCGATGCGTTCCGCCCGCGCCGGGTCGCGTTCCACGCAGATCGCGCGGCAGGACGGGTGGGTCCGCATCCACTCGATCGCGATGGACCCCGAGCCGCCGCCGATGTCCCACAGGAGTTCGCCGGGGGCGGGCGCGAGCACGCCGAGGGTGGTGGCCCGCACATGGCGCTTGGTGAGCTGCCCGTCGTGCTCGTACGCCTCGTCGGGCAGGCCCGGTACGGCGCCCAGGCGCAGGGCTTCGGGGGCGCGGCGGCATTCGACCGCGACGATGTTCAACGGGTCGCCCGGCGGGTGCGGCCAGTGGTCCGCGGTGCCCTCCGTGCAGGACTCGTCCGTGCCGCCGAGCTGTTCGAGCACCCGCAGCCGGCTCGGGCCGAAGCCCCGTTCGCGCAGCAGGCCGGCCACCTCGGCGGGGGTGGTGGCGTCCGCGCTGAGGACCAGCAGCCGTCGGCCGTCGTGGAGGGCGGCGGCCAGCCGGGCGGCGGGGCGGCCGACCAGGGTGACGACCTCGGTGTCCTCCAGCGGCCAGCCGATGCGGGCGCAGGCGTAGGAGACGGACGAGGGGTGCGGCACGACGTGCAGCGCGGCGGCGCCCAGCACTTCGGTCAGGGCCCGGCCGATCCCGTAGAACATGGGGTCGCCGCTGGCCAGGACGGCGATCCTGCTGCCCGCGTGCTCGGCGAGCAGACCGGGGACGGCGGGCCTCAGCGGTGACGGCCACGGCACCCGGCGTCCCGCGCACGACGGCGGGAGCAGGTCGAGCTGCCGTCCGCCGCCGATCAGCACCTGCGCGGCGGTCAGCGCCTCGCGGGCCGGCCCGGACAGTCCCGGCCAGCCGTCGGCACCGATCCCTACGACGGTCACCGCAGGTGGGGCGGGGGGTTCGGGTGGGGCGAGGGTCACGGCCGGTACCTCGGTGCTCGGGGGCTGACGCAGCCGAACTCTACTGTCCGGCCCCGATCACGCACCGGCCAGGTGACCTCCGCCGATGCCGTCCGGGCGGCACGCTCCGGGGAGGTCGGGGAGGTCTGCGGAGCGTGCCGCCCGGGCTGCCGGGGCTCGGTGCGGTACGGGGGCCCGGTCCGGCGCACGGGCCGGAACCCCCGTACGGCCGTGGGGATCGCTCCCCGACGGGCCTCATGATCCGTCCGGTCCGGTGGCCGCGGCGTCGGCCCATTCGACGAACTGGACGACGACCCCGTTGGGGTCCTGGACCTGGAACAGGCGCTCGCCCCAGGGCTCCTCGCGCAGCGGCATGGTGATCTCGACGCCCTCGGCGCGCAGCCGCTTCTCCTCCGCCTCGATGCCGGTGAGGGTGAGGGCGAGGATCAGGCCCGAGGCGTGCCGGTCGCGCTGGTCGGCCGGCAGGACCTCGGTGCCGCGCTGCAGCAGGACGATGTCGGCGGCGGCGTCCTGGCGGGTGAGCGAGGCGAATCCGTCCGCCGCGACCCGCACCTGGTAGGCGAGGTGCGTGGTGAAGAAGTCCTGGGACGCGGCGACGTCGTCGACGGTGAGCGAGACGGTGGTGGCGGTGATCTGCAAGGCGGCTTCCTGTCCGTGGGAGGGATGAACGGTCCGTACGGGGCTGGATGCCCGCGTGGGGCCGGGTGGCCGGGTGGCCGCGTGGGGCCGGGTGGCCGTACGGGGCCAAGTGCCCGTACAGGGGCGGGGCTTCGGTCGGGGCCGGGACGTCAGTAGGAGCGGCGGCGCGGGATGTTGCGCAGGGGGCGGGCGTTGCCCGGGATGCGTCCGGCGGAGGGCGGGGCGACGAACCGGGATCGACGATTCCCCTTGTTGTCGGGCTGGTTGGCCTGCTCTGCCGCCTGGTTCGCGAGGAACGTGACGAGGTCGGTCTTCCGCATGACCATTCCTTTCCGTCGGGGGAAATTTGCGACGGAGGTAAACTTAGAGCGAGCCTCATCAGGGTGTCAACATAAAAATGCCATGGAGGTAAGATTCCCTCGTGAGCATCGACATGGAACCGAAGACGGACACCACCCCACCCCCCGGAACGCCGGGCGCACCGGGCCTGCGGGAGACCAAGAAGCGGGAGACCCGACAGCTGATCTCCGACCACGCCACCAGGCTCTTCATCGAGCAGGGCTTCGAGCGGACGACCATCGCGGAGATCGCCGTCGCGGCACGCGTGGCCAAGAAGACGGTGACCAACTACTTCCCGCGCAAGGAGGACCTGGCCCTCGACCACCAGGAGGCGTTCATCGACAGCTCGGCCCAGGTCGTGGCCTCCCGCGAGGAGGGCGAGTCCGCCCTGGCCGCCCTGCGCCGGGACTTCGGGGCGGCGGTGGCGGCACAGAACCCGGTCCAGGGCTTCGCGGGACCGGAGTTCTCGCGCATGATCGCCGACAGCCCCACCCTCTCGGCCTGCCTGCGCGGCCTGCACGACCAGCGCGAGGAGGCGTTGGCCGCCACCCTCGCCGAGGCCACCGGCTCCACCCCCGACGACATCACCGTGCGCACGGCGGCGGCCCTGCTCGGCGCGGTGCAGCGCACCCTGTTCCAGCGCGTCCAGGAACTCACCCTCACCGGTCTCACCAACCCGGAGATCGCCGAGATCGTCGCGGCGGAAGGGGACCGCGCCTTCGGCCTGCTCGAACCGGCGCTCGCGGACTACGCCACGGCCGGTCCCGCATCGTGAACCGGAGAACCCGGCCGGCCCGCCGCCCCGCGAACCGAAGAAGCCGGGCGGCGCACCACCCTGCGGACCGCCCGGCCGGGGCGGCACGCCATCCCGCGCACCGGACGGCCCGGAGGTAGCCGCACTCGGCGACCGTGATACGAAATGCACCTTTTATGCCTGCGTGCGAGTCTGGTCATGGCCCATCGTCCGAGATCCGCAACAGGAGGCACGATCGTGGGCAAGAAGCAGAGTCGGCAGAACCGCGGCGCCCGCACCGGCGGCCACGAACGCAGCGCCCCTCCGGAGACGAAGGAACGGACGCAGCCGACCACCCCGGACCCGGTGCGCTCGATCTCAGAACAGGTCTCCCACCGGAAGCAGCGGAGGTTCGGCCACAACTGACCCTCCCGGCAGTACGACAACCGCCCTCTGCGGTGGCACCCCCAAGGGGAACGCCACCGCAGAGGGCGTTTTTCGTTGAGACAACCCCCGCCCCGCGCCCGCCCCCACCTCCGCACCCGGATTCGCGCCCGGACCCGCACCCCCAGCCCCGCCCGCGCCCGGACCCCCGCCCGCGCCCCGGTCCACACCCGACGGGCATCACTCCGCGTAACCTTCCGCGCCGCCCGCCCCCGCCGCCCCGCACCGTTTGCCACCATTCCGGACCGGGGCCCACAGCTCCCCGGCGGCCTTCCCGGCTCCTCGACGAGCCCTTCGCGAACTTCCCGCGAGCCACCGCGCCCGACGAAGCGCACCTCTGCCGCGCCGCCCGCGCATCGCTCGCGAGCCTTCCGCGCACCGCTCCCGCACGGCCCCAACGCATGGCCGAATAACGTCCATTCGGGCCGCCCCCGGAGGTTTATCTACGCGCGGAGCTCAGCCACCGAACGGCCATTGGGGCATATCAGACCAGTTTTTCCGCGACTATTACCGGCTGGTACCGACAGCTGCTAGAAACATGGCGCTCAACCCAACCCCCCATCCACCCCCCACACTTCGGAGGGCTGACAGCCATGTCGGTACGGAGATTCTGGGCGTCCGCATCCACCCTGGCGCTCGCCGCCGTGGCCGCCCTGGGCTTTGCCCAGCCGGCCTTCGCGAACTCGACGGCCGCGAGCGGTTACGTCGCTCTCGGTGACTCGTACTCGTCCGGTGTCGGGGCGGGAAGTTACCTGTCCGACAGCGGCGACTGCCGTCGCAGCACCAAGTCCTACCCCTACCTCTGGGCGGCTGCGAACTCGCCCTCCTCCTTTGCCTTCGTGGCCTGTTCGGGCGCCACGACCAGCTCGGTGGCCGGCACCCAGCTGGGGGCACTGAGCTCCTCCACCGGCCTGGTCAGCGTCACCGCGGGCGGCAACGACGTCGGCTTCGCCGATGTCATGCAGGCCTGTGTGCTGTCCGGCGAGGCCACCTGCCTCAGCAGGGTCGGCACGGCCGTCTCGCAGGCGCAGAACTCGCTTCCCTCCAAGCTGAGTTCGCTCTACACCTCCATCCGGTCACGGGCTCCCCAGGCCCATGTCGTGGTGCTCGGCTACCCGCGCTTCTACCAGCTGAGCGGCAGCTGCATCGCGGGTCTCTCCGAGAAGGAGCGGGCGGCGATAAACAACGCGTCCGACGTGCTGAACGGCGTCATCGCCAAGCAGGCGGCCAACGCCGGGTTCACGTTCTCCAGCGTGGTGGACGAGTTCAGCGGGCACGAACTGTGCTCCGGCAGCGCGTGGCTCCACAGTGTGACCCTCCCGGTCTACAACTCGTACCACCCCAAGGCCGCCGGCCAGTCCGGCGGTTACCTTCCGGCCTTCCGCTCGGCCGCGTAGGACGCGGACGACGAGGGTGCAGGGGCGGCGGGCCAAGGAATCACTTCCGAAGGCCCGCCGCACTCATGCACGTCCCGGCCGGGCACACCCCCCACCCCGGCCGGACCCTCCCCGCCCCGAACCAACCAGCCCCGAACCGGCCCGCCCCCGAACGGACCCGGCTTTCCCCCCGGCCGGTCCCGGACCCTTCGGCCCCCGGGCTCAGTACCGCTCCACCAAGTGCTCCCGGCCCGACGGGGGTTCGTACGCCTCGGGCCAGAAGTCCGTTATCCCGTTGATCCGCCCCGCCCCGTCGAACGTGAAGAAGTGGATGGCGTGCGACTCCTCGGCGCCGGTCGTCACCAGTGTCCGGGCGGCGGCCTGGTGCCCCTCGTGGTCGGCCACGATCCGCTCGACACGGACCTGCCAGTCCGCCGGGTACTCGCGGTTGAACTGCAGGTACCGCTCCTTGCCGCGGATCCGTTCCCGGGTCTGCGGGAGGTCGTACAGCACGTCGTCGGCCAGCGTGGCGGCGAAGGCGTCCCAGTCCCGTGAGTCGGCCGCACTCCAGTACGTCTCCACGGCGACACGCAGCTCGGCAGTCGTAGTCATGGGTTCGAGTCTGCACCCCACCACTGACAATCGCCCCGACCTGGCGTTTCCTCAGGAACCGGCCGGCTTCGACGCCTTGAGCGAGTACATCAGCGGGATGCGCGGCCGGCCCTCGGGGAACCGGTAGTAGCCGTCGTCCTGCCGCTCCAGCGCCTCGAAGCGGGAGACGAGCGAGACGTCGTGCTCGTTCAGGAAGTCGATCCGCAGCCCGGCGGCGGCCAGCGCCGACACCACCTCGCCGATCGGGTGCTGCCACTCGACGGTGCGGTTGTGGACGGTGGGCACGTCCCGGTCCGCGTACGTGCCCGGCGTGTCGTCCACCCACGCGTCGCGGGTGAAGTAGTCGTACTCGACCTTCGTGCCCGTGGCGTCGTCGAAGCAGTCCGTCACCGGGTGGAACTCCACGAGGTAGAGGAAGCCGCCGGGCGCCACGAGCGACGCGACGACCTCGGCCCAGCGCCGCATGTCCGGCAGCCAGTTCAGCGCGCCGATCCCGGTGTAGACGATGTCGTACGAGGTGTCGGGCACGGCTTCCGCGGCGTCGTGGACGTCCGCGACGACGAACGCCGCCCGGTCCTGGTCGAACCCGAGCTCGCGGGCCAGACCGCGCGCCGCCTCGACGGCCGGTTCGGAGAGGTCCAGGCCGACGACGGGCCCGGCACCGTGCCGCGCCCAGGAGAGGGTGTCGACCCCGATGTGGCACTGGAGGTGCAGCAGCGACTTCCCCTCGACGTCCCCGACCTCGACGGGTTCGAAGTCGCGCAGGGCGTCCTCCCCGGCGCGGAAGGCCGCGAGGTCGTAGTAGTCGCTGCCGACGTGGATCGGCACCCGCTCGTCCCAGAACGCGCGGTTCGCCTCGTGCCAGTCGTCAGGGGTGGGTGCATGCATGTCGGGCAGGTTATCCACAGGCTGGGGACGGAGCGAACGAATTATCGACGCCCGACGCAGATTGGGGGGCATGGCGGCCCACTCCTTGAGCTTGATAGGCAAAGGTGGTTCCTTCCTGCGCGGCGCAGTGAGCGCCGATGGGTCCCCGTCGAGGCAGGGGTCATGTGCTCCCTTCTGGTAGGCGTGCGCAGTCCGACTGGCCGAGGGCCGAAGGCGTACGGAGGTACAGCGGTACCCAGCGTGTCGGACTCCGTCACCACTCCCGGGGTTGCGATGATCCGCGCCACAGGGAAGCCGCAGGCAGGAAGCTGTGTGCGGCGCCCTGAGGCGGGAAGAGCCCCTGACCGAGGGGAAGGGCCTGGGCCGGGGGCTGCAAGGGTGTTCAGTGCGCGTCTGCGGTCATGCCACGCGCAGTGTGGAGACGAAGACGGATGCCGCTTCGGGGAAGGTCTCCACGGTCTTGGCTCTCACCTTGACCAGGGCCTCGGGGAGTTCGGCCGTCCCGTGCGCCGCGACGAGGGCCGCCCGCTGCTCCGCGTCCCGCACGGGAGTGGGGTCTGCACCTGCTGGTCCGCGAAGTCGGGTAAGTGAGCGTAACCATGTGTGAGTGAGTGTCGTTGTCGGGGTGTGAATCTGACGGAATGGGCGAAGACGCAGGGTGTGCATCCGCAGACCGCGTATCGCTGGTTCCGTGAGGGGGTGTTGCCGGTACCGGCTCAGCGGGTCGGACCGCGCACGATCCTGGTGAACATCGACGCGAACACTACGCCTGAGGCCATCGGTGGTCTGGGCCTGTATGCCCGTGTGTCCTCGCACGATCAGAAGACCGATCTGGAACGCCAGGTCGCGCGGCTGTCGGCGTGGGCGGTGAACGCCGGTCACCGGGTCGTTCGTGTCGAGGCGGAGATCGCTTCGGGGATGAACGGCTGCCGTTCGAAGGCCCGGCGTCTGCTGGCCGACCCGAACGTGACCACCGTGGTGGTGGAGCATGAGGACCGGCTCGGCCGGATGAACGTCGAGCTTGTCGAGGCCGCCTTGTCGGCGACGGGCCGTCGCCTGCTGGTGGTGGACGACGGCGAGGTCGCAGACGACCTGGTGCGGGACATGGTGGAGGTACTGACGTCGTTCTGCGCCCGTCTGTACGGGCGCAGGTCGGCGAGGAACCGTGCCCGCAAGGCACTGGAAGCGGCCGAACATGGCTGACCTCCGCCCGATCGCCGCGCCGTTCGTCGCTCTCGGCCCGTCCGGTGTGGCGGTGCGTACCCGGCTGGGGGACCTCACGCCCGCGGATGAGAAGGTTCTGCGCCTGGTGGGGGCGCACCTGGGCTCGCTCGCCTCGAAGGACCTCAAAGCGCGTTGCACCGACGGCTTGGAGCACTCCGCCGAGTCATGGGCGGTCCGTAAGCGGGACCTGACGGCCCAGTCGTCGTCCAGGTGGGCCGGGGCGATCACGAAGGCCACGCATGACCAGTGGGCGCTCGCCCGGCGCGGCCAGGCCGCGCACGTGCAGGGCCTCGAAGCCGGTATCGCGACGATCCGGCACCGGCTGTCGCTGCCGGTCGGCCGGAAGGGCACCAAGCAGACTCCGGGCGGCTACCGCTCCACGCACGAGTGGTTTAACAAAGCGCGCCGCCTGCACGTGCTGGAGGACCGGCTCGAGAAGGTTCGGGCCGGCCGGGAAGCGGGTCGGGTGCACGTCGTGCGTGGCGGTAACCGTCTGCTGGGCACCCGTCACAACCTCGACAGGGCGCAGCTCACCGCGTCCCAGTGGCGTGAGCGGGGGGAAGCGGGGCGCTGGTTCCTCAAGGCGGACGGCGAGTCGGGGAAAAGGTTCGGCAACGAGACGATCCGCATCACGCCCGAGGGCGAAGTGTCGATCAAGCTCCCGGCCCCGCTCGCCGACCTGGCGAACGCCCGGCACGGCCGGTACGTACTCGCTGCCAAGCTGCGGTTCCCTTACCGGGAGCAGGAGTGGGCCGACCGCGTGGAGGCCAACCGGGCCGTGGCCTACCGCATCCACTACGACACCGGGCGCGGCCGCTGGTACGTGGACGCCTCCTGGCAGATCCCACCCACCGCGACCATCCCACTCCAAGCCGCCCTCGCGGGCGGCGTGATCGGCGTGGACACCAACGCCGACCACCTCGCCGCATGGCGCCTGGACACCCACGGCAACCCGATCGGCCGGCCGCGCCGGTTCTTCTACGACCTGTCTCAAGGCGCCCAGCACCGCGACGCCCAGGTACGGCACGCCCTCACACGGCTGCTGAACTGGGCCAAAGCCTGCGGCGTCAAGGCCATCGCGGTCGAAGACCTCGACTTCCAGACCGAGAAGACCAGAGAGAAGCACGGGCGCAAGCGCCGATTCCGGCAACTCATCTCCGGCATGCCGACGGGCAAGCTCCGCGCCCGGCTGACCTCCATGGCCGACGCCACAGGCATCGCGATCATCGCCGTGGACCCGGCCTACACCAGCAAGTGGGGCGCCCAGCACTGGCAAAAGCCGATGGCCGGCCCCACCCGTAAGACCACCCGGCACGATGCAGCGAGCATCGCGATCGGACGACGCGCCCAGGGACACCCGATCCGGCGACGGACGACACCGCCCCGTGCACACCAGAGCGATGTGCACGGGCATCGGACCATCCAGGCCGACCGGTGTGCCCCTGGGCGTGAGGGACCCCGCCCCCGCATCCCCGGACCACGGACACGATCCGTGCCGCCGGACGCGGCGAGTACGCGGGCAACCAGGACATCCAAAACCGTTCGGGGTGTCCGCAGTGACCAGGTATGGGTCCAAGACTCACTCCTGCTCACTGATTAGGAACGGTTTGTCGTCCCGGATGTGTTGGTGTCGAGTGCCCAGCCGACTATGAGGCGCCCCTGTCCGGGCGTGTCGACCCAGTACTGGAGGTCGCGCTTCTGGGCTCCGATGGAGAGGGAGTTCTCGTCTTCCGTGCGGGTCACCGACTGTCGGCCACAGCCCACTACTCGAACGTTCGTTTGCATTACTTTGATCGCACCTCGTTCTGCACTAAAGCCGGAGCGAAGGGGAATCGCGTCGTAGAACCATCTGGTGATCCGTAAAACGACCCAGTGCTGATCGGGTTACATGGAGGCATGAGCGACGCAGAAGCCATGCCCGACTGGGAGAAGCGGTTCCGAGCCCCGCGCGTCTCCCTCCCCGACTGGGCGGAAGACGCCCCCGACCGTTCGTTGTTCGTGTCGAACGCGACCGGCACGTATGAGATCTACGCCTGGGACCGGGCGACCGGTCACCAGCGGCAGGTCACCGACAGGCCGGACGGCACCACGGACGGGGTGCTCTCCCCCGATGGTGAGTGGATCTGGTGGTTCGACGACGGCATGGGTTCCTCCGTTCCAGACTTGCCGTCGTATGGGGACGAGTTCGGGGTGTGGATGCGCCGTCCGTTCCACGGCGGGGAGGCCGGGTCGGGCGACGAACCGGCGGTGCCCGGCCTCGCCCCCTCGTACCCGGCGGGGCTCGCGCTCGGGCGGGACGGCACGGCGGTGATCGGCCGCTCGACCGACGAGGAGGGGACGACGGTCCACGTCGTGCGTCCCGGGGCCGCCCCCGTGGAGATCTACCGCCACCACGAGTCGGCGGGCGTCGGCGATCTCAGCCACGACGGGACGCTGATCGCCCTGGAGCACACCGAGCACGGCGACGCGATGCACTCCGCGCTGCGCGTGGTGCGGCCGGACGGCACGACGGTCGCCGAGCTGGACGACACCGAGGGCGGCACCAAGGAGCTGGGCCTGTCCGTGCTGGGCTTCGCCCCCGTGGCCGGGGACACCAGACTGCTGGTCGGGCACCAGCGGCGGGGCCGCTGGGAGCCGATGATCTGGGATCCGACGACGGGCGAGGAGACGGACCTCGTGCTCGGCCTGCCCGGCGACGTGAGCGCCGAGTGGTATCCGGACGCCTCCGCGCTGCTGGTCGCGCACGGCTTCGAGGCCCGCAACGACCTGTGGCGGTACGAGCCGGGCGCGGACGCCCCCGTCCGGCTGGAGACCCCGGCGGGTTCGGTGTCGGGCGCCACGGCCCGGCCCGACGGCACGGTGGAGTACCTGTGGTCCTCGGCCGCGCAGCCGCCCGTCATCAGGTCCACCTCGGGGGCCGTGGTGCTCGACCCGCCCGGTCCGAAGGCCCCGGCCTCGGTGCCGGTGGAGGACGTGTGGGTGGACGGGCCCGGCGGCCGTGTCCACGCGCTCGTCCAGCGGCCCGCCGCCCCGGCCGAGGGCCCGTTCCCGACGGTCTTCGAGATCCACGGCGGCCCGACCTGGCACGACAGCGACGCCTTCGCCTCCGGCCCCGCCGCCTGGGTGGACCACGGCTACGCGGTCGTCCGGGTCAACTACCGCGGTTCCACCGGATACGGCCGCGCCTGGACGGACGCGCTCAAGCACCGGGTGGGCCTGATCGAGCTGGAGGACATCGCGGCGGTCCGGGAGTGGGCGGTGAAGTCCGGCCTCTCCGACCCGGAGAAGCTGGTCCTGGCCGGGGGCTCCTGGGGCGGCTACCTGACCCTGCTCGGGCTCGGCACGCAGCCGGACGACTGGGCGCTGGGCCTGGCGGCGGTGCCCGTGGCCGACTACGTCACGGCGTACCACGACGAGATGGAGGACCTGAAGGCGATGGACCGCACGCTGCTGGGCGGCACGCCGGAGGAGGTGCCCGAGCGCTTCGCGGCCTCGTCCCCGCTGACGTACATCGACGAGGTCCGGGCCCCCGTCTACATCTCGGCGGGCGTCAACGACCCGCGCTGCCCGATCCGCCAGATCGAGAACTACGTGGACCGGCTGAAGGAGCGGAACGCGGTGCACGAGGTGTACCGGTACGACGCGGGGCACGGCTCGCTCGTCGTGGAGGAGCGCATCAAGCAGGTCCGTCTGGAGCTGGACTTCGCCCGCCGCCACCTGACCCCGCAGCCGGCCGCTCAGTCCGTCCCGCAGCCGGCCCCTCAGTCCGCCTCGCAGCCGACCTCGCAGCCGATTCCGTCCGGCGAGTAGGGGACTTCGCGCGGCGCGGGCGGCCCGCCGGGCGGCCCCCCGCGCCGGGCCGCCGGAGCGGGGGGCCGTACCGTGGAGGGGTGTACCGGTTCCTGCTGACCCCGCGATGGTGGGGGATCAACCTCTTCGTCGTGCTGGCCATCCCGTTCTGCCTGGTCATGGGCACCTGGCAGCTCGGCCGCTTCGAGGACCGCGTGCAGACGCACGACGCCGCCACGGAGCAGCCCGCCCCCGGCACGAGGGCCGCCGAGCCGCTCGACGACCTCCTGCCCGTCGACAAGGTGACCTCCGGCCGCCCCGCCACCGCCACCGGCCGGTACGCCGACCAGTTCCTGGTGCCCGGGCGGGAGCTGGACGACAAGAGCGGCTTCTACGTCCTGAACATGCTTCGCACGGACACCGGCAAGGCCCTGCCGGTGGTACGGGGCTGGCTGCCCGGCGAGCCCGGCACCACCCCCGTGCCCGCCGCGCCGACCGGCAGGGTCACGGTGACCGGCGACCTCCAGGCGTCCGAGAACGCCGGCACGGCGGGGGCCCACACGCGGGGCGGGCTCCCCGACGGGCAGCTGGGCATCATCAGCGCCGCGTCGCTGATCAACCTCGTCCCGTACGACGTCTACGACGCCTGGGTGACGGTCCAGGACACGGGCTCCGGCACGGGTGACGGGGCGGGCGGCGCGCTGCGCCCCGTCCCGGCCGCCGCCGCGCAGGGCACCGGGCTCGACCTGAAGGCGTTCCAGAACCTCGGTTACACCGGTGAGTGGTTCGTCTTCGCCGGCTTCGTGCTCTTCATGTGGTTCCGCCTGGTCCGCCGCGAGGCCGAGGCCGCGCGCGACCTGCGCCTGGGCCTCGTCCCGGAGGACGGGGCCGCCACCAGTACCGACACCGCCCCTGCCGCCGACACCGACGGCAGCGGCGGGAAGAAGGGCGAGGACGAGGGCGCCAGTCCCGCCGTGGGCAGCGGGGCCGTCTGAGACCTGAGTCGCCCCGGTCCCGGGGCGGCCCGTCCGGTACCGCCCCGGCCCCGGACGTACACATGCGCGGGAGACGGGTGAGGGCCCGCCGGATCGGTCCGGCGGGCCCTCACCCGTCTCGTCCGCGCCGCGTGCGCGTCACGTCGTGGGGGCCAGTACCCCGGTCCGGTAGATCGTGCCCGAGCAGGCGTTGGGGATCGTCGCCGCCGCGACCGGTGCCCCGGCCTCCGGCGTGTGCATCACGGAGACGCTGCCGTCCTGGATGCCGCCGTCCTCGCCGAGGAGCTGGGCGTCCATGTCCGTCGTCCCCTCGCCGCTGCCGACACCGGAGACCGTGGAACCGCCCCCGCTGCCCCCGCTGCCGCCGCCCTCCGTCGGAGTCGGGCTCGGCGAGCCCCCGGCGGTCGGGCAGGTCTCCTTCGGCACCCAGGCGAACTTCACCTCGTACGCCATGGACGGCTTCAGCAACACCGCCCGCTGCTCCTGCGAGGGGTCGGGCAGCCCGGGTGCCGCGTCGCCCGCGGTGTGGTGGACGACCATGATCCTGGTCTCGTCGGCCGCGCCCATCGTCTGGAAGCCCACGCTGCCCCCGTTGTTCACCGCGCACTCCGTGCCGGAGACGTTGGCGATGCGGAAGGTTCCGTAGACCGTGCCGTCGGCCCCGGGCGCGCCGGTCTCGGCCGAGGCGACCCCGAGCTGACCCGGTCCGCAGGCCGCCATGGCGGCCACCTCGGTCCGGTCCGGGTCGGCGGTGCCGCCCGTCAGGTCGCCGTCCTCGCCCCGGCCCCGGCTGTCGGAGGGGCTGCTGGTGCTCTCGGGGTGGTCCGGGTCGCCGTCGGTCCGCCCGTCGGCGTGGCCGCCGCTGTCCTTGCCCGCGTGCTCCGAACCGGCCCCGGTGCCGTTGCCGCCCTGCGCCTGCTCGCCGTGCCCGGCTATCGCGGGGTTGGCCGCGCTCGAACCGTCGGAGTTCGCGACGTGGACGAAGGCGGGCACCGCGGTGCCGATGAGCAGCGCCGCCGCGGCCAGCCCGACGACGGCCTGCCGTCGCTTGGCACGCCGGACGGGAACCGCGCGCTGCAACCGGTCGAGCGTGCCGTCACGGGGCTCGATGTTCCGGACGGCGCCGTGCAGCATGCGGCGCAGCGCGACCTCGTCGAGATCCGCGTCACCGCCGTTCAGCCCGTCGCTGCTCAATCCGTCGCCGTTCAGCCCGTCGCCGTTCAGGGCGCTGCCCGCACCGGAATCCGGGCCGAAGAGGCTGCTCAGACTGCCGAAGCCAACCGTCCCGACCGACCCCGCCGCCCCTGCGCCGCCGGATGCCTCGGATGACTTGGACGCCTCGGATGCCTCGGCCACACCGGACGCACCCGCCACATCCGCAGCCGCAGCCCCTCCCGCTTCCGACGCCCCGGCCTCTCCACCGGCTACGCCGCCCACGGCCTTCCCGCTGTCGGTGTCGTTCGCGCCGTCCGCGCCGTTCCCGGCCTTCCCGCCATCCGCACCATCCGCACCGTCCGCGCCGTCCCCGGCGTTCTCGGCTTCGGCCCCGGGGGCCTCGGCTTCGGCGGCCTCCGCCGAGCCGGCCGGGTCGGCGTCCGCGTCCCGGTTCGCAGGCAGGGCGTTCTCCGCCCCGTCGTGGTTCACAATCCCGTTTCCAGTCCGGTCAGTCCGATGCTCACGCCCGGCGCCGTCGCGCTGTTCACGCCCCGGCCCGTTCTCGTACGTGCGGTCGCGCCGGCTCATCCCTGCGCCTCCATCACGACGCGCAGCGCCGCGATCCCCCGGGAGCCGTAGGCCTTGACCGAGCCCAGGGATATCCCCAGCGTCTCGGCCACCTGTACCTCCGTCATGTCCGCGAAGTAGCGCAGCACCAGCACTTCCCGCTGCCGCCGCTGGAGCCCCCGCATCGCCTTGATCAGCGCGTCCCGCTCCAGCTGGTCGTACGCGCCCTCCTCGGCGCTCGCCATGTCCGGCATCGGCTTGGAGAGCAGCTTCAGCCCGAGGATGCGGCGGCGCAGCGCGGAACGCGAGAGGTTGACCACCGTCTGGCGCAGGTACGCGAGCGTCTTCTCGGGGTCCCGCACCCGGTTGCGCGCCGAGTGGACGCGGATGAACGCCTCCTGCACCACGTCCTCGCACGAGGCCGTGTCGTCCAGGAGCAGCGCCGCGAGCCCGAGCAGCGACCGGTAGTGGGCGCGATAGGTCTCGGTGAGGTGGTCGACCGTGGTTCCGGCAGCCACGCCTTCCTCAGCGCCCTCGCGCTGCGAGGGCAACCGCGCGGGACGTGCGGCGGGCATGGGCGCGATCACCGGCATGCCGCCGGGCGCGCGGGGCCGTCGGAGGGGGCGCACCGAAGCGCCCCGCAAGGGACCCACCACTGTGATGTCGAGAACCTCTGCCACGCCAGTTGGACACGTTTCCCCCCGTCAGGGTTGTACGCGCGCGCCACCGCGTTCGGCGCTGTGCGACATGCCCTCATACGTACCTGCTCTTCCCCAAGTGCCCCGAATGAGCGCCCCGCCGCGCCGAAGGTGACGGCATAGACGCGCATTCCCCGGCCGGTGGTTGCAGCAGGCCGGACGGTCATCGTCGGATACCCCGGCACCCCATCTCAAGATGTTCAGACCTTCAACTTACTCACAGGCTATTCACAGAAACCACAAAACGGGTTCGATCAGACACGGGGGAACTCCGCGGCCACCGACTCGGCGATCTGGGCCACGTTCAGCGCGGCTCCCTTGCGGAGGTTGTCGCCGCAGACGAACAGTTCCAGGCACCGGGGATCGTCCATCGACCTGCGCACTCGTCCGACCCAGGTGGGATCGGTACCGACGACGTCGGACGGCGTCGGGAAGTCCCCCGCCGCCGGGTTGTCGTACAGCACCACGCCCGGCGCCGTCGCCAGGATCTCGTGGGCCCGGTCGACCTCGACCTCGCTCTCGAACCTGGCGTGGACGGACATCGAGTGCGTCGCGACGACGGGTACGTACACACAGGTCGCCGCCACCCGGAGGGTCGGCAGGTCCAGGATCTTGCGGCACTCCTCGCGGATCGCCAGTTCCTCCGACGACCAGCCGTCCCCTGCCCCGGTGCCCGCCCAGGGCACCACGTTGAGGGCCACCGGGGCGGCGAAGGGGCCGTTTCCCGCGTCGCCCAGCGCCCGGCGCACGTCCCCGGGCCTCGTGCCCAGTTCCGTACCCGCGACCGTCGCCAGCTGCTCGCGCAACGTGGCGACGCCGTCGCGTCCCGCCGCGCTCACCGCCTGGTACGAGGAGACGATCAGCTCCCGCACCCCGAACTCGGCGTGCAGCGCGCCGATCGCGACGATCAGCGAGAGCGTGGTGCAGTTCGGGCTCGCGACGATGCCGCGCGGCCTGATCCGTACGGCGTGCGGGTTGACCTCGGGCACGACCAGCGGGACGTCGGAGGCCATCCGGAAGGCGGCGGAGTCGTCGACGACGACCGCGCCCTTGGCGGCGGCGATCGGCGCCCACCGCTCGGCGACGTCGCCCGGCACCAGGAACAGCGCCACGTCCACACCGTCGAAGACGTCCTCGGAGAGTTCGAGGACCTCGCTCTCCTCGCCGCGCACGACCAGCTTGCGACCGGCCGAGCGCGGCGAGGCGATCAGCTTCACCTCGCCCCAGACGTCCGCGTGCTGCGAAAGGATCTGGAGCATGACGCCGCCGGCCGCCCCGGTCGCCCCGACGACCGCGAGCGAAGGGCGGCGCGCGGTCATCGGCCGGTGCCTCCGTAGACGACGGCCTCGTCGGAGTCGCTGTCCAGGCCGAAGGCGGTGTGCACGGCGCGCACGGCCTCGGTGACGTCGTCGGCACGGGTGACCACCGAGATGCGGATCTCGGACGTCGAGATCAGCTCGATGTTCACGCCGGCGTCCGACAGCGCCTCGAAGAAGCCCGCCGTGACCCCCGGGTTGGTCTTCATGCCGGCGCCGACCAGGGAGATCTTCGCGATCTGGTCGTCGTAGCGCAGCGACTCGAAACCGATGCCGCCGCGGTTGCGCTCCAGGGCGTCGATGGCCTTGCGGCCCTCGGCCTTGGGCAGCGTGAACGAGATGTCGGTCAGACCGGTCGACGCGGCGGAGACGTTCTGCACCACCATGTCGATGTTGATCTCCGCGTTCGCGATCGTGCGGAAGATCGCGGCGGCCTCGCCCGGCTTGTCCGGCACGCCGACGACGGTGATCTTGGCCTCGGAGACGTCATGGGCGACTCCGGAGATGATCGCGTGCTCCACCTTCTGGTCCCCTTGCGGTTCGTTGCTGACCCAGGTTCCGCGCAGTCCGGAGAAGGAGGAGCGGACGTGGATCGGGATGTTGTAGCGGCGTGCGTACTCCACGCACCGGTGCAGCAGCACCTTGGAGCCGGACGCGGCCAGCTCCAGCATGTCCTCGAAGGAGATCCAGTCGATCTTCCGGGCCTTCTTCACGACCCGCGGGTCGGCGGTGAAGACCCCGTCCACATCGGTGTAGATCTCGCAGACCTCGGCGTCCAGCGCGGCGGCGAGCGCGACCGCGGTGGTGTCGGATCCGCCCCGGCCGAGGGTGGTGATGTCCTTCTTGTCCTGGGACACGCCCTGGAACCCCGCGACGATCGCGATGTTCCCCTCGTCCAGCGCCGTACGGATACGGCCCGGCGTCACATCGATGATGCGCGCCTTGTTGTGGACCGAGTCGGTGATGACGCCCGCCTGGCTGCCGGTGAACGACTGGGCCTCGTGGCCCAGGTTTTTGATCGCCATCGCCAGCAGGGCCATGGAGATCCGCTCTCCGGCGGTCAGCAGCATGTCGAACTCACGCCCCGCGGGTATCGGCGATACCTGCTCGGCGAGATCGATCAACTCGTCCGTCGTGTCGCCCATCGCGGACACCACGACAACCACCTGGTTGCCGCTCTTCTTGGCATCGACGATTCGCTTGGCGACGCGCTTGATGCCCTCGGCATCGGCTACGGAGGAGCCTCCGTACTTCTGCACGACAAGGCCCACGTGCGCTCCTCGCTCAGTCCGTTACTGCGGTCGGCTCAGTTTAACGAGCAGCCCGAAAACGCCCCGTCCTTACCACATGGTGAGATGTCCCGCTCAACACGTGATCTTCGGCATTTCGTTCCGGGCCGCTCGCACAGGGTCTGTTGCCCGCCGATCGGGCCCGCACTCCCCATGTGTCCCAGCCCACACGCCCGGCGGGCCGGATCCCGGATCCGGCGGCCCCGCACCTCTAGCGTGGACCGGAACCCCATGATCCGCTCTTCGGAGGCCCCCACCGTGCGCAATCCGCTCCGCGCGCTTCCCGTGCTCCTGGCCCTGGCCGCCCTCCCCCTGACCGCGTCCCCCGCCCACGCGGGCGGCACCTGCACCGCCACCCGCCCCGACGCCCCGATCTACGCGGGCGCCAACCCCTGGACCGAGATCGTCGGTTACCTGGACCCGGGCATTCCGGTGAACGCCACCCGCCAGGGCGCGGACGAGCTGTGGCGCGTCTCGCGCACCGACGACGGCGCGCCCCTGGGCTTCATGCGCGCGGGCGACCTGCGGTGCGACGGGGGGTGAGGACGGCGTCGGCAGCCAGGGTGGGGACCGCACCCGACCGGCCCCCACCCCCGCGGGCATCCCCGCCGGACGTCCCTACCTCAGCATGGCGACCTCGGCGGCCGTGAGCGCACCGGAGAAGGCCCGGACCTGGTCGACGGCGCCGTGCAGGTACTCGCCCCATCCCTCGGCCGTACGCCCCCGGCCGACCTGGAGGCCGCCACTGCTCGTCCAGCCGTCACGGAACTCGGCGGTGCCCGCCGTCTCGGCGTAGCCGTCCACGTAGAGCGTGATCCGGTTCATCGCGTCGTCGTGGACGACGGCGATGCGGTGCCCCGCGCCGAAACCGCCGTCCGGCTCCGTGTACTGGGCGACCACCGTCTCGGCGGCCCCCGGCTCGTCCGCGTGGGACATCACCAGTTCCCAGCTGCGGGTCGACGGCCGGTAACGCACCTTGAAGGCGTCGCCGTGCGCCCCTCCCTGGGAGAGGACGGTCATGAGGCGGGCCGGCTCCTGGTCGGCCAGCCGCACGGTCGCGCTCACGCTGAAGCTGCCACCGGTGTCCACGACCGGATTCTCCGTGGCCGCGTGTCCGGAGACCCCGTCCAGCAGCAGATGTCCCTCGCCCTCGAGCGGCCAGTCCCCGGGATCGCAGTCGGGGTCCAGCGGGTCGCAGGGCTCGTCGAACCGGCGGACCGAGGCGCCCGGACCGAGCTTCAGCGGCTGCCCGCCGTTCGACTCCGCGCTGACGCCCCCGGGGGCCGTCTCCAGTCCCCAGTGGCCCAGCAGCTGCGCCTTCCGGGCTGCGAGTTCCGCGACCTCGGCCGGCACCACCACCCGGTCATGGACCCGCACGTCACCGACCTCGCCCTGCCAGCGGTCCCGGTATCCGGCCGCGCCCTGCGCCCGGCCGATCTGGAAGTCTCCGTCCCCCGAGGCCGGGGTCACGGGCTGTTCCTCGCCCACGGCCCTGCCGTTGACGTACAGCCGGGCCGTGCCCGTCCGGGCGTCGTACCGGCCGAGCACATGCGCCCACTGCCCCGCCTCGGGCTCACCACCGGTCAGCCGCGTGCCGCCGAGGCCGAACGACCAGACGGGCTTGCCGTCGGCCTGCCCCAGCCCCAGCGTGAACGCCGGCCCCTGCCCGGTGTCCTGGCTGACGACGGTCCGCGTGCCGTCCACCGCGGTCGGCCGTACCCAGGCGCCCACCGAGAACGTCCGGTCCGTCGCGACAATCGTGGTGTCCGGCGTCACGAAGCCGTGCCCCGTGCCGTCCAGCGCCACCGTGGACGTCACGTCCGTACCGGACGGAGCGGCCGCGCCGAACGTGGCCCCGGCGCCGACGCGGGCCGCTGGGCCGGCCTCGGCGGCTGCGGTTCGTGAGCCGGCCGCGTCGGCCAGCTTCCAGTGCGCGGCCGGCGCCCGCCCGGAACCCACCCGGAACTGGTAGTTCACCGGTGCGCTGCCGTTGCCCGCGCGGTCGAACGCCTGGACCTCCAGGGTGTGCAGCCCCGGCGACTCCGGAAGGTAGTCGATGTCGGCAGCGCCGTCCGGCCCGGATGCCGGGACGGTCAGCTGTCGACCGCCCCCGAAGATGTAACGGTAGAAAACGACGTCGTCGGACGGCGAATCGAGATGGAAGGTCCCGTGGACACCGACCCCGTCCGTCCATGCGTCGTTGTCCGGGTAGTCGTCCGACGACACCACGGGCTGCTCGGGTGCTTCCCTGTCGTACACGAACTCGCAGGCCGTGCCCGACCCGTCGGAGCTCCAGGGCGAGACCTTTCCCCCGCTGAGGGCACGCACATGCCACGAGACCACGGTGTCGGTCGGGATCGCGATCTCCTCGGGCAGATGCCAGGAGAACCCCGAGCCCTGGGGCTTGGCGAGTGTGGTCAACTGCCGCCGCTCGATGCCACCGTCGGCCGCCCACCACAGCTCGAACTCGGCCACGATCGAAGGCGCGTCCGGCTGTCCGCCGTGCCCCGGGTCCGACAGCACGGCACGCAACGGCGGCAGGGTGCGGACATACGCCTTGGCCTCCCCCGCCCCACACGCCCGGCCGCCGGTCTCCAGCCCCGAGGCCCACGACTCGTCCGGAGTCGGATCGGCAACCGCGACCGTCACCCCCTGCGCCGCCAGCATGGCCGCTGTGACCAGCGACAACGCCCCGAGCCGCGCCGTTCTTCGACGGCCCGCACCACTGACTTCACGCATGCGTCCCTCCCCATTACCGTCTGTGAGTGCCACAGATCATCGGGAGGCTAGCAACGCGCGCCCTCAACGGCACGGCAGTTTCGCGCGGGTGGCGGGAAGGCCCCGCTGTCGGATCGGGGTTGCCGGATCGGCCCCGGCGGATCCAGCGGCGCGCCGCTACTGCACCGGGCGCAGTCCCAGGGGGCCCGCGATCTCCTCGGCCATCACGCGGCCCGCCTCCTCGGCGAGGTCGTCGTCGAGGGTCTCCGAGTCCGTGTCCAGGCCGTCCAGCTCCTGGAGGGGCTGGTTGAGGCGGATGTGGGCGATCAGGGACTGGAGGGCGCGCAGGGCGGCGGAGGCGGTGGAGCCCCAGTTGGAGAAGTAGGAGAACTGCCACCACCACAGGGCCTCGGTCGTGCGGTCCTCCTCGTAGTGGGCCAGACCGTGGCGCAGGTCGGTGATCAGGTCGGCCAGGTCGTCGGAGATCCGGGCCGGGACGGGGGCCTTGCGGGGCTCGTACGGGTCGAAGACCTCGGAGTAGACGTCGATCGGCTCCAGCAGGGTGGCGAACCGCTCGCGCAGCCGGTCCGCGTCCGGTTCCGCGCCGAGGTCCGGCTCGTAGCGCTCGTCGGGGACGATGTCCTCGTACGCGCCCAGCCGGCCGCCGGCCAGCAGGAGCTGGGAGACCTGGAGCAGCAGGACGGGGACGGCCTCCTCGGGCTCCTCGACCTTGGACACCTCGGTGACCGCGACGATGAACGTCTTGATCTGGTCGGCGATCTGGACGGCGAAGTCGTCCGGGTCCTGCGTGACGGAGTTCAGCGTGGCGTCAGACATCGAGGGGACCTCCCGTGGGCACGGTCGCGAACGGTGAGAAGAACATATCGGCGCTGAACGTAAAGCCGTCGTGAGTCGCGGGAATGGTCATCGACCGAACACCGGACGACATGAAGGCGTCACACATCGGGCGCATGTCACACATCGAGCAGCCGCCTCCCCTCGAAGGCGCGGCCCAGGGTCACCTCGTCCGCGTACTCCAGGTCGCCGCCCACCGGCAGACCGCTGGCCAGCCTGGTGACGCGGAGGCCCATCGGCTTGACCATCCGCGCCAGGTACGTGGCGGTGGCCTCGCCCTCCAGGTTGGGGTCGGTCGCCAGGATCAGCTCCGTGATCGAGCCGTCGGCGAGCCGGGCGAGCAGTTCCCGGATGCGCAGGTCGTCCGGGCCGACGCCCTCGATCGGGCTGATCGCGCCGCCCAGGACGTGGTACCGGCCGCGGAACTCACGGGTCCGCTCGATCGCGACGACGTCCTTCGGCTCCTCGACCACGCAGATCACCGACGGGTCCCGGCGGGTGTCGCGGCAGATGTTGCACTGCTCCTGCTGGGCGACGTTGCCGCAGACCGTGCAGAACCGCACCTTGTCCTTGACCTCCAGGAGGGCATGGGCGAGGCGACGCACATCGGTCGGTTCGGCCTGCAGGACGTGGAAGGCGATCCGCTGGGCGCTCTTGGGACCGACACCGGGCAGCCTGCCCAGTTCGTCGATGAGGTCCTGAACCACGCCTTCGTACAACGGGAACGCCTTCCTTTCCGGCCCTGCTTCTGTTCTGTCGTTCTCTTCGGTCGTTCTGTTCTGTTGTTTTGTTCTGTTGTTCTGCTCTGTTGTACCGCCCGGGGGCCGGGTGTTCTGCCCTTCCGCCCGGGGCCGGGTGTTCTGTTGTTCCGCCCGGGGCCGGGTGTTCTGTTGTTCCGCCCGGGGCCGGGTGTTCTGTTGTTCCGCCCGGGGCCGGGTGTTCTGTTGTTCCGCCCGGGGCCGGGACCGGGCGTCAGAAGGGGAGGCCGGGCATGCCGCCCAGGCCCTGGGCGAGCGGGCCCAGCTTCTGCTGCTGGAGCTGCTGCGCGTTCTCGTTCGCCGCCTGGACCGCGGCGACGACGAGGTCCGCGAGCGTCTCGGTGTCCTCCGGGTCGACGGCCTTCGGGTCGATCACCAGGTTGCGGAGCTCGCCGGAACCGGTCACGGTCGCCTTCACGAGACCGCCACCCGCCTGGCCCTCGACCTCGGTCCCGGCCAGTTCCTCCTGGGCCGCGGCGAGGTCCTGCTGCATCTTCTGAGCCTGCTGCAGCAGCTGCTGCATGTTGGGCTGACCACCACCGGGAATCACGGTTGCTCCTGGCAATTCGACGACAAAATGTTTCGGTACGCCGAGCCTACGTGGTCACCGGGCAGTGCGCCCCACCCACTGGCGAGCAACTCTTTCGAGTGAGTTTCAGGCAACGCCAGAAAGAGTCCTATACCTGATCACAGGCCCCGCGCACCCGGGAATACCGGGATTTCTACCCCATGGCCCACCATTCGGCGGTAGGAAGAGCATGCACATCGGTACGTACGAGTACACGGATCGTCACGCAAGGTTACGTATTCGGGGCGTCCGGTCACTCCGCAGAGCGGCAGGCGTGCCGCACGGCGGCCCCGCACCACCCGCAGCACCCACGAGCCCCGCCGTCGGAACGCACCGCCGTCGGAACGACCACCGCCGGAACGCACCGCCGCACATCAGGCGCCGCCCCGCAGAACACAGAGGAGTACCCGGTGAGCCAGCCGGAGATGCAGCCCGAGGGGCCGTCCCGCAAGGAGCCCGGTCCGGCCGGCTCGGGCTCCGGCGCGCACGACCGGGCCGCCCGGGAGGCCCTGGACCCCCGGGACGCCCGGGGCAGGGATCTGACCGGTACGCCGTTTCCGCTCGGTGACTGGGGCGAACCCGCCGACCGCCTCGACGAGCTGTACCGCTGGGTCGAGGCCGACGCGTTGCGCACCGCCGACTGGTATCTGAACGACCGGGTGTGGAAGCGGCGCGGGGCCCGGGCACTGCGGATCGGCACCGCGCTCGGGGCGGTCGCGGGCGCCGCGCTGCCGCTGCTCGATCTGACCGGGGCGCTGGCCGGGGCGGCGGGCTGGGGCTACCTGTCGTTGCTGCTGGGCGCGGCGTGCATGGCGTGCGACCGGTACTTCGGCCTGACCTCGGGCTGGATAAGGAATCTCGCCACCGCCCAGGCCGTGCAACGGCGCCTCCAGGTGCTGCAGTTCGACTGGGCGTCGGAGTGCGTGCGGGAAGTGCTCGGCCCGGCGGAGGGTACGGCCAGCGAGGCGGCCGAGCGGTGCCTCGGGGTACTGCGGCGGTTCTCGGAGGACGTCACGGATCTGGTGCGCACCGAGACCGCGGACTGGATGGTGGAGTTCCGCTCCGGGCCCGCCCCGATGGGGATGCAGGCGCTCGCCTCGGTGGCCGGTAACGGCGGGCGCGCGGATCAGGGCGTGCTGCCGGGGCGGTTCCCGTTACAGACAATGGCCCGGCCGAACATGCCGCGCCAACGGCCCCCGGAGTCCCCCCGCTAGGGTCTTTCGTTCGGATCGGATCGGGCCGGGGCCCGGTCCGGTCAGGTTCAGTCCGGTTCCGTCCGGTTCCGTCCGGTTCCGTCCGGTCCGGTGCGGTGCGGTCCGGTCCGGTGCGGTCCGGTCCGGTGCGGTCCGATGCGGTCCGGTCCGGTGCGGTCCGATGCGGTCCGGTCCGGTGCGGTCCGATGCGGTGCGGTCCGGTTCGATGCGCGCCTCGGCCCCGACCCGTTCCCGGACCGGGGCCATGCGGCGCACGGGGCGAGACGCGGGGCGCACGACCCGAGGCCACGACGCACGGCGTGCTCCCGGAGTCGCCCCGCGCGCTCTAGCTGAAGATGATCATCGAGCCCTGGGCGAGGCTGCGGGTGGCCGCCGCGTGCAGGCCCAGCCAGACGTGCCGCTCGCGGGCGAACGGACTGGTGTCGTACGGCACCGGGTCCGCCCGTTCCTCCAGGGCGGTCGGCGCGATCGGCGGCAGCGGGGCGGCCGGCGGGTTCGCCGGGTCGATGCCGATCGACGGGGCCATGTACTGGAGTTCCCGCAGCAGGCCGTGCGAGGAGCCGAGCGGCCCGCCGCCCTGGAGCAGGTCGTCGTTGGAGAGCGGGGTGGCGAAGTCCAGCGGGACGTACGCCCCGGCGTGGTCGTAGTGCCAGACCAGGTGGGACTGCTGGGCCGTCGCCTCGAACATCTCCAGCAACTGCTCGTAGTCCCCGCCCAGTTCGTCGACCGGCGTGACCGCGAGGCCGCTGAGCTGGAGCAGGTAGGCGCGGCGCAGGAAGTGCAGGGCCTCGTAGTCGAATCCCGCGACCGGGGCGACGTCGCCCGTGAGGCCCGGCATGTAGGCGTACACCGGTACGGGCGGCAGTCCCGCCTCGCCCAACGCCTTGTCGTAGACGGCTATCTCTTCGGCGAACGGGTTGTCGGGGCTGTGGCACAGCACGTCGACGAGGGGGACCAGCCACAGGTCACAAGCCACGAAGTCTCGCTCTCCCACGGGTGCACATCGGAATGTTCGGGATGGTCGGGACAGCGTAATGCGAGGGGCGCGTCGCGCACAGTGGCCCCTCGCCCGGGGAACATGCCCGGCCCCTCGCCCCGGGGTGTGTCCCCGTGCGTGACCGGCCCGTCGTCAGGGGCGCGGCGGGGCCGGTTTGCCGGACGGTCCGCCGCCCGACCCGTCGCCCGGTCCATCACCCGGCCCGTCGCCCGGCTCGTGCGCGGCCGGGGACGCGGCTTGGCCGGGGTGTTCGAGTTCCCCGGCCGCGAGCCGGTCCGCCCAGGTCAGGGCGTGCGTGCTGTAGTCGTCCATCACCGCGCGCACCCCTTCGCGGTCCCCGGCGGTGATCGCCGCGACCAGGTCCTGGTGCCGGTTCCAGAGCCAGTCCCTGGCCCGTGCGTCGTGGCGCAGGTACGGCACCGCGAACACCCAGGCCTGGACGCGCAGCCGGTGCAGGAAGTCGTTGATGTACGGGTTGCCCGCGATCGCGCCCAGTTCGCGCCAGAACCGCAGGTCGTACCCGATGAGGATGTCGAGGTCGCCGCTCAGCGCCGCCCGCGCCGCCTCCTGGGCCCGGCGGCGCACGGAGACGACGCAGTCCCGGTACGCCGCCATGTGCGCCGCCGAGGGCCTCGGGGCGAAGAAGATGTCGCGGATGACGCCGTCGATGACCAGGGTCCGGGCCTCGACCATCGACCGGTAGTCGGCGACGCTGAACTCGCGCACCCGGAAGCCCCGGTGCTGGTCCGACTCCAGCAGCCCCTGCGCGGAGAGGTCGAAGAGCGCCTCGCGCACCGGCGTCGCCGAAACGCCGTACTGTTCGGCGATCTGCTTGACGGTGAATTCCCGTCCCTGTCGCAGACGTCCGGCGAGCACCTCGTCACTCAGCGCGTCCGCGATCTGTTGCCGCAGCGTACTGCGGGTCACAGCTCCGCTCGCGCCCATGGCGCCCCTCCCCGTTCTTCGGCTCCGGTCACCTTAAGCCAGGCTCGCCGTGCCCGGATCCGGGCAGCGGATCCGGGCGGGGGAGGGGCGCCGCGCCACGCTGCGGAGCCCCGTGCCACACGGAGGGCGCCGCGCCACGCGGAGGAGCGGCACACCGCACGGAGGGGCGGCGCCCCGCTACCGGGCCGCGCGCACCCCGGTCACACCGTGTGTTCGTCGGCCACCGACAGCGCCGCGTCGAGGGCCGCGAGCCCTTCCCGGGCCTCGGCCTCGGTGATGTTGCAGGCAGGAACCGCGTGCGTGCGGTTCATGTTGACGAAGGGCCACAGGCCGTTCTTCTTCGCCGCCGCGCCGAAGGCCGCCATCGGCGCGTTGGCCTCGCCCGTGGCGTTGTACGGGACGAGCGGTTCGCGGGTCTCCTTGTTGCGCACCAGGTCCAGCGCCCAGAACGCGCCGAGACCGCGCACCTCGCCGACCGACGGGTGGTTCTCGGCGAGTTCGCGCAGGCCGGGGCCGAGGACCGTCTCGCCGATGCGGGCGGCGTTCTCGATGACTTTCTCGTCCTCCATCACGTGGATGGTGGCGACGGCCGCCGCGCAGGCCAGCGGGTGGCCGGAGTAGGTCAGTCCGCCCGGGTAGGGGCGGGTGTCGAAGGTCGCGGCGATCTCGGCCGAGATGGCGACCCCGCCGAGCGGCACGTAACCGGAGTTGACGCCCTTGGCGAAGGTCATCAGGTCCGGCACCACGTCGAAGTGGTCGGCGGCGAACCACGTGCCGGTACGGCCGAATCCGGCCATCACCTCGTCGAGGATGAAGACGATGCCGTACCGGTCGCAGATCTCGCGCACGCCCGCGAGGTAGCCGGGCGGCGGCGTCATGATGCCCGCCGTGCCGGGGATGGTCTCCAGGATGATCGCGGCGACGTTGGCGACGCCCTCGAAGGCGAGGGTGTCCTCCAGGTGCTGGAGCGCGCGGGCGCACTCCTCGGCCTCGTTCTCGGCGTGGAACGGCGAGCGGTAGAGGAACGGCGCCCAGAAGCGGACGACGCCCGCCGAGCCGTTGTCGGACGGCCAGCGGCGCGGGTCGCCGGTCAGGTTGATCGCGGTGGAGGTGGCGCCGTGGTACGAGCGGTAGACGGAGAGCACCTTCGTGCGGCCGGTGTGCAGCCGGGCCATGCGGACGGCGTTCTCGACGGCCTCGGCACCGCCGTTGGTGAAGAAGATCTTGTCCAGGTCGCCGGGGGTGCGCTCGGCGATGAGGCGGGCGGCCTCGGACCGCGCCTCGATCGCGAACGCGGGGGCGAAGGTGGCGAGCTTGCCCGCCTGCTCCTGGATCGCGGCGACGACGGTGGGGTGCTGGTAGCCGATGTTGGTGTAGACGAGGCCGCTGGTGAAGTCGAGGTAGCGGTTGCCGTCGTAGTCCCAGAAGTACGACCCCTCGGCGCCGGCGACGGCGAGCGGGTCGATCAGGCCCTGGGCGGACCAGGAGTGGAACACGTGCGCACGGTCGGCGGCCTTCACGGCCGCGCCGGCGGCGGGGTCGACATGAGGGGCATGAGGGGTCATGCGGCGAGCGTAGGTCGCGCGGGGAGCGGCCGGACATGGCCACCTTGTATGACGTGGGGCCCTCCCGGGTCGGCAGGGTGTCGGGGGTCCGACGGCACGTTGCTCGGCACCTTGCCGACGCGCCGCCCCTCGCATCATCCAACCATTTGACAGCACGCTGTCGAACCGACAGCATGCTGTCATCGCATCGCGACGGCCGGCACCGGGTCCGCGCCGCCGGGGCGTCCCGCCGGAGGAGGCGTCATGAACGACATCCGAAAGTCCGTGCACCTGGCCGTGTACGACACCCTTGCCGACTGGGAGACGGGGCACACCACCGTCCATCTCGCCCGGGCGGGCTTCACCGTGCGGACGGTCGGCCCCACCACCGACCCCGTCACCACCCTGGGCGGAATGCGCGTCCTGCCCGATCTCGCGCTCGCGGACCTGCGCCCCGAGGACAGCGCGCTCCTGGTGCTTCCCGGCGCCGACCTCTGGGACTCCGGCGACGCACTCGCCCCCTTCGCCCGCGCGGCGCGCGGCTTCCTGGACGCCGGGGTGCCGGTCGCCGCGATCTGCGGGGCGACGGCGGGCCTGGCCCGCGAGGGCCTGCTCGACGACCGCGCGCACACGAGCGCGGTCTCCTTCTACCTCGCGGCCACGGGGTACGCGGGGGGTGAGCGGTACGTCGAGGCGGACGCGGTGACCGACGGCGACCTCATCACGGCCGGCCCGACCGAGCCCGTCGCGTTCGCCCGCGAGGTCTTCGCGCGGCTCGGCGTGTACGAGGGCGAGAAGCTCGACGCCTGGTACCGGCTGTTCCACGACTCGGACGCGGCCGCCTACGAGACCCTGAACGCCGCCTCATGAGCCGGGAGCCGACGGACCGGAAGCCCTCGCCCCAGGCCCCCTCGCCCCAGGAACTGCTGAGCCGTACCGCGCTCGGCGTCTTCCGGCTGAACGGCCAGTTCCTCACGGTCTCCGAGCAGTTGGCCGGGCCCGCCGGACTCACCGCCTCCTGGTGGCAGGTCCTCGGGGCCGTGCTCCGCGAGCCCCTGCCCGTCTCCGGGATCGCCCGCGCCATGGGCATCACCCGGCAGAGCGTGCAGCGCGTCGCCGATCTGCTGGTCGGCAAGGGCCTCGCCGAGTACGTGCCCAACCCCGCCCACCGCCGCGCCAAGCTGCTGCGCCCCACCGACGAGGGGCGCGCCGCGGTCCGGCGCATCGACCCCGGCCACGCCGACCTCGCCGCCCGGCTCGCCGCCGAGCTGGGCGAGGAACGGTTCGCGGAGACCGTACGGGTACTGGAACGACTGTCCGCCGCCATGGAAACCCTTGCCGACGAACCGTAGAGCGCCCCGCCCGGCGGGAACCGGACCCGTGCCGGACGCACTTCGGGACGGGGGCGCACTTCGCAACCGTCCCGCCCACGCCGTGCGTGGGTCCCTATGATCGAGCGAGCCATGCCAGGCACCGCTACAAAAACAGCTCGACCCCGGGGGAAGGACGTCCAGCGCCATGCAGAGCCTGACGCCACAGGATCCGCGCGCCATCGGTGCGTACCGGCTGCTCGCCCGGCTCGGCGAAGGCGGCATGGGGCAGGTGTTCCTCGCCAGGTCGGCGAACGGCCGCACGGTCGCGGTGAAACTCGTCCGCCCCGAGCTGGCCGCCCGGCAGGAGTTCCGCGACCGGTTCCGCCACGAGGTGCGGGCCGCCCGCCAGGTCGGCTCCGCCTGGACCGCCCCCGTGCTGGACGCGGACACGGAGGCGGACGTGCCCTGGGTCGCGACCGGCTACGTCGCCGGGCCGTCCCTCCACGCCACCGTCACCGGTCGGCCCCGCTCCGCCCCGGGCACCCCGTCCGACGCGTACGGCCCCCTGACCGAGCGCTCGGTCCACATCCTGGGCGCGGGCCTCGCCCACGCCCTCCAGGACATCCACGCCGCCGGGATCGTCCACCGGGACCTCAAGCCCTCCAACATCCTGCTGACGATCGACGGGCCGCGCGTCATCGACTTCGGCATAGCCAGGGCCCTGCACACCGTCACCGACGGCGGCGTCACCCGCACCGGGGCCCTGATCGGCTCACCCGGTTTCATGGCGCCCGAGCAGGTGCGGGGCGAACGGGTCACCCCGGCGTGCGATGTCTTCTGCCTCGGCTCGGTACTGGCGTACGCCTCGACCGGCCGGCTCCCCTTCGGCACCTCCGACAGCGGCGCGCACGCCCAGATGTTCCGGATCGCACAGGAGGACCCGGACCTGACCGGCGTCCCCGTGGACCTCGTCGAACTGATCGGGGACTGCCTGCACAAGGACCCCGCCGCCCGCCCCACGACGGACGCGATCCTGGACCGCCTGGCCGACGGCGACACCGCCGAGCCCTGGCTCCCCGGCGCGCTCATCGCCCAACTCGGGCGCCATGCCGTCGAATTGCTGGACTACGAGGACCCTGCGGAGCCCGAGGACCCCGAAGACCCCGAGGCTCCCGAGGACGCGGACGGGCCCGAACCCGTACCGGACAAGGGCCCCCCGGCCGCCGCAGCCGCAGCCGCAGCCGCTGCGGCAGTCACGCCCCCGACGCCTCCCACGGCCCCCGTGCCTCACACACCTCCCGCACCTCCCGCGGACCGCCCCGTTCACGCGTTTCCCACCGCGCCCGGGACTCCGGCCCCGTCTCCTTCCACGCCCGCACCGGCCCACTCCCCCGCGTACGGCTACCCGCAGCAACAGCCCGCCCAGCCGCACCCCGCCCAGGGCTTCGGCCCCGGGTACGGCTATCCGCAGACCTCACCGCCTCCTCCGCCTCCGCAGCAGCAGCAGCAGCAGCACTACGGTTTCGGCGCCGTGCCCCCGAACGGGACGCCCCCGTTCGGTCCGCCGTACCCCGCCGCCACCCCGCAGCCCGGTCCCGAACCGGAACGCCGCGGCCGGGGCTCGACCGTGGCCCTCATCCTCGTCGCCGTGCTGGTCGCCATAGGCGCGGGCGGTTCCGTCTACGCCCTCATGAACGAGAAGGGGAAGGGAACCACGGCGTCTCCCACCGGTTCCCCGTCCCCCACCGGCACCTCGTCGGGCTCCCCCGGCTCCGGCGGCCCGTCCACCGCGGCCCCCACCCCCACCGACGACGTGAAGAACGGCGACGGCCCCATCCCTTCCGGCTACCTCGGCTCCTGGTCGAGCTCCATCGACAACGACACGGGGCGCTCCACCCGCAAGCTCGTCATCCAGCAGGGCGAGGTCGGCGACACCGTCCTCAACCTCACCGCGGACGGCCCGCTCGACACCGGCGACTCCTACCACTGCGTCTTCCAGGCCGAGCTGGCCTCCGAACCGGCCCCGGGCGGCCCCGTCGAGATCGGCCCCTCCACGGTCACGGTGGGCGAACCCATGACGTCCTGCACCGCGGGCAAGGCCACCACGCTCACCCTGCTCCCGGACGGGAGCCTGCGCCGCGAGAACACCGAGAGCGGCGAGAAGCTCACGTACACGAAGGACGACTGACCGCGCCCCGGCCGCCCGGCCGCCTGGGCCACGAACGCCTCGCCCACCTGGAACCCCAGGACGAAAGTCTGCTGATCAGCGCTCCCGGGAAGGTGAGCACGTATGCCCAGCGCCATGCGGAGATCCGGTCACAGACCATGGGGCCTCGTGAATCGCTGGGCTTCATCGAGCAGTTGGCAGGAGTAGAGGAATGAGCAACACCTTTCGGTGGTTCAAATCCAGCTACAGCGCCAGCGGCGGCAACTGCATCGAGGTGGCCTTCGAAAGGGCAACGGTTGCGGACGACGGCAACAGCCACCCCCGTGAGCTGCCGCCGTCGCCCCCCATGCCCCCGTAACACTCTCCCCCAGGGGCTTCCGCAACCGTGTTCGAAATTTTAGGTGCTGTCCCGGAAGCCCAAAAGCTTCACTTCGCACTGTGTGAGCCCTCTCGGGTAACAACCCGCACAGTCAAACCGGTACTCTGCACTCCGGTTTTTTCGGTGGAAGCGGAGGATGCGTGCGCGCGCGGGAACGGGCCGACGACGTACTGCGGATGTACCGGCTGGCCCGGTCGGGCGGGTCCCGGGAGCTCCTGCGCTGGGTGTCCGGCCGGGCCGCGGGCTGGGCCGGGCTGGTCGACGGCGACGGCACCGTTCTGCACTGCGTGGTCCGGAGCGCGGACGGCATGGGCGCCGAGTCCGCCGCGCTGGCGGGCGAGTACGTGCGGGAGATGGCGGGGATCGACGCGCACTCCTTCTCGTGCGACCGGGGAGCGCACACCGTGCTGCTGTTCCCGCTGGACGGACCGCCGGACTCCGCCGCCCCGACCCTGGTCGTGGTCGCGCCGCGCCCGCTGCCCGAAGGGCTCCCCACCCTGCTCGCCGACGTGACGATGCCGCTGACCATGTGCTGGGCGGCGGAGTCGGTGGAACGCAGGCGGCGACGCGTCGACCTCGCGGAGTCCCGGGGCCGGGAGGCGGTGCTGCACCTGCTGATGACAGGTCAGCTGTCCATCGCGCACCAGGTGGCGGGGGCGCTGAAGCCCACGTTGCCCGACCCCGTCCGGGTGTACGTCGTGGAGTGCCCGGTCGGCAGCCGGGACGAGGTGATGCGGATCTGCACGCGGCTGTCCGGCGGCCGGTCCTGGATCGTGCGGTGCCCGGTGTACTCGCGCCACGTGATCCTCGTCGTACCGGCGGACACCGGCACCTACACCGGTGCGGGCACAGGCACAGGCACAGGCACAGGCACAGGTGCGGGCACGGACGGGGAGGGGGCCGGGGCCGGGGCCGAACAGTGGCTGGGCATCCGGGTCGCCGACGCGGTGGCCGAGTGCGTGGTCGGGGCCAGCGAGGACGTACCGCTGTCCGACACCGCGACCGGGTACCGGCAGGCGTTCCACGCGCTGGCCGTGGCCCGTGGGCTGCCCGCCCGGCACGCCCGCTTCGGTTCGGCGCAGGAGCCCGCCGTGGTCGCCGGGGAGGCCGGGGCCCGTTGGGCGAAGGCGCTGCTGAACCCGCTGCTCACCCATGTACCGCGGCGCAGCCACGACCCGGGCAGCCAGGAACTCGCGGCGACCCTCGCCTCCTGGCTCGCGTTCTCCTCGCACGCGACCCAGCACCTGAAGATCCACCGCAACACCCTGGCCGCCCGGCTCCGGCTGATCGGCGAACTGCTCGGGCTCGATCTGAGCCGGGTCGGCGACCAGGCCGCCCTCGACCTGGCCCTGCGCATCCGCGCCACCCCCACCACTCTCCCGACGGCCGCCGCCGACGGGCCGGAATCCCAGGAGCCCCCGGAATCCCCGGAGTCCCCGGCGCTCCACCGCCTGGACGACATCCTGCGCACCCCGGCCATGCAGGAATGGGCGGCTCAGCAACTGCGCCCGCTGACCGGTTCCGACAGTCCCGGGAACACTTCCAGGACCACTTCCGGAACCACTTCCAAGAACGCCGCCGATCCGCGGGAGACGCTCCGCACCTGGCTGGAGTGCGAGGCCCGGACGGCCGCGACCGCGGACGCGCTGGGCATCTCCGTACCCGGGGTCCGCAAGCGGCTCACCCGGCTCGAATCGGCACTCGGGCGCTCCCTGCTCCAGGCTCCGAGCGCCCGCTACGACCTGTGGCTGGCCTTCCGCGCCCTGGACCTGGCGGAGGCCGGAACGGCCCGAACGGCCCGAACAGCCGGAACAGCCCGAACGGCCCGTTGAACCGCACCGGCCGCCCCGACGGGTGGGTCGGGACGGCCGGTGCGGGTCAGCGGGGTCAGCAGTTCGAGCAGGGTCAGCGGAGTCAGCAGGGCCGACAGAGGCCGGTCAGCAGCTCAGGTTGGAGCCGGGGGTGGTGCCGAGGATGGCGGTGAACGCCTTGTAGCGGTCGATGCGGCTCTGGACCTGGGCGGGGTTGCCGCCGTTGCACTCCAGGGAGCCGTTGATCGAGCGGATGGTCTCGCCGAAGCCGGCGCCGTTCACCATGGCCTGGTGGGCCGTCATGGTGCCGGGGCCGTTCTGCGTGTTCCAGTACCAGAGGCCGGTCCGCCAGGCGATCGAGGCGTTCTGCTCCACCAGGTACGGGTTGCCCAGCAGGTCGATGCCGAGCGCGTCACCGGCGGCCTTGTAGTTGAAGTTCCAGCTGAGCTGGATCGGACCGCGCCCGTAGTACGCGGCCTGGCCGGCCGGGCAACCGTACGGCTGGCTGCTGTCGCAGTAGTGCGGGTAGTTGGACGTGTTCTGCTCGACCACGTACACCAGACCGCCCGTCTCGTGGCTGACGTTGGCGAGGAACGCCGCTGCCTCCTGGCGCTTGACGGTGTCGCTGCCGGTGTTCGCGAAGCCCGGGTAGGCGCTCAGGGCATCGGTCAGGCCCTGGTACGTGTAGAAGGAATTCCGGTTCGGGAACATCTGGTTGAACTGGGCCTCGCTGACGACGAAGCCGGACGGGTCCGGCCCACCCGGGTCCGTACCACCGTCACCACAACTGCCCTGGTCCGCCCAGACGTCGGAGCTGCCGGGAGTCTCGTTCTGGGTCCACCACTTGGCGGTCCAGTTGTGGCCGTTGTGGGAGGCCGTCTTGCCCCCCGTGTAGACGGACGAGGAGTTCCAGGGAGCCGCGCACTCCGCCGCGGCCGCGGTGGAGGCGGGAAGGACGACGAGCAGCGCGACGAGCGCACCGAGCGCGGTCAGCAGACCCATGACACGCCTGACCATGTGATCACTCCTTCGATGCGGCGCACCGGGCTGGGCGGTGCGCCGCCATGGGGGGTTGACCGTCACTCAAGCGTCGATGGTCTGGACCTGTCAAGGTATGGACCATCACCGAATATTCTTCCGAGCCCGCCGCACACGGCGGACCGGCCGATGAAACCAGCCAGCGAACTCCCCTACCAGAACCACATGTTGAAGAGAAGTCAGCAGATCAGCAGGCCATTGAGGTCAGCGGTCAGCAGCCCAGCCGGGAACCCGGCGCCACGCCGAGGATGCCGGTGATCCGTTCGTACTTGGCGACCCGGGCCGCGACCGATTCGGGATTGCCGCCGTCGCACTCCAGGGCGCCATTGAGCGAACGGATCGTCTCGCCGAAGCCCGCGCCGCCGACCATCGCCTCGTGCGAGGTCATGGTGCCGGGGCCGTTCTGGGTGTTCCAGTACCAGAGCGCCGTCTGCCAGGCGACGGACGGATCCTGCTCGACCAGCCAGGGGTTGTGGAGGAGGTCGAGGCCGAGGGCGTCACCGGCGGTCTTGTAGTTGAAGTTCCAGCTGAACATGATCGGGCCGCGCCCGTAGTACGCGGTTTGCCCGGCCGGGCAGCCGTACGGCCGGCTGTAGTCGCACTTGCGCCAGTAGTTGGCCTCGTTGATCTCCTTCACGTACCGCAGTCCGACCGACTCGAAGTCGGCGTGGGTCAGGAACGCCGCCGCCTCCCGGGCCCGTGTGGCCGGTGTTCCGGTGTTCGCGAAACCCGGGTAGGCGCTCAGGGCGTCGATCAGGCCCTGGTACGTGTAGAAGGGGTCGCGGTCCGGGAAGATCTCGTCGAACTGCGCCTCGCTGATGACGAAGTCGGAGACCCCGCCCGTGCAGGCGCCCCGGTCCTCCCAGGCGCCCGTGGCACCCGGGTTCTCGTTCAGCGTCCACCACTTGGCCGTCCAGTTGCGGCCGTGGTGCGAGACGGTGCCGCCCGCCGAGTAGGCCGTGGAGGAACTCCAGAGGGGCGCGCACCGGACCGCCCCGGGGGCCTCCGGAGCCGGGGCCGCGGCGGACGCGGCGGGGGCGGGGAGGAACACGGCCGTCGCGAGGACGGCGGCGAGGGCACCCGACACGGACAGAAGGCTCTTGATGCGTTTCAGCGCTGCTCACTCCTTCGGAAGGGCACGCCGAACACCTCAGCGGGCCGTCGGAACGTCCCGCCACTCAAGTCGCATTGGTCTGGACCTGTCAAGGTCTGGTCCAACGGACGGAAGTTCCCCGGCCACGAGCGGAACGGGGGTGGGCCGGGACGCGCGGCCCCGGCCCACCCCCGTTCAGGTCCGTGCCCCTGGAGGAAGCCGTGCCCCTCAGAGGAAGGAGTTGATCTCGATGGTCTCGGTGCGGCCGGGGCCGACGCCGATCGCGGAGATCGGGGCGCCGGACATGTCCTCCAGCGCCTTCACGTACGCCTGCGCGTTCTTCGGCAGGTCACCGAAGGTCTTGGCCTTCGTGATGTCCTCGGACCAGCCCGGCAGCATCTCGTAGACCGGCTTCGCGTGGTGGAAGTCGGTCTGGCTGTACGGGAGTTCCTCGACGCGCTTGCCGTCGATCTCGTACGCGACGCACACCGGGATCTGCTCCCAGCCGGTCAGCACGTCCAGCTTGGTGAGGAAGAAGTCGGTGAGGCCGTTGACCCGGGTCGCGTACCGCGCGATCACCGCGTCGAACCAGCCGCAGCGACGGTCGCGGCCGGTGGTGACACCGCGCTCGCCACCGATCCGGCGCAGCGCCTCGCCGTCCTCGTCGAACAGCTCCGTCGGGAACGGGCCGGCGCCGACGCGGGTGGTGTACGCCTTGAGGATGCCGATGACCCGGGTGATCTTCGTCGGACCCACACCGGCACCGGTGCAGGCGCCGCCCGCGGTCGGGTTCGAGGAGGTGACGAAGGGGTACGTGCCGTGGTCCACGTCGAGCAGCGTGCCCTGGCCGCCCTCGAAGAGGACGACCTTGCCCTCGTCGATGGCGTTGTTCAGGACGAGCGTCGTGTCGGCGACGTACGGCTTGATCTGCTCCGCGTACTGGAGCATCTCCTCGACGATCTTGTCGGCCTCGATCGCCCGGCGGTTGAAGACCTTGGCGAGGAGCTGGTTCTTCTGCTCCAGGGCCGCCTCGACCTTCTGCGCCAGGATCGACTCGTCGTAGAGGTCCTGGACGCGGATGCCCACCCGGTTGATCTTGTCGGCGTACGTCGGGCCGATGCCGCGACCGGTCGTGCCGATCTTGCGCTTCCCGAGGAACCGTTCCGTCACCTTGTCGACGGTGACGTTGTACGGGGTGATCAAATGGGCGTTACCGCTGATCAGCAGCTTGGACGTGTCCACGCCGCGCTCGTTCAGCCCACTCAGCTCGGAGAGCAGGACGGCCGGGTCGACGACGACACCGTTTCCGATGACCGGGGTGCACCCCGGCGAAAGGATTCCGGAGGGGAGGAGATGCAGTGCGTACTTCTGGTCTCCGACGACCACCGTGTGACCGGCGTTGTTGCCGCCCTGGTAGCGCACCACATAGTCCACGGATCCACCGAGGAGGTCGGTGGCCTTTCCCTTGCCCTCGTCACCCCACTGAGCACCGAGCAGCACAAGTGCGGGCACAGGCGTACACCCCTTCCGGGCGGGGCATGTCCAAGGTCAGGGGGCGTACGTAAACGTCGTACATGCCGTACGACGATGTACGACAAGACCTGAACCGTCGAACCGGGTGCCCCGGATATAGACGAAGCCCCTGGCGCAATAGCGCAAGGGGCTCTTGCACCAAGATGCTACCCGAGGAAGGACCGAGGTGTCGGCTGCCCAGCCCCCCGGCGACGGTGCGCACCAGCTGCTGGTGGTCATCGACCCGGTCGCCCGCCGGACCGACGGCGAGTCCGTCCGTATCGCGAAGGACGTGCTGAGCGCCGGTTCGCACGCCAAGATCTGCCTGCCGGACGGGCCCGAGGAATTCGCCCGGGCCCTGTCCCGCCGGGGCAGTCGGCGGCCGGTGGTGGTCGGCGACGACCGGGCGCTGCGGCGGGCGGTGATCCAGCTGCACCGGGAACGGGAACCGGCCGAGAACGCCCTCGCGCTGATCCCGGTCGGTGCCGCGGCCGCGCTGGAACTCGCCCATTCGCTCGGCGTGCCCCGGGGCGCGGTGGCGGCGGCGCGCACCGCGCTGGACGGCGCCGTGCGCAGGCTCGACCTGCTGGTCGACGACAGCGACGGGGTGGTCCTGGGCGCGCTGCACCTCCCGGCCCTGGGCACGCTGCCGGGCGCGGCGGCGGCCCGGACGGGGGCCACGGCGGTCTGGGACACCTGCCGGTCCCTGGTCCGCACCCTGGTGCGCCCCGCCCCGCCGACGCCCGCCGGGCCGGTGGCCACGCACCGGCTGCGGGTCGAGGCCGACGGGGTCCTGCTGAACGACCTGGACCACCCGGTCGAATCGGTGACCGTGACCTCGCGGGGCTGCGGCGGCGGCCTCGCCGAGGTGGTGGTCCGTCCCCCGGCCGCCGCGCCGGTGACGGCGGAGGCGAAGGCGGTCACGGTCTCGGGCGCGGACTTCCGCTACCGGGCGGACATACAGGTGGGTGGCCCGGTCCGGACGAGGACCTGGACGGTGCGGGCGGGGGCCTGGGGCCTGATGCTGCCGCCCACGAGCGAGGGATAGGCGCCGGGCGCGGAGCAGAACGGCCGCGGGATCAGGAACGAACACGGGGCAGGGGCGAAGCCGGGGCAGGGACGGGCCCGGCCTCGGGGTCGGGCCCGCACTCGGACCCGGGCCCGGACTCTGGCTCGGGCCCGGACTCTGGCTCGGGCCCGGACTCTGGCTCGGGCCCGGACTCTGGCTCGGGCTCGCCCATTGGAGCGGAATCGGGCGCGGGCCCGCCGGTACGGCCGTTCGGGCGACCCGGGGGGCGCGGACGAAGTCCGGGGCCGGGCTCAGGCTTCGGGCCCGGGGCCGGGGTCGGGCCCGGGCCCGGGCTCGGGCTCGGGATCAGGGCTGGGGATCAGGACTGGGGAAGGCTGTCGCGGCCCGGGAGGTCGAGCGTCTTGCGGTGCTCGCGCCAGCGCTCCATCATCCCGCTCAGCTCCGCCTGCAGGAACTCGAAGAACGCCACCGTCTCGGCGAGGCGGACGCCGGCCGGGGTGTCCTCGCCCAGGGTGCGGACGCCTTCCCTGAGGGTGTTCTCCCACCGGGTCAGCACCTGGTCGCGTCTGGCGAAGGTGGTGTACCAGACCTCGTCGTGCACGCGGTAGCGGTCACGGCGCGAGCCGGGATCGCGTTCGCGGCCGACCATGCTGACCTGCGTGAGGTAGCTGATCGCACCGGACACGGCCGCCGGGCTGATCTGCAACGCCATGGCGAGCTCGGCGGAGGTCATGGAACCGTCGTCGTCCGCGAGGAGCGCGGTGAACACCCGGGCCGCCATCCGCTGCATCCCGGCCTCGGTCATCTCGGACGCGAACCGCTCGACGAACCGCGACACGGCCTCCGCATCACGCCCGGAGCGCACGTCCTGCTCGGTCTCGCTGGTCATCGTCCGATCGTCTCCCCTGCTCTTGTGCTCTTGCCGACCCCCGCCACGCCCCCAACTTTATATGTTTCCTTAGCTTCACAAATTCATGAAAGTAGCGTACGTTCAAAACATGACGAAGGCAATCACGGTGGCCGGGCTGCACAAGTCGTTCGGTCGGACACACGCACTGGACGGCCTCGACCTCACGGTCGAGACCGGCGAGGTCCACGGCTTCCTCGGGCCCAACGGGTCGGGGAAGTCCACCACCATCCGGGTGCTGCTGGGCCTGCTGCGGGCAGACTCGGGCACCGCCCGGCTCCTCGGCCGCGACCCGTGGGCCGACGCGGTCGAACTGCACCGGAGAGTGGCGTACGTCCCGGGTGACGTCACGCTGTGGCGCAACCTCTCCGGGGGCGAGGTCATCGACCTGTACGGGCGGCTGCGCGGCGGTCTCGACCGGACCCGGCGCGCCGACCTCGTCGAGCGGTTCGAGCTGGACCCGACCAAGAAGGGGCGAACGTACTCCAAGGGGAACCGGCAGAAGGTCGCCCTCGTCGCCGCGTTCGCCTCCGACGTGGACCTGCTGATCCTGGACGAGCCGACCAGCGGTCTCGATCCGCTGATGGAGGAGGTCTTCCAGGACTGCGTCGCCGAGGAGCGGGCGCGCGGACGGACGGTCCTGCTGTCCAGCCACATCCTCAGCGAGGTCGAGTCGCTCTGCGACCGGGTGAGCATCATCCGGCAGGGCCGGACGGTGGAGTCGGGTTCGCTGGCGGACATGCGCCACCTGACGCGCACGAACATCAGCGCCGAGCTGGCCGGCCCGCCGAACGGGCTCGCGCAGCTGCCCGGGGTCCACGACCTCGACGTCCAGGGCCTGCGGGTCACGCTCCAGGTCGACACGGACAAGCTGGACGCCGTCCTCGGATCGCTCTCCGCGTCGGGGGTGCGGACGCTGACCAGTACCCCGCCGACGCTGGAGGAGCTGTTCCTGCGTCACTACGCGACGGCGGACCCGGACCGCGGCGGCGAGGGTGCGGGGGTGGCGGCGCGATGACTGCCGTAACCATGACGTCCCCGGCCGGCGCCCGGCCCCGGACCCGGGCCGGGAGCGGGCGGCTGGCCGGCACGGGGGCGCTGCTGCGGCTCGCCCTGCGCCGCGACCGGATCATCATGCCGCTCTGGGTGCTCGTGCTCGGCGGCTCCTTCCCGTCCGTCGGGAAGTCCCTCGCCTCGCTGTACGACACCGCCGGCCGACGTGCCGAGCTCGCCGCTTCGATGAACGGCAACAGCTCGCTCCGGGCGATGTACGGGCCGGTCTTCGACGACTCCGTCGGCGGGCTCGTCAGCTGGCGGATGGTCGCCTTCGGCGCCGCGCTGGCGGCCGTGATGAATCTGATCGTCGTCGTCCGGCACACCCGGGAGGAAGAGGAGACCGGCCGCCAGGAGATGCTCTCCTCCGCGATGGTGGGACGCCTCGCCCCGCTGACCGCCGCGCTCCTCGCCGCAGTGATCGCCGACGCGGGGCTGGCGCTGGTGATCGTGGCGGGCATGGCCGGGTCCGGTGCGGGCGGCGCGGGGGCGGTGGCGCTGGCCCTGGCGGTCGCCGGCGTCGGGGCGCTGTTCGCCTGTACCGCCGCGATCGCCGCGCAGTTCACCGAGAGCGCGCGGCTCGCGAAGGGGCTCACGGCCGCGGTGATCGGTGCCGCGTTCGTGCTGAAGGCGGCGGGCGACTCGGCGACGGACGACGGTTCGTCCGTGCTGACCTGGCTCTCCCCCATCGGCTGGGCGGAGAACGTGCGCGCCTACGCGGACGAGCGCTGGTGGGTGCTGCTCGTCGTCGCGGCGGCGATCGCGGTCCAGGCCGCCGTCGCGTACGCCCTGACCGGGCGGCGGGATGTCGGCATGAGCTTCCTGGCAACCCGGCCGGGGCCCGCGGAGGGCCGGATCTCCACGGCGTTCGGCCTCGCGCTGCGGCTCCAGCGCGGTGCGCTGACCGGGTGGACGCTGTCCTTCGCCGCGGTCGGGGTCGTCTTCGGCGGGCTGACCGGCGGGGCGGCCGATCTCGTCGGGGACAACGAGAAGACGAGGGATATCTTCGAGCGGATGGGCGGGCAGGCCGGTCTGACCGACGCGTTCCTCGCCGCGATGGTCTCGATGCTGGGAATGGTCGCGGCGCTGTACATCGTCGCGTCGGCGCTGAGACCGCACGGCGAGGAGACCACCGGCCGCGCCGAACCGGTGCTGGCGGCCGGGGTGGGGCGGATCGGGTGGGCGGCCGGCCATCTGGTCATCGCGTTCGGCGGCGCCGCCCTGCTCATGGTGGTCGGCGGCCTCGGCCTGGCCGCCGGTTACGGGCACGACCTCCCGGCCGTGCTGGGGGCGGCGCTGGTCCAGCTCCCGGCGGTCTGGCTGCTGGGCGGGGTGACGGTCCTGCTGTACGGGGTGCTCCCGAAGGCGGCAGCGGCGGCCTGGGGTGTGGCCGGGGTCTGTCTGGCGCTGGGGTGGCTCGGCCCGGCCATCGATGTTCCGCAGGCGGTGATGAACGTGTCGCCGTTCACGCACCTGCCCAAGCTGCCGGGGGGCACAGGAATGGAGTGGGGCCCGGTGTTCGCGCTCACCGCGGCCGCGGTGGTGCTGACCGGGGCGGGGCTGGGCGCGCTGAGACGACGTGACGTGCTGAGCTGAGCCGGGGCGGGGCGGGGCCGAAGCTCCAAGGGGCCGGGGCTCCATGGAGGCGCGGAGCCGGGGACGGGAAGCCGGGAGGGAGCAGGGCGCAGGGAAGAGGGAGCAGGGAGGGAGGAGCCGGGGCGGGGCGGAGCGGGGTGTTCCCGGCCCTGCCCTCCCTCTCCCTCCCCTCCCCCTGTCACAGCTCCACGCGGAGTTCCTTCAGGCCCCTGATCACGTAACCCGGGTTCCACTCCGGTTCGGTCACCAGCCGCATGTCCGGGGCGCGGCGCAGCAGTTCGCCGAAGGAGGCGGCGAGTTCGACGCGGGCCAACGGGGCTCCCAGGCAGAAGTGGATGCCCGCGCCGAAGGTGGTGTGCGGGTTGTCCCGGCGGGCCAGGTCCAGGGTGTCGGGGTCGGTGAAGCGGGCCGGGTCGCGGTTCGCGGAGCCGAAGAGCAGGGCGACCTCCGAGCCGCGCGGAATGACCGTGCCGTCGATCTCGATGTCGTCGAGGACCCAGCGCTCGAACATCTGCAGAGGGGTGTCGTACCGCATCAGTTCCTCGATCGCCGTCGGCAGCAGCCCGTGGTCGGCGCGCAGGGCGGCCAGCTGCTCGGGGTGGCGCAGCAGCGTCCACCAGCCGTTCACCGTGGTGTTGACGGTCGCCTCGTGACCGGCGTTCAGCAGGAGCACGCAGGTGGAGATCATTTCCTGCTCGCTCAGCCGCTCCCCCTCGTCGTGGGCGGCGATGAGCGCGGAGATCAGGTCCGTACCGGGGTTCTTGCGCCGCTCCTCGATCAGTTCGCGCAGGTACGCGGAGAAGTCGAGCGAGGCGCGGACGGCGGCCCGCGCGGTCTCGTCGGACGGGTTCAGTTCGAACATCCCGCAGATCGCCGCGGACCAGGGCCGCAGCGGGGCCCGGTCGGATTCCGGGATGCCGAGCATCTCGGCGATGACGGCCACGGGCAGCGGTTCGGCGACGGCCGTGAGCAGGTCGCCGCCGCCCGCCTCGACGAAGGAGTCGACCAGTTCGGCGGCCAGCCGCCGCACGGTCGGGACGAGTTGCTCGACCGTGCGCGGGGTGAACGCCTTGGAGACCAGTCGCCGGATGCGGGTGTGGTCGGGGGCCTCCAGATCGAGGAGCCCCTGCCCGTTGAGGGTGTGGAACGGCTCGTGCTCGGCGGGCGGCGGGGTGCGGCCGAACTCCTCGTGGGTGAAGCGGTGCAGGTACGTGCGACCCAGCCGACGGTCGCGCAGCAGCGCGGAGACATCGGCGTGGTGCGGGACGAGCCACTGGTCGGTCGGCTCGAAGCGGTGCACCCGGCCGGCGGTCCGCAGCGCGGCGTAGGCGGGGTACGGGTCGGCGACGAAGGCCGGGGACCAGGGGTCGAAGCGGGCATCGGCCGCAGAGGGGGAGGACTGGTGCATGGTCGGACGCTAACCGGCCCCGGCACCCGCCGACCACCCGCCCACCCCTGCCGACCGCTGTCCGCACCCGGCCGACTCCCGCCCGGGCCGGGCCGTAACTCCCCGGGTCGAGCCGTACCTGCCCGCGTCCGGCTGGCTCCTGCCCGCGTCCGGCTGGCTCCTGCCCGGGCCGGGCCGTACCCACTGGACCAGGCCGTGCCTCTCCGTACCCTGCCCCGGTCCTCCCTCCGGCCTCCGGCTGGCCGGCTGCCGGTTCAGGAGGGGGTGACCAGGCGGGCCTCGTACGCGAAGACGGCTGCCTGGGTGCGGTCGCGCAGGCCCAGTTTCACCAGGATGCGGCTGACGTGCGTCTTGATGGTGGACTCGGCAACGACCAGGTGCGAGGCGATCTCGGCGTTGGACCGGCCCTGCGCGATGAGCACCAGCACTTCCGTCTCGCGCTCGGTGAGGTCGCCGATCCGGGCGAGGGCGGGCGGGCGCGGGCTCTCCGCGATCTTCGAGAACTCGTTGATCAGCCGCTTGGTGACGGTCGGGGCGAGCAACGCCTCACCGGCGGCCACCACCCGCACCCCGTCGGCGAGCTGGCGGGCGGAGGCGTCCTTGAGGAGGAAGCCGGACGCCCCGGCGCGCAGCGCCTGGTACACGTACTCGTCGAGGTCGAAGGTGGTCAGCACCAGCACCTTGGCGTCCGCGTCGGCGGCCACGATCTCGCGGGTCGCCTCGATGCCGTTGAGTTCCGGCATGCGGATGTCCATCAGGACCACGTCGGGACGCAGGGCCGCGACCTGCGCGATGGCCTGCCTGCCGTCGACGGCCTCGCCGACGACCTCGATGCCCGGCATGGCGTTGAGCAGTACCGAGAAGCCCTCGCGGACCATCATCTGGTCGTCGACGATCAGCACCCGGATGGCCGGGATGGTGGGGATGCTCATGTGCGTTCCGCCTGCTCCGTGCGTTCCGTGCGTTCCAGGTGCTCCGGCTGCCCCGGGGCCTTCGTGAGTTTCGTCTTCCCGGAACCGGACCCGGACTCGGAACCGGAACCGGAACCGCGTGTCCCGGCCTGTTCCCGGTCCCGGGGTTCGGCGGGCTGCACGGGAATGAAGGCGGTGATCTCGTAACCGCCCTCGTCCGTGGCCTCGGCCGTCATGGCGCCGTCCAGCATCGCGACCCGCTCCCGCATCCCCGTGATGCCGTGTCCGGCACCCGGCGAGGGCTTCACCGGACCGGTCGGCGGCCCGTTGACGATCCGCAGGCCGAGCCCGCCCAGCACATAGCTGATCTCCACCCCGGCGGTGGCGCCCGGCGCATGCCGCAGCGTGTTGCTGAGGGCCTCCTGGATGATCCGGTACGCCGACAGCTCGACGCCCTGCGGCAGCTCCCGCACCGCACCGGTCACCGTCTTCTCCGTCTCCAGCCCCGCCTCGCGCACATTGGCGAGGAGTCCGTCGAGCTGGGCGAGGGTGGGCTGCGGAGCATCCGGCGCCTGGTAGTCCTCGGCCCGTACGACACCGAGGACCCGGCGCAGTTCGGTGAGGGCGGCGACGGCGTTCTCCCGGATCGTGGCGAACGCCTGCTCCAGCTCGGGCGGCGGGTTCTCCACCCGGTACGGGGCGGCCTCGGCCTGGATCGCGACGACCGACATGTGGTGCGCGACCACGTCGTGCAGCTCGCGGGCGATGTTGGTGCGCTCCTCCAGCAGCGTGCGCCGGTCGCGTTCGACGGCGGTCACGGTGCGCTGCACGGTCACCTCGCGCTCGGCGTCGCGCCGGATCTGCACCATGGCGACCACGAGCAGGGCGAACGCGGAGACCACGGCCATGCCCACGGTGCTCGACGTGGAATGCCCGGCCAGGTTGTCCATGAACGTGCCGAGGAGCACGGTGAGGACCCACATCCAGGCGGCGGTGCGCGGCCGGGTCCTGGCCGCGACGACGATCAGCACGACCAGGTGCCCGAGGAAGGTGCTCGCCCCCCACGGCCATCCCTGCTCGCCGAGTATCGCGGTCGCCGGGCTCGTCGCGAACGATATCCAGAACGCGCCGACCGGCCTGACCAGCGTCATCGCGACGCAGATGGCCGGAATCACCGAGACCATCTTCTCGATGGGGTGATCCGAACCGGCGACCCCCAACAGGAAGGTGATGAGCGCGGCGAACAGCACCACCGCGTGCAGTGCCCACACGGCACGTGGCCGCATCCGCTTCGGCAGCAGTCGGGCCATCGGCCCGCCGGTCCGCAGCGGCGGCATCGGACGATAGGCGAACGCGTCGTGGAAAAGGGCCTGCCGGAGGCCGCTCATCGCCCCCGCAGCCATCCGGTACTCCGGGCTCCTGCTCTTGGTCTCGGTCACGCCACCACGGTAGGGGGCGGCCCCGGGCCCGGTCGTCAGCAGTGATACGGATTCCGCGCCGTCCGTCGCAAGTACTACACGCTCCTCCGCGCCGCCCTGCCGCACCGCCGCGCCACCCACCGTCGCGCCGCGCCGCCCGTGCCCCGCCTGCCCGTGCTCCCCCGCTCACTCACCAGGCCAGCTGTGCGAGCTCCTCCGCCACGACCGCGCACGCGTCCGCCGCCGGGTCGATGAGGGGGAAGTGGCCGATGTCGGACAGCAGGGTCAGCCCCACCGTCTCGCCCGCCCTCGCCGCCGCGTCGACGAATGCCTCCGCGACCGCCTGCGGCACGTCCGGGTCGGCGGTGCCCTGCACCACGGTGGTCGCGATGCCGGTGGGCAGCAGTACGGCCGGGTCGGTGAGCGGCGCCCGCTCCTCGTGGTCCTCCGCACGGCCCAGGAGCTGGCCGACCGCCCCCGAGCACACGTCCAGCCGCACGGCGGTGGCGAAGTCGGCGATCGGCGCGAGGGCCACGACCCCCCGCAGCGGCGGCGGTTCGGGCAGCCGCCACGGCGAGTCCCCGGGCAGTACGTGACGGGCGGCGGCCCACAGGGCCAGGTGCCCGCCGGCGGAGTGCCCGGTGAGGACGATCCGCCGGGTGTCGGCCGCCGGGAGTTCCCGGGCCAGCAGTCCGGGCAGCGCGTCCATCGCGGCGGCGACGTCGTCGAAGGTGTCCGGCCAGCGGCCCGCGACCGGGCCGTCCGCCCCCTGCCCCGGTGTCCCGCCGCCGCGCCGGTACTCGACGCTGGCCACGGCGAACCCGCGCCGGGCCAGGAAGTCCGCGAACGGCGACACGTGCTGCCGGTCGTACGGCGCCCGCCACGCCCCGCCGTGCAGGACGACCACGACCGGCGCACCGGCCCGGCCGTCGCGCGGGGCGTAGAAGTCGACCAGCTGGTCGGGGTGGTCCCCGTAGGCGGCGGATGCGTCGGGGGCAACGGGCGGATGCGAGAAGACCGACTCGATCTCGGCCGCCTCCCGGGCCCGCGCGACCGAACCGGCGGAATCCACAGAAGCAGCGGCGGATGCGGCAGAAACAGCAGAATCCGACATGGTGCTCCAACCGTCCGTCCTGTGCGGGGGCCCGGGTCCGGCGCCGGGCTCGACCGGCCTGATCTGCGGGGACGGTACCAGCACGGCCGACCCCTGTCCCGACCGAGGAGCCACAGCGGAAAAGCACGGGGCGGGGTGCGGGAACCGTCTCGGCCCCGCCCCCGCCCCCGGGCCTCAGCCCTTCTCCGCCAGAGCCTCGTCCGGACTCTCGTCCAGTACCTCGCCCAGCACCCGCGCCGCCCGCGCCACGTCCGCGAACCCGACGTACAGCGGCGTGAATCCGAACCGCAGCACGTCCGGCCGGCGCAGGTCGCCGACGACGCCCCGGGCGATGAGCGCGCCCATCACCCGTTCCGCGTCCGCGCAGCGCAGCGCGACCTGGCTGCCGCGTTCGGCGTGCGCGGCCGGGGTGACCGAGGTGACCCGGCCCTCCGGCACGTACGCGGCGACGCACTCCAGGAAGAAGTCCGTCAGCGCCAGGGACTTGGCCCGCACCTCGTCGACCGACACCCCGTCCCACACGTCCAGCGACGCCTCGAGCGCCAGCATGGACAGGATGTCGGGGGTGCCGACCCGGCCCCGCACGGCACCGTCCGCCGGGGTGTAGCCGGGGGTCATGCCGAACGGGTCGGCGTGCGACGTCCACCCCGGCAGGGGCGAGTCGAAGACCCCCTGGTGGCGTTCGGCGACGTACAGGTAGGCGGGCGAACCCGGACCGCCGTTCAGGTACTTGTACGTGCAGCCGACCGCCAGGTCCACGCCGTGCTCGTCGAGGCCCACGGGCAGGGCGCCCGCGCTGTGGCACAGGTCCCAGACCGCGACGGCGCCCGCCCCGCGCACGGCGGCGGTGAGTGCGGGCAGGTCGTGGAGCCTGCCGGTGCGGTAGTCGACGTGGTTGAGCAGCACGGCCGCGGTACGGGGGCCCAGCGCGCCGGGCACCTCGGCGGGAGCGACCGGGACGAGCCGGTGGCCGGTCATCCGGGCCGCGGACGCGGCGATGTACCCGTCCGTCGGGAACGTCGTCGCGTCGACCAGGATCTCGTCCCGTCCCTCCGGCGCCAGCCGGGTCGCGGCGACGACGGCCTTGAAGACGTTCACGCTGGTGGAGTCGCCGACGACGATCTGGCCCGCGGCGGCCCCGACCAGCGGGGCGATCCGGTCGCCGATCCGTTCCGGCGCGGTCCACCAGCCGCTCTCGTCCCAGGACCGGATGCGCAGCTCGCCCCACTCGCGGGTGAGGACCTCCTGCACCCGGGCGGGCACGTGCGCGGGCAGCGCACCGAGCGAGTTGCCGTCGAGGTAGACGGTGTCGTCGAGGACGAACAGCTTCCGCCGTTCCGCGAGCGGGTCGGCGGCATCGAGCTCCGCGGCACGCGCGTCGAGCCCCTCGGGAGTGGTCGCGAAGGTCTCAGACATGGCTGCGCGCCGTCCACAGCTCGGGGAAGACGTTCTTCGTGGCCCGCTTCTCCAGCCAGGCGACCCCGGCGGAACCGCCGGTGCCGGTCTTCGAGCCCATCGCGCGCCGGGTGGCGACGAGGTGGTCGTTGCGCCAGCGCCAGACCAGCTCGCCGACGTCGGTGAGCGCCTCGCCGAGCCGGACCAGGTCCTCGTACCGGTCGGGGTCGGCGTATATCTCCGCCCAGACGGCCTCGACCTCGGGGGACGGCTCGTACTTCTGCGTCAGGTCCCGGTCGAGGACGGACTGCGGCACGGCGTGGCCGCGCCGGGCGAGCAGGGCGAGCGTCTCGTCGTACAGCCCCGGTTCGGCGAGCGCCTTCTCCAGCTCGGCGTGGACACGGGGCGCGCCCTTGTGCGGCACGAGCATGGACGCGGACTTCTCGCCCAGCAGGAATTCCATCCGCCGGTACATCGCCGACTGGAAACCGGAACCCTCGCCGAGGGCGGACCGGTAGGAGTTGAACTGGGCGGGGGTGAGCTGGGAGAGCGGGTTCCAGGAGGCGTTGAGCGCCTCCAGTTCGCGCACCGACCGCTTGAGCGCGTCGCGCGCGACGGTCAGCCGGTCCCCGCGCAGGGCGTGCGCGGCGGTTTCCCACTCGTGGACGATGACGGTGAACCACAGCTCCATGACCTGGGTGGTGACCAGGAAGACCATCTCGCCCGGATCGTCGGAGAGAGGGTGCTGGAGGTGGGTCAGGACGTCCGCCTGGACGTAGTCCTCGTACGGGGTCGTTCCCGCGAAGTCGAGGTGCGGGGTCTGCGCACCGGTGGCTTCGGGGTCGGGGTGGATCGTCGACATCGCTGTCTCCTCGACACGAGCTTCCGGGTAGCGGTCCGCCCCTTCCGTGAGGTGATGGAGCTCCGGTCCCCTGCTCGCATACTAAACGGAGCCCGAAAAGCACGCGGACCCCGCGGACGCGCCCCTTCCGGGAGGCACGTCGCGGGGTCCGGACCGTCCTTGTACGTACGGGTACGTCCTGGAGGTACGTCCCGGAGCGATCGCGGCCCGGGACGGGGACGCCCCGGGCCTGTCCGCTCCTGTCCTGCCCTGTCCGGCTAGCCGAGGGTTTCGGCGGCGGTCGGCGAGGAGTCGCGCAGGAACGTCGAGCAGCGCTCGTACTCGTCCTGCTCGCCGATCTCCCGGGCGGCCCGCGCCAGGGCGTGCAGGGCGCGCAGGAAGCCGCGGTTCGGCTCGTGCTCGAACGGCACGGGGCCGTGGCCCTTCCAGCCGGCCCTGCGCAGCGCGTCGAGGCCGCGGTGGTAGCCGGTGCGGGCGTAGGCGTACGACTCGATGGTGCGACCGCCCTCGAACGCCTCGTCGGCGAGCTGTGCCCAGGCCAGGGAGGAGGTCGGGTACTTCGCGGCGACGTCGGCGGGGGCCGTGCCGTTCGCGAGCAGCTCGCGCGGCTCCGGGTCGTCGGGCAGGTGGGTCGGGGGCGGGCCCCCGAGCAGATTCTCGTGGATCGACATGGGTTCAAGTGTGCCTGGCGCATGGGTGCCGGGGGTAGCCGGGCAACGCGCCCGGGCCGTCGCTCGCACCCCGCCCGCGCCGGCGGTACGGGCACGGGGACGGCCCCGCACACCACCGGCCGGTTCACACCCTGCCCCCGCCGTTCCCGCCCCCACCGCTCCCGTCTTCTCCCTTCCCGTCCGTATGCGGCTCCCCGGCTCCCTCCCGCTCGGCTCCTTCCCGCTCGGCCCCTTCCCGTTCGGGTTCCAGTGGCGGGGCGGTGACGCCGCAGTGCACCGTGCACTCGGGTCGTGCGTGTTCCTCCTCGTCGGTCGGGGCCGGCGCCCCACTCACCGCCGCCCAGGCGATCACCGCGCCCAGCACGAGCAGCCCGGCGCACATCGGCATGGCCCGGCGGAAGGTCGCGGCGAACTCGTCGGCGTCCCGGTACGCCTCCGGCCCCATGCCGGTGAGCAGCGGCAGCGCGGCCACCGCGATCAGCCCGGCGGCGCGGGCGGCCGCGTTGTTGATCCCGCTGGCGAGACCGGCCCGTGCGGTGTCCACGGAGGCCAGGACCGTCGCGGTGAGCGGCGCGACCAGGGTGACGAGTCCGACGCCGAGCAGGGCGACGGCGGGAAGCACCTCGGTGAGGTAGCCGGAGACGGAGGCCGACCCCGGCCCGACCCGGATCATCAGCAGCATCCCGGCGGCGGCGACCAGCGGGCCGACGGTGAGCGGGATCCGGGGCCCGATGCGCCGGCCCAGCTCTCCCGAGGCGGCCGAGAAGAGCAGCATCAGCACGGTCGTCGGCAGCAGTGCCGTGCCCGCGCCGAGCGCCGAGTACCCGGCGACCACCTGGAGCTGGATCGCGGAGAGGAAGAAGAACCCGCCGAGCGCCGCGTACACGCAGAGGGTGATGACGTTGACGGCGGTGAACTGCCGGGACGCGAACACCGACGCCGGCAGCATCGGGGCCTCACGCCCGCGTTCCACCCGTACGAACAGCGCCCCGAGCAGGACCCCGCCGACGGCCGCCCCGACCACCGCGCCGGACGCCCCCTGCCCCGGCGCCTCGATCAGCGCGTACGTGACCAGGGCGAGGGCCAGGGCCCCGAGCACCGCCCCCAGCACGTCGAACCGCCCGTGGGCGTCCGGGTCCCGGGATTCCGGTACGTGGCGCAGCGCCACCGGCACGCAGATCGCGGCGATCGGCACGTTGAGCAGGAACACCCACCGCCAGCCGGGCCCGTCGACGAGCCAGCCGCCGACGAACGGCCCGACCGCCGCCCCGACCCCGCCGAACCCCGACCACAGGCCGACCGCGCGGGCCCGGTCGTCGGGGTGGAAACTCGCCTGGATCAGGGCCAGCGAGCCGGGGGTGAGCAGGGCCCCGCCGACGCCCTGGAGGGCCCGGGACGCGATCAGGACGGCGGAGTTCGGCGCGAGCCCGCAGAGCACGGACGCGGCGGCGAACCAGACCACCCCGACGACGAACACCCGCCGCCGCCCGTACCGGTCGCCGAGGGCGCCGCCGAGCAGGATCAGCCCGGCGAGGGTCAGCATGTAGGCGTTGACGGTCCATTGGAGCGCGGCCAGACCGGTGCCGAGGTCCTCGCCGATGCGGGGCAGGGCGACGTTGATGACGGTGGAGTCCAGCATGGCCATGCTGGACCCGAGGACGGTCGTGAGGACGACCCGGCGTCCGGTGGCGGAGGCGACCCGGATGGCTCCTGTCCCTGCTGCGTCGGGCATACGAGCAGCATCGCCGCTCCGCGCCGGAAGGGCCATCGGAGAACCGCGTCCCTTCGTCCGGCTTCCCTCCCCCGGCGCCCCGTCCCCCATCAAGGGTTCAGTCTTCCGGCACCCGCCCGCCCCTCAGCGCCCGCCCCTCAGCGGCCCCCTCAGCGGCCCCCTCAGCGGCCCCTCTCAGCGGCCCCCTTCAGCGGGCCTCTCCAGCGGCCCTCCTCAGCGGCCCCCCGCCGCGTTCTCGCGCCGCGTTCTCGCGCACCCGGCGGACGCCGCGGATCAGGGCCTCCACCCCGGCCTCCGCCTTGGACCGGGGGCAGCCCACGTTCAGTCGTACGAAGCCCTCCGCCCCGTACACCCCGCCCGGCATCACCGCGACCTTCTCCTGCTCGATCAGCACCCGCTGCAACTCCTCGTCCCCGTCGATGCCCGCGGGCCGCAGGTCGATCCACGCCAGGTAGCCGGCCTGCGGCGGCTCCCAGCCCAGCTCCGGAAACGCCTCGTTCAGCCGCCGCGCGATCATCGCCAGGTTCCCCGCGGCATAGGCGCGGGCCGCGTCCAGCCACGCCCCGCCCTCCCGGTAGGCGGCTATGTGCGCGGTCAGCGACAGCACCGCCGGGGAGGCGAGCCCCTCGGCCGTCTCCATCCGGCGCAGGAACTCCGCGCGGTCGGCGGGATCGCCGATCAGCCCGTACGAACCGGTCAGCGCCGGGAAGTTGAACGCCTTCGACGCGGAGGTGACCAGCGCCCAGCGGCCCTCACCGGCCACCCTCGTCCACGGCACGTGCACATGCCCCTCGTGCACGAAGTCGGCGTGTATCTCGTCGCTGATCACCGCGACGCCGTGCCGCGCGGCGAGCGAGGCCATCCCGCCCAGCTCGTCCTCGGTCCACACCCGGCCCGTCGGGTTGTGCGGCGAGCACAGGACCAGGACCTTGCTGTCGGGGCGGGCCAGTTCGCGTTCCAGCGCGGCCCGGTCCCCCACCGGCACGCCCCGCAGCTCCCGGCCGAGCCCGGTGATCGCCTTGCGGAAACCGTCGTACGTGGGGGTGTGGACGATCACGCCGTCGCCCTCGGCCGACCACATCTGGAGCAGCTGCGAGAGCTGGCTGAGCACGGAGGGCCCGTACACCAGCAGGCCGGTGTCCACCTCCGTCCCGTGCCGGGTCGCGTACCAGTGGGCTATCGCCGCGCGGAAGTCGCCCAGCCGCCAGTCCGTGTAGCCGAAGACCCCGTGGTCGATGCGGTCCCGCAGCGCGCCCAGCACCTCCGGGGCGGTCCCGAAGTCCATGTCGGAGATGGTGAACGGCAGCAGCCCGTCCACCCCGAAACGGTCCGCGACCCCGTCCCACTGGACGCACCAGGTGCCCCTGCGGTCGACGACGGTGTCGAAGTCGTAGTCGCCGAAGTCGTCATCGTCGTCGTGGCGGTCATGGTCATGGCGCACACCGGAACTCACAGCACTCCCTCACACACTCACTCATTCGGAACACGGCCCCCGGACCGGTCGGATCTCTCGGTCCTGTCGGTCCTGTCGGTTCCGGCGGCCCCCGGACCGGTCGGATCCCCGGGAACACCTTCCCGGAAACACACCGCGGGCCCGGCACCCCGAGGGGAGTACCGGGCCCGCGGCCACGCCTCGTACCGGTCGTGCCTACTTCAGCCGGGTGCCGGTGGAACGCAGGTTGGCGCAGGCCTCCGTGACGCGCTTGGCCATGCCCGCCTCGGCGGACTTGCCCCAGCTGCGCGGGTCGTAGACCTTCTTGTTGCCGACCTCGCCGTCGACCTTCAGCACACCGTCGTAGTTGCGGAACACGTGGTCCACGATCGGGCGGGTGAAGGCGTACTGGGTGTCGGTGTCGAGGTTCATCTTCACGACGCCGTTCTCCAGCGCGGTGGCGATCTCCTGCTCGGTGGAGCCGGAACCGCCGTGGAAGACGAAATCGAAGGGGTGACTGCCGGCGGGCTTGCCGTACTTGTCGGCGACGCCCTCCTGGAGGTCCTTCAGCAGCTCGGGGCGGAGCACGACGTTGCCCGGCTTGTAGACGCCGTGGACGTTGCCGAAGGAGGCGGCCAGCAGGTAGCGGCCCTTCTCGCCCAGGCCGAGCGCCTCGGCGGTGCGCAGCGCGTCGTCGACGGTGGTGTACAGCTCGTCGTTGATCTCGTGCGAGACGCCGTCCTCCTCGCCGCCGGTCGGGGTGATCTCGACCTCAAGGATGATCTTGGCGGCGGCGGCCTTGGCCAGCAGCTCCTGACCGATGGCCAGGTTGTCGGCGAGGGTCTCGGCCGAACCGTCCCACATGTGGGACTGGAACAGCGGGTTCTCGCCGCGGGCGACGCGCTCGGCGGAGATGTCGAGCAGCGGACGGACGTAGCCGTCCAGCTTGTCCTTCGGGCAGTGGTCGGTGTGCAGCGCGACCGAGATGTCGTACTTGGCGGCGACGATGTGCGCGAACTCGGCCAGGGCGACGGCGCCCGTGACCATGTCCTTGTTGTACTGGCCGCCCAGGAATTCCGCACCGCCGGTGGAGATCTGGACGATGCCGTCGCTCTCCGCCTCCGCGAAGCCGCGCAGTGCAGCGTGCAGGGTCTGGGTCGACGTCACGTTGATGGCCGGGTAGGCGAACTTCCCTGCCTTCGCCCGGTCGAGCATCTCGGCGTAGACCTCGGGGGTTGCGATGGGCATGTGTCCGCTCCTTGGGATGTGCGGGTGTGCGTGCTGGTTCCCTGACCTGGGGGCGACATCATCGTCGCCCCCATCTTCCCAGACTCTCGTCGCGGCTCCACCCGGCCCGTCCCCCAACTGCTCCGGCGGGCGTGCGAGGGGCATGCGAAAGGGGTGGGCGGTTTCACGTGAAACCGCCCACCCCCGGAAGAAGCCGCAGGTCAAGCCAGGTGTCAGGCGAGATCGAGGTCGGCCACCGAGTAGACGTGGACATACGGGAGACCCGCCTCGGCGATGGCCGGGGCCGCGCCCCGCTCCACGATCACGGCGACGGCGACGACCTCACCGCCGGCCTCGCGCACCGCCTCGACGGCGGTCAGCGGGGAACCACCGGTGGTCGAGGTGTCCTCGACCACCAGGCAGCGGCGGCCCTTCACGTCCGTGCCCTCGATGCGGCGCTGCATCCCGTGCGCCTTCTGCGCCTTGCGGACGACGAACGCGTCCAGCTCCTGCCCGCGCGCGGCGGAGGCGTGCAGCATCGACGTGGCGACCGGGTCGGCGCCCAGCGTCAGCCCGCCCACGCAGTCGTAGTCCAGGTGGGCGGTGGCGTCGAGCATGACCTGACCGACCATCGGAGCGGCCTTGCCGTCCAGCGTGATGCGGCGCAGGTCGATGTACCAGTCGGCCTCAAGACCCGAGGAGAGGGTCACCTTGCCGTGTACCACGGCCTTTTCCTTGATCTGCTGGAGCAGCTCAGCACGTACGTCAGTCATGGCTACGAGCTTAAGCCGCCCCTGTCGCACCCCACGCCCACCGCCGTACCGGGCCGGCACCGCGACCGCGCCACCGCGCCGTCACTCCGTCGCACCACCGCGCCGTCACACCACCGCACCCGGCACCGCGACCGCCGTACCGGGTCAGAGCCTGCGCCAGCTCCAGGTCGTCGCGATCTCCAGCGGGTCGATCGGGGTGACGAGGCGGGGCATGGTGTTCAGCCCGTTCGGCGGTCCGGACTGCGGTTCCACGCAGACCGCCTCGTCCTGCTCGTCGTAGACCACGACCCACTCGGACCGGCTCTTCACGGTCAGCTCCAGCTGCTCCGGCCAGGTGAGCGTCACCTCGACGCCGTCCGGCATCCCGAAGCAGTCGTCCCACGGGCCGGACAGGGGCGGGATGCGGCGGCCGGTCGGCAGGTGGTCGTCGCCCCGCTCCTCCTGCCACTGCGCGTCGAAGCTCAGCCGCACGTCCTCGCCCCCGCCGCCGAGGTTGCGCAGGAACCAGGGGTGCCAGCCGGCCTGCGCCGGGAAGGAGTCCCCGTACGTCTCGATGCCGAAGGCCAGCGTGAGGGAGTCCTCGGCCAGTTCGAAGGTCTGGGTCACCCGGCCCGGATACGGCCAGGGGTCGGCGAGGTCGTAGTAGAACGAGGCGTCCCGCTCGCCGATCCGGGCGGTGCGCCAGGCGGTGTCCCGGCCGGTGCCGTGGATGGCGTGCGGCGGGGAGTTCAGCGGCAGCCGGTGCGGGACGTCGCCGTTGTGGAACAGGCCGTACCCGGTGCGCCCGCACCACGGCACCATCGGGAAGCAGCCGTACCGCTCCCCCTGCCGCAGCAGTTCGGCGCCGCCGATGCGCAGGCTGTCGATACGACAGCCGTTGGCGGGATTCACGGTCAACTCTGCGTCGCCGACGGACAGCCGGACGTCCTTCTCGCTGCTACTCACCCGCCCGAGATTACTGGCGCGGCGGCTACCTCCGCCGCCGCAGCGCACGGCCGACCACCACGGCGGACGCCAGCGCGAGCGCGGCGGCCGGGGCGACCCAGCGGAGCGTGGCGCCCCTGGTGGTCGAATCGGGTGACGGCACGGGGGCGTACCGGCCGCGCGGCGGCGCGTGGTCGACCTCCTCGGCGCTGCGGCCGATCATCGTGCGCCTGGCGTGCGCGGCCTCCGCCGAGGGAGCCTCGGGTTCGGGGAACTCCACCTCCGCGTCGGGGTCGAGCGAGGGCGGGGGGACGGGTGCGTCGAAGACCGAACCGGTGCCCGGCGGATTCCCCGCGCCACCGGCGCCCCCCTCGTCCCCTGTCTCTCCCGTGTCCCCTGCGTTCTCCGCGCTCTCCGGGCTCTCCGCGCCCCTGGTGCTCTCGATGTCCTCGGTGCTCCCGGTGTTCCCGGGCCCTCCGGCGTTCTCGGAACTCCCGGTCGAGGGCGCCTCGTCCGCGGTGGCGTCGTGCGTGGGCGGGATGTCGTCGTCGACCTCGGGCACGATGTCCCGGGCGAGGCCGGCCCCGGTCGTGTCGGCCTCCTCGGCCCCCTCCTCGATGGCCTGCTCGACGGCTTCGCCGACGGACCGCTCGATCTCCCCGAGTCCCCCGAGCTCCTCGCCCCGCGTACCGCCGGACGCCCGATCATCGAGCGCCTCTCCGCCGGGGGCCTCCCCGGCCCCGGCAGGTCCTTCTCCGCCGTCCGGCTCCCCGGACGCCAGCGTCTCCGTCACGAGCTGCTGGACGAACCGGTCCAGCAGGCGGCGGCCCGCGGCGAGCGCCGCCGCCGCGTCCAGGTCCAGGAGCCGGCCGTCGCCGCCGACCGTGCCCGTGAAGCCGATCGCCGTGCCGCCGTCCCGTTCGGTCAGGTCGATCGTCAGGGTCAGCTTCGCCGAGCCGCCGCCCCTGGCCTCGGAGCCCTCGCCCGTCACCAGGATCTCGGCGGCCCCGTGCGCACTCCCCGAACCGCCGTCCCGCGGGGCGTCGGTGAGTCTCAGGGTGCCGCGGTACGTGATCGTGTGGCCGTCGACCCGGACCTTGAGCCGGCCGGACAGCGGATCCGCGGACGCCTCGGCGTCCTGCTGGAATCCCGGCACGCAGCGCGCGACGCGGGCGGGATCGCCCAGCGTCCGCCGGAGGGACGGGGCCGGAACCGGAACGAACACCTCATGCTCCATGAAAACCGAGCCTACTCAGCCCCGGCCCTCACGTCAGCGGTTCCACCCCGCGGGACGGCCCTCCGCCCCGCCCTCACCGGTTCTCCCAGTACCTCGGGTGCACCAGCGTCGACGGCGGCAGGCCCGGGAGCCGTGCGTCCTCGGCCCCCCGTCCCGCCTCCGTCAGCGCCCGCGCCGTCAACGACTGCGGCTCCGGCGCCCCCGGGGCCAGGCCCAGCTCCGGTGCGCGCCCCGCCCCGGCGAGGACGAAGCCCCAGTCGCGCACGGCCCGGGTCCGGCGGGTGGCCCGGTCGGGGCCGTCGGCGAAATCGGAGAGCCGGCCGCCGATCAGGTACGGGCGGGTGTGCAGGCCCGCCTCCCGCATCGACGCCTCCACCGTCCAGTACGTGCGGGGCCGGGACACCGCCGGGCCGCCGTGCACCACCACCCGGCCGCCGGGCGCGAGGACCCTCTCGACCAGGCCGTAGAACTCCGCCGAGTACAGCTTCGTGCTGGCGGAGATCCCGGGGTCGGGCAGGTCCGAGACCACCACGTCGTAGCTGCCGCGCGCCGCCCGCAGCCAGGTGAAGGCGTCGTCGGTGACGACCGTGAGCCGCGGATCGCGGTCCGCGTGGCCGTTCAGCTCCGAGAGCGCCGGGTCGGTCCGGGCCAACCGGGTGACGCCGGGATCGAGCTCGACCAGGGTGACGCCGCGCACGTCCGGGTGGCGCAGCACCTCCCGGGCGGCGAGGCCGTCGCCCCCGCCCAGGATCAGGACCCGGGCGTGCGGCCCGTTCATCGCCGGGTGGACCAGCGCCTCGTGGTAGCGGTGCTCGTCGTGCGCGCTGACCCGCAACCGCCCGTCCAGGTACAGGTGCAGGGAACCGCGGTCCGACCCCGTCAGCACGACCTCCTGCACCCCGGTCTGCACCGCGACCCGCACCCCGTCCCCGTACACCGCGCGCCGCGCCGCCCGCTCGAAGTCGTCGACCAGCGCGGCGGTGAGGGCCAGGACGACGATCACCACCCCATTGGCCACGACCAGCAGCAGCCGGGAGCCCGGGGTGAGGTCCCGCCGGAACACCCACAGCACCAGGGCCCCGCCCGCCGCCGCGTTGATCGCGCCGGTGAGCAGCGCCCCGGTCAGCTGGCCCAGCATCGGCAGGAGCAGGAAGGGGAAGGCGAGCCCGCCGACCAGCGCGCCCACGTAGTCGGCGGCGAACAGGTCCGCCACGGCGCCGCCCGCGTCCTGCCGGTCGACGCGCTGGATCAGGGTCATCAGCAGCGGGATCTCCGCACCGATCAGGACGCCGATCGTGAACGAGAAACCGACCAGGGCCGGCCGCGACTCCCCGATCCAGGCGAACGAGGCGTACAGCACGAGCGCCGAGGAGCCGCCGATGAGCGCGAGGGCCGTCTCGATCAGCCCGAACCCCACCGCGGCATGACTGCGTAAACGTTTCGCGAGAAGCGAGCCGACCCCCATCGCGAACACCATCACGGAGAGCACGATGGAGGCCTGGGTGACCGAGTCACCGATCAAGTAGGAGGCGAGCGCCACCAGTTCGAGTTCGTACACCAGACCGCAGGCCGCACAGACGAAGACGGCGGCCAGCACGAGAAGCCGACCGGTTCTCGGTCGCACGGGAAGACATGCCGCGCCCCCTCGCAGCACAACCTGCTGGTCGATCATGATGCGAACGCTACGTCACGAGAGCGTGGCAGCCTGTCACCCACAAGGGTGCAAGTGGCCTGCCCGTAACGGAGTCGGGGCGTTTCAGAGCGCCGCGGCGGGCTTCCGCAGGCCCATCCTGGTGCGCGTCACCACCAGTTGCCCCTCCTGGGGGTACGCGTGCCAGGTGTGCCACCGCACCTGCCCCTCCGTCCGCTGGGCGAGCATGGCGGTGAAGGCGTGCGGGCTGCCGGGGAACGTACCGGCGAGGCCGTGGGGGTGGTCGGCCACCAGCGCGAGGAGCTCCTGCGCACGCCCGGCGAACGAGCCCTCCGAGAGCGTCTCGACGCGCGCCGCGAATTCGTACTCCCACTCGCCGAGGCGTTTGGACACCCCGAGCGGCAGCGGGGTCCTGCTGCCGGGGATGCACGCCACGGTTTCGGAACAGGCACCGCTCTTCTCCTCGAGAAGCACCTGGTGGGAGGCGCCGAGCAGGCGCATCTGCAACCTGGCGCCCGCGAGTTCGAGGTCGAGCACCGCCAGGGCGGGGAGCGGTTCGCGCCCCAGCGCCCAGGCCAGGTCGGCAGCACGGGTGTCGGAGTAAGCCGTCTGGAGGGTCGTGAGCATGGGTCGGCTCCGCAAAGCAGGCATGGACACATGGACAGGGGACGCCTCGACGCGATGCACGCGGGGTTTATAGCGCCCGATCAGGTCCAACTGGGGTCCGAGGGCTGGATGTTCTCTCAAACGAGGGAATCACGGATAAGCCGCATGCACAGCGCTTTTACCCAACTTGCTGCGGTTTCCCTCCCCTCGGGGGCCCTTCGGATACGTGTTCACCGATGACCCGCGAAAAGCCCAACAAAAAGGTGTCCGGCGGGAGTTCACCCACCGGACACCTGTCACACCTCGAACACCCGCCACACGCCGACCGCGCGGGCCCGGACCGTCCGACCCCGCCGCCCGGCCCCCGATGTCAACTTCCCGACGTCAACTTCTCGACGTCAACCCCCTGGACGTTCCTCTACCCCAGGGGTGACACCGGCCCGTACCGGAGAGCCGACCCGTACCGAAAAGCACCCCCGTACCGAAAAGCACCCCGTACCGGAGAACGGCCCTGCACCGGAGAACGCCCCCGACCGGCCCGGTCAGCTGCCGCCGCCGCAGCCACCCCCGCCGCCACCGCCACCACCGCACGAGGAACCGCCACCGCCGCACGACGAGCCACCGCCCGAGGAGTCGCCGCTCCCGGAGGACGAGTCCCCGCTGTCCCCGCCGACCCACCAGCTGCCCCCGTCCGACCCCCGCCGCGTATTACGCCTCCCGGCCCCGCCGCGCCCCCGCGCACCCGACCGGGCGGCCGCCTTCGCCTTCTTCATCGGCCGCACCACCACGACCGAGACGATCACCCCGAGCAGAGCGACCATGATGATCATTTGGACGAATTCCTTCACCGACCCCACGCCCTTCATTCCCCCGAAGCGAGGTCCCCCCGCTTCCGCACGCTCGCACGCGCGTTCTTCGCTTCCTGTGCGTCCGGGGGATTCCCCCGTCCCCGAACGGCCAAAGCAGACTTGAGCAACTCCAGAGCTTGCGCGCAGGATGACCGCCATGACACAGGGACGACCGCTGCTCAACCGCCGCCTCGCGGAGTTCGGTACGACGATCTTCGCGGAGATGTCGGCGCTCGCCGTACGGACCGGTTCCATCAACCTCGGCCAGGGCTTCCCCGACACCGACGGCCCGGAGGAGGTCCGGGAGGCCGCGGTCCGGGCCCTGCGCGACGGGCGCGGCAACCAGTACCCGCCCGGCCCCGGCATCCCCGAGCTGCGCACCGCGATCGCCGAGCACCAGCAGCGGCGCTACGGCCTGACCCACGACCCCGACACCGAGGTCCTGGTCACCGCCGGTGCCACCGAGGCCATCGCCGCCTCCCTGCTGGCCCTGCTGGAGCCCGGGGACGAGGTCATCGCCCTGGAGCCGTACTACGACTCGTACGCCGCCTGCATCGCCATGGCGGGCGCCACCCGCGTCCCCGTGACCCTGCGCCCCGAGCCGTCCACGCGCACCTACCGGCTCGACCTCGACGAGCTGCGCGCCGCCGTCACCCCCCGCACCCGGCTGATCCTGCTCAACACCCCGCACAACCCCACCGGCACCGTCCTCACCCGCGAGGAACTCGGCGCGATCGCCGCACTCGCCCACGAGCGCGACCTCCTCGTGGTCACCGACGAGGTCTACGAACACCTGGTCTTCGAGGGCGAACACCTCCCGCTCGCCTCGTTCCCCGGCATGCGCGAGCGCACCGTCACCATCGGCTCGGCCGGCAAGACCTATTCGTTCACCGGCTGGAAGGTCGGCTGGATCACCGCGAGCCCCGGACTGGTGAGCGCGGTCCGCTCGGCGAAGCAGTTCCTGACGTACGTGTCGGCCGGTCCGTTCCAGTACGCGGTCGCCGAGGCCCTGCGCCTGCCCGACAGCTACTACGACACGCTGCGCGCCGGGCTGCGCGCCGGACGGGACCTGCTGAGCGACGGGCTCACCGAGGCGGGCTTCGAGGTGTACCGCCCGGCCGGGACGTACTTCGTCACCACCGACATCCGCCCGCTCGGCGAGAGCGACGGCTTCGCCTTCTGCCGGGCGCTGCCCGAACGCTGCGGGGTCGTCGCCATCCCGAACGCGGTCTTCTACGACCACCGGGACCAGGGCGCACCGTTCGTACGGTTCGCCTTCTGCAAGCGGAAGGGCGTGCTGGAGGAGGCGGTGGACCGCCTCAAGCGGCTGTAGCGGTGCAGTAGTCCCGCGACGCACAAGGCCCGGTCCGGGCGGTGGTCGCGGGGACCGCCGTCCGGACCGGGCTCTCGTGGGCCGGGCCGGGCCGGGCTCAGGCGTCGGGAGCGGCCTGCTCCGTGCCGTCCGTCTTCTCCTCGGCCGGCGTCAGGCCGAGCCGGTCCTTCAGCCACTTGTCGAACTCGATCGAGGCGCGTACCCAGCTGACCGTCGACGAGACGAAGTGCTCCAGGCTGACGCCCGTACCGATGAGCATCTGCGCCTCGCCGATCAGGCGGACCGAGACCTCGGTGTCCTCGGCGCCCTCCTCGGGCTCGTGGGTGTGCGTGTAGACCTTGGGCCACAGGGTGCGGCGGTTCCAGTCGTCGATCGCGTCGAGCAGGACCGGGCGCTGGTCCGCGGCGTGCGGGAAGTCGTAGAACGTACGGACCGAGAAGACCTGCTGCTCGTCTTCGCCGCGGAACATGAAGTACGTGCGGAAGTCCTCCCACGGCGCCGCGAGGTCGCCCTCGTCGTCGACGACGTACTTCAGTTCCATCTGGTCCAGGAGCTGCTTGACGAGGTCCTGGTCGGGGACGACGGGGCCCTCCGGTCCTGCGGCCTGCGGTTCGGGCTGGCCCCCGAAATTAGGAATCGAGGACGGGTCGATAGACATCGCTGGGTACTCCTGTGAATCGCTCGCGGTTTCCTGCCGACGACCCTAGCCGCGTTTCGCCGCCAGGGGGGTCCAGGGTCTGCCTATGCCTTCCGGGGAATCATCTGCGCATCACTCGTCCGCGCCCGTGACCAGGCGGCGGCGGCAAGGACCGCGCAGAGCACCCCGAGGAGTCCGGACGCTCCGATGGTGTTCGCCGACGAGCCGGTCAGCTCCGTCGCGACACCCCCGAGGGCGACGCCGATCCCCTGCATGGCGGTCACCCCCGACCTGGCCAGCCCCAGCGCCTGGCCGCGCTGGTCGACCGGTGTCAGGAGTACGAAGGTGGCCCCGGCGGTGATCTGGTAGGCGGAGCACACCCCGGCCACCATCAGCAGGAACATGGCCGTGCCGACGCCGGGATCGAGCCAGTAGGCGACCAGCGGCAGATTCGCACCGATCGCCAGCGGCCCGAGCAGCCGGCGCCGCGACTCGTCGCCGACCCCGGCCCGCCCCAGCAGGGCCGCCCCCAGCACCATTCCCGCCGGATGCGAGGCGAGCAGGAGTCCCACCGAGTACGCGCCGCCGCCGGCCTCGTCCGCGAACGGGGCGGCCAGCCCCTCCGGCAGGACGACGAATCCCGCGAGCCACCCCAGCGCGATCAGCGACCGGAGTCTGCGGTCCGACCAGATCAGCCCCGCCGCGCCGCCGACCTGTGCGCCGAGCCGCTTCTTGCGGGCATCCGCACTCGCCGCGGGACGGGTCTTCACGCCGACCCTGATCAGCATCGCCGAGAGGAGGAAGGTCAACGCGTTCACGCCCAGCGAGAGGTTGCTGCCCAGCCACGCGGCCAGCAGACCTCCGCCGGCGAAGCCGACCAGCTGTCCGGTCTGGTGGGTGATCTGCATGACCCGCTGGCCGCGTTCGTACCGCTCGGCGCCGAGCACGGTGGGCAGCAGCGCGCCCTGGGCGGCGCCGAAGGGCGCCTCGGCCAGCTGCGCCAGCACCAGCAGCCCCGCGAGCAGCGGCAAGGGCATCCCGGGCAGAGCCATCAGCCCGACCAGCACCATCCGCACGAGGTCGCAGCTGATCATGACCGTACGCCGCGGGAACCGGTCCGCCAGGCCGGACAGGAACACCCCGGACAGCAGCGCGGGCAGGGTCGTCAGCGCATACGTCGCCGCGGTCCACCCCGGCGAGTCGGTGCGCTCGAACACGAGCAACGACAGGGCCACGCGCGCCAGCTGATCCCCCAGGATCGACTGGGCATAGGCAGTCCAAAGAGTACGGAATTCGCCAAGGTGAAAGAGATTGTCAGATCTGGGTTTTTTGGGCCCCGAATTTATCTCATCGCCTATCCGCTCGTTCATGCGGGCACGCTACCGACTGCCGAATTCGGCCCCTAACCGCGTCTGTGAGCAGGCCACGACGGACGCCGCAGGGTGTCCTGATTATTCGCGCGACACCGAACGGAATCCGTCCGCGCCCGAACAGAAGTCCCTTGTCAGGGGCCGGGGATGCGGCCGGGAACGGGGGTGGGCCGGGAGATCCCGCCCATCGGCACGGAGCAAGGCGTTTGGCGCGATATCGATGTTGGACGAGGGATCACCGATGACGGTGACCGTTTTCGCCTTTCTCCTGACATCGCCTCAATTCCCCGCCCCTTGCCCGGGGAAGGGGGGAATGGCGGCGGACCCGCGGAGGACGGTCGGCGCGAACGACGGGCCCCGGCCCGAGAACCGTGCGGTTCTCGGGCCGGGGCCCGTCATCGGCAGGCCGTGCGCCCCTCTTACGCGCTCGCGCCCGACTCCTACGCGGTCACGCCCCTCTCAAGCGGTCGCGCCCGACTACGTGGTCGCGCCCCTCCTACGCGGTCGCGCCCGACGCCCCGCCCGAGGTAGCGGGCCCGACGAGCAGCTCGTCCCCGACCCGGTCCACCCGGACGGTGTCCCCGTCCCTGACCTCGCCCGCGAGGATCTCCTTCGCCAGCCGGTCGCCGATGGACGTCTGGATGAGGCGGCGCAGCGGCCGTGCCCCGTACGCCGGGTCGTTGCCCTCCTCGGCCAGCCAGGCCAGGGCCTCGGGCGTGACGTCGAGGGTGAGCCGGCGGTCGGCCAGCCGCTTGGCGAGCCGGTCGATCTGGAGCCGCGCGATGTGCGCCAGCTCGTCGCCTGACAGCGCGGAGAAGACCACCAGGTCGTCGAGCCGGTTGAGGAACTCCGGCTTGAACGAGGCCCGCACGACCTCCAGGACCTGCTCCTTCTTCACCTCGGGCTTGGTCAGCGGGTCCATCAGGAACTGGCTGCCGAGGTTGGAGGTCAGGATCAGGATGGTGTTGCGGAAGTCCACCGTCCGGCCCTGTCCGTCGGTGAGCCGGCCGTCGTCGAGGACCTGGAGCAGGATGTCGAAGACCTCGGGGTGGGCCTTCTCGACCTCGTCCAGCAGCACGACGCTGTACGGGCGGCGGCGGACCGCCTCGGTGAGCTGGCCGCCCTCCTCGTAGCCGACGTAGCCGGGCGGGGCGCCGACGAGCCGCGCCACGCTGTGCTTCTCGCCGTACTCGCTCATGTCGATGCGGACCATGGCCCGCTCGTCGTCGAACAGGAAGTCGGCGAGCGCCTTCGCCAGCTCCGTCTTGCCGACCCCGGTCGGGCCGAGGAAGAGGAACGATCCGGTGGGCCGGTCGGGGTCGGCGATCCCGGCGCGGGTGCGGCGCACCGCGTCCGACACCGCCCGCACGGCCTCCGCCTGTCCGATGAGCCGCTTGCCGAGCTCGTCCTCCATGCGCAGCAGTTTCTGGGTCTCGCCCTCCAGCAGGCGTCCGGCCGGGATGCCGGTCCAGGAGCCGACGACGTCGGCGATGTCGTCCGGGCCGACCTCCTCCTTGACCAGCGTCTCCTTGGGTTCCTTCGCGGCCTCCTGCTCGGCCGCGCTGGCCTCCGCGAGCTCCCGTTCCACGCCGGGGATCTCCCCGTAGAGCAGCTTGGACGCGGTGTCGAAGTCGCCGTCGCGCTGGGCCCGCTCGGCCTGGCCGTGCAGTTCGTCGAGGCGTTCCTTCAGCTCACCGACCCGGTTGAGGCCCTGCTTCTCCTTCTCCCAGCGGGCGTTGAGGCCGCGCAGCTCCTCCTCCTTGTCGGCGAGGTCGCGGCGGAGCCGCTCCAGCCGCTCCCTGGAGGCCGGGTCGGTCTCGTTCCTGAGCGCCAGCTCCTCCATGTGGAGGCGGTCGACGGCGCGCTGGAGCTCGTCGATCTCCACGGGCGAGGAGTCGATCTCCATGCGCAGCCGGGATGCCGCCTCGTCGACCAGGTCGATGGCCTTGTCGGGCAGGAAGCGGGAGGTGATGTAGCGGTCGGACAGGGTCGCGGCGGCCACCAGCGCGGAGTCCGCGATGGAGACCTTGTGGTGCGCCTCGTACCGGCCCTTGAGCCCGCGCAGGATCGCGATGGTGTCCTCGACGCTCGGCTCGGCCACCAGCACCTGCTGGAACCGGCGCTCCAGGGCGGGGTCCTTCTCGATGCGCTCGCGGTACTCGTCGAGCGTCGTCGCGCCGACCATGCGCAGCTCGCCGCGGGCCAGCATCGGCTTGAGCATGTTGCCGGCGTCCATGGCGGAGTCGCCCCCGGCGCCCGCGCCGACGACGGTGTGCAGCTCGTCGATGAAGGTGATGATCTGCCCGTCGCTCTCCTTGATCTCGGAGAGCACGGTCTTCAGCCGCTCCTCGAACTCGCCGCGGTACT